>JBDGUD010000041.1:0-70328 GCA_042216165.1 Halanaeroarchaeum sp.
CGTTTACGCAGCACTCATCCTGAACGAATCGGGCGAGGAGATCAACGAAGACAACATCACCGGCGTGCTGGAAGCCGCGGGCGTCGACGTCGAGGAGTCCCGCGTGAAGGCGCTCGTCGCCGCTCTCGAGGACGTCGACATCGAGGAAGCGGTCGAGCAGGCCGCTGCCGCTCCGGCGGCCCCCGCTGGCGGTGCCGCCGGCGAAGCCGAAGCCGAGGAAGAGACCGAAGAGGAGACCGAAGCCGAGGAGGAGGCAGAGGAAGAGGCCGAGGGCGAAGAGGAAGACGAAGAAGCCTCGGGCGAGGGCCTGGGCGACCTCTTCGGCTGATTCGGTCCCGACACGCCACTTTCTTTCGCGACCGCGGACTGCAACCGTCAGCGTCCCGCAGCGTATCGTCCGCTCCCGTCGGTCGCCGGACAACTCCTCGAGGGTTGTCCCGCGTGTGCACTGACCGGGTTTTAAGCACGGCCTCCGGGTAGGAGTGGCCATGACAGCGATCGATCTCCACTTGCCGGTCGCCGAACAGCGTTCGGTCGCGGAGTACGTCGAGTACGCGGTCCGCGGCGAAGACCTGGGTTACGACGTCGTCTGGGTGCCAGAGACGTGGGGGCGCAACGTGGTCGCCGTCCTCACTGCCATCGCGGACCAGACCCAGACCGTCGGACTGGGTCCCAGCATCGTCAACGTCTTCTCCCGCTCGCCGGCACTCGTCGGGCAGACGGCGGCGACGTTGCAGGAAGTGGCCGACGGTCGCGCCCGCATCGGGGTGGGATCGAGTGGTCCGATCCTGATCGAGGGCTGGCACGGCGCCAGTTTCGACGAACCGCTCAAACGGGTGCGGGAGACGGTCGAAATCGTGAAACAGGTCCAGACGGGCGACGTCGTCGAGTACGACGGACACGTCTACTCGTTGACCGGCTTTCGCCTCCGGAACGATCCGCCCGAGACGCCCGCGCCGGTCGACGCCGCGGGGATGGGTCCGAAGTCGGTCGAACTCGCGGGGCGCTTCGGCGACGGATGGCACGGGATCGTGCTCTCGCCGCAGGGCATCGCGGACAGACTCGAGGACTTCGAACGGGGCTCGGAACTTGGCGACCGCGACCGGGACGAGCAACGGACGATGGCATCGATCACCGCGGCCGTCGACGACGATCGCGAGCGCGCCCGCGACCTGGCCCGCCAGCACATCGCCTTCTACGTCGCGGCGATGGGGGATTATTACCGACGGGCTCTCGCCCGGCAGGGGTTCGAGGAGGAGGCGAACGAGATGGCAGTCGCGTGGGGCAACGGGAATTACGAGAAGGCCACGGCAGCCGTCACCGACGAGGTCCTCGACGAGTTTGCCGCCGCGGGGACGGCAGAGGAGGCCAGGGAGCAACTCGACCGCTTCACGAACGTCGCGGGCCTCGACGCCGTCGGCGTCGGATTCCCGCGGGCCGCGGAGCGGGCGGACATCGAGCGGACGATCGAGGCGCTCGCCCCCGCGACCCAGTGATCGCTCACCCCGACAGGGGTTCGTCGACGTCGTCCCGGCGGTCGTCGAGGAGGGTCCAGCGGTCGCCACGTCGGCGTTCCAGGTGGACCAGGAGTCGTTCGGCCCACTCGAGTTTTCGCTGCTTCTCGGGGCCGACGGTCGGGTCGTCGAAGTCCCACCCGGGGAAGGTGAGGGTAGTCGCGTCGAGGTGGTCTGCGAGGAAGGCCGCCCTGTCCCCGTCCGTGAACCCGCCGAAGTTCCGGACCGGCCCCACCGGTTCCGCCTGCGTGGTACCGAGGACGTTGGCCCCGGCCATTGCGGGTACGACCTCCTCGATCAGTCCGACGTTGTCACCGTGGGCGTGGACCGCCACTGGGGTCCCCGATCGCGACAGTTCGACCGCCGTCTCCGGGTGCTTGTCCAGGTCGGTGACGACGAGATCGACTGCCAGGCCGGCGTCGCGGAGGTGGTCGGCGGCTGTCGAGGCGGCGAACACGACGTCTGCGGCCCGCACGGTGGAGTGCTCGTCCCCGAGACTGTCGGCACCGCCCGCGATGGCGACGGTGCGACCCTCGACGTCGAGACGCGAGAGGTCGAACGGTTCGATCAGGCCTGCGAGGAGGTCGCGACTCCGCTCGTCCGCGGCGCGGTCGTACCCGAAGTCCGCGAGAATGCGCTCGTATATCGGCTCCCAGTCGGTGAAGTCCATGGCTGAGGCTATCGGGTTGTGAATAAATTGAGGAACCCGGTTTGAGCCGGAAACCCCGGAATTGTGTACCCCTACCCAATCGGGGTCCGGCTTCCAGTCAGGTCTTTACCCCCATCCGGTATAAGTTTTCTCCATGGGTATCAGGCGATCGAGGGCCCCCGCAACCCCCTCCAGTCGGCGTGTTTCGCCCTCGAGTTCGCTCGCGAGTGCGGCGAACTCTCCCGCCGATCCGGCGAGGATCGATCGATCGCCGCCGGCGACGACCAGACCGCAGTCCGCTGCGACGGCCTGGAGGCTGTCGGTTTCCTCCGGCCCGAGGTCGGTTACCGCCACTGCACGGTCGACGCCAGCCCGTGCCGTCGCCGGGTCACCGCCGACGCGTTCCAGGTGTCTGGCGAGTTCGCGGGCGTTGGTCACGGCGAGTTCCTCGACGTGCTCGGTTCGAACGCGGTCTCGGTCGAACGCGTGGCCGATCAGGGCCGCGTCACGCGTCGCGGCCACGTCGTGGGTCCGGATCACGTGTGCGCCGCGATCGACCGCCAGGGACGTCGCACCGAGACTGGCGGGCAGTGCGTCCTCGGTGGAGCGGTCCACGACGTCCTTGAGGAAGTTCTTCCGGTTGATTGAGACGAGGACGGGACGCCCCAGGGCCCGAAATTCGCGGAGTCGCTCGAACGTCTGTCGGTCGTCGGCCAGCGTCTTCGTCTCCGACCACCCCCCGAACGCCGGATCGACGATCGTCTTCCCGGTCAGACCACCGCGCTCCAGAGACGCGTATACCTTGTCGACGAAACTAGCGTTCGCGGCCCAGTCCGGTGATCGCTCTGCCGCCCAGTCCACGTCGTCCACGGCGCCGGGTCGGTCGAGGTCGGGCGGACTCGCCATCTTGACGACGGCGACGTCGTGGGCCTCGGCGACCGCCGGCATCTCGGGGTCGGCGAACCCACAGACGTCGTTGATCGCGTCGAAACCGCGGGAGAGGGCCTCGTCCGCAACCGCGGCGTACCTCGTCTCGATGGAGAAGACGGCGTCGCCCTCGACCCGGTCGAGCGTCTCCACGGCCACGTCGAGTCGATCCAGTTCCTGCTCCGCCGAGAGCACGTCGAATCGCTTGTTCGCGGACTCCAGTCCGACGTCGACGACGTCGGCACCCTGGTCGATCAGCGCATCGTCTACGTACGCCGCGGCCTCGGCCGGGTCGTCGAAGACGCTCGGATCGTACGGCGACTCTCGACTGACGTTCAGGACGCCCACGATGCGAGGCGGATGGTCGTCTCCCACCGGGAGTCCACCGACGTCCACCGTCTTCATGCCCGGACAGGCGACTGGCGGGACCAAAGGTGTCCCGGTGCCGGCGGAGGTTTATGTGGAATAGCGGAGAACGGTCTCCCATGGCCATCGAGTTTCCCAGCACGCACCAGGAGGCGACGTTCTACAATCCCCTGGAGGACTTCGCGGAGACGACGGTCCCGATCGAGGTCCGCGAAGATCCCCTCACCGGACGCCAGACCCGCATCGTCCCCGAGAACTTCCTCGTCCCCGACGAGGATCCGGACATCGACGAGGTGGTCGAGGACGCCGAGGGCTGTTTCTTCTGTCCCGGGACCGTCGAGGAGGCGACCCCACGGTATCCGGACTTCGTCGGCGAAGAGCGCGGTTCGGTCGGTGAGGCGACCTCGTTCCCGAACCTCAACCCGTACGGCGCCCACTCGAACGTCGTCGTTCTCACCGACGACCACTACGTCCCGATCGACGAGTTCGACGCGGGGACGTTCGCGAACGGGTTCACCGCCGCCATGGAGTACGTCGGCCGCGTCTTCGAGCACGACGATTCGGCCACCGTCGCATCGGTCAACATGAACTTCCTCCGATCGGCGGGGAGCAGCATCGTCCACCCCCACGTCCAGACGCTGGTCGACGACCGCGGAACGAATCGCCAGCGGCGCCGTCTCGAGGCCCACCGTGCGTACCACGACCGCCACGGGTCGCGGTACCTCGACGACCTCCTCGAGGCGGAACGAGACGGCGACAGGATGGTCGGACGGACCGGGGCGGTCGAGTGGTACGCCCCGTTCTCGCCACAGCATCATCGACACGTCCGGGGCGTCCTCGACGCCGAGACCGTCCCGCCGGCCGACAGCGACGTCTACACCGACCTCGCCCGTGGTCTGGTCGGCGTCCTCGAGTCGTACGCCGAGCGGGGACTCAACAGTTTCAACTTCGGCTTCCAGATCGTCGATGACGAACCGGCCACGCGGCCGGTGATCGACGTCGTCGCGCGGTCGGTTTTCGACCGGTACTACTGGAGCGACGCGACGTTCTTCGACACGGTCCACGAGGAGAGCGTCGTCGACGTGGCCCCCGAGGAGTACGCCCCCGACGTGGCCGAGCACCTCTGAGCAGTCCGTATTTACGTGGCGGTCGATTACCGGCGCGTGATGAGCGCTCCGGCCGTCGTCGTGGTGGACGCCGCGACCCCGGGCAACGTGGGAACCATCGCCAGGGCGATGAAGAACTTCGGGTTCGAGGACCTGCTGCTGGTCGATCCGCCCGAACTCGATCCCGACGGGGAGGCCTACGGGTTCGCCGGGCAGGCCCGCGACGACGTGTTGCCGAACGCCCGCGAGGTCACCCTCGACGCGGTCGTCGAGTCCCATCACACGATCGGTTTCACCGCGGTCACGAACGAGGACGGGTCGAGTCACGTCCGGTATCCGTTCGTGACGCCCGCCGAACTGGCCGACGACCTCGAGGGTCTGACCGCAAGGACCGCACTCGTCTTCGGCCGGGAACGGGTCGGCCTGACGAACGATGAACTGTCCCGCCTGGACCGCATCTGTGCGATCCCTGCGAGCGAGGAGTACCCGGTCATGAATCTCGGCCAGGCCGCGACGGTGGCACTCTACGAACTCCGCGAGGTGGCGATGGAGTCCTCCCAGTTGCCGGATCGATCGAAGGACCGGGCAACAGAGGCCGAAATCGAGGGCTTCTACGACCACGTCGCCTCGACCCTCGAGACCGTCGGCTACCCGATCGAGAAACGGGAGAAGACGATGCGCCTGGTTCGCCGGGTGTTCGGTCGGGCCCATCCGACGGGCCGCGAACTATCGACGCTCAGGGGCGTCCTCAGACGGGCCGTTCGGTACCGGGAGGACTGACGGCAGTGGGGCCGTCTCAGGCCTCTCGACTGGCGTAGAGCACGATCGAGGTCATCGTGAGTTTCTCCTCGCCGTCGCCATTGAGCGTCCGGGTGTGCGTCCGGACCACTCCCCGGCCAGGGTCGCTCTCCGACCGGCGGGTCTCGCGAACTTCGCTCTCCACGGAGAGCGTCTCGCCGGGGAACACGGGATTGGGCCAGCGGAGTTCGTCCACGCCGAGCGCGCCGAGCGAGGCCGCGTCCTCGAGTTCGTTCTCGACGATCATGCGCATGGTCATGGCCGCCGTGTGCCATCCGCTGGCGATCAGGCCCCCGTAGATGGACTCGGACTCCGCCCGCTCGACGTCGGTGTGGAACCACTGGGGGTCGTACCGGGAGGCGAACTCCAGAATCTCCTCCTCGGTCACGTCGTACGATCCGAACTGCCTCGTATCGCCCTCGGTCAGGTCCTCGAAGTACGTCGTCATCGGTTCCACTCCGGGCCCCGGCGACGAAATAGCCTGCGGATCAGGCGTCCCGTCGCAACCGGCGGACTGCGGGGAATCGCAACGCGACCTCCCGGCCGAGTCGCTCGTGCTCGACGAGCCCGAACCCCAGGACGATCAGAGCGAACCCGAAGACCGTCGTTGGGCCGACGAGGTCACCGAGCAGCGCCCACCCCGCGAGGCTCGCGGCGACCGGTTCGAGGTAGCCGACGAGATTGAGGTGGGCGGGCCCCACCCGGTCCAGGAGGCTGAAGTAGAGCAAGAACGCGACGGCGCCCGATACGAAGGTCAGGTACGCGAACGAGGCGACCGCCGTCGGCGTGAGCGCGATGCTCGCCAGGGACTCCCCCCGGAGCGCGCCCCCTCCGAGAAGCATCGCGGATCCGAGTAGCATCGACCACCCCTGCAACGAGGTGAGCGGAATCGTCGTCGGGATGGGGTGCGAGAGGACCGCCCCCATCGCGAAACTCGCCGCGGCCACGAACACGAGACCAATACCGATCAGGGTCCCGACCTGCACCGATCCCGGGGTCGGTCGAGCCACGATAGCCACGCCGAGAATGCCGGTCAGGAAGCCGAGCAACTGGACGCGCCCGAGCGCGTCGTCGCCCAGGAGCAGACTGGCGAACACCGCGGTCAGGACCGGGGAGAGACTGACGACGACGGCCGCGACGGCCCCCGGGACGTACTGTTCGCCCAGGTAGAGGAACGCGTGATTGCCGAAGATGAAGAAGACGGCCAGCACGCCGATTGGCAACAGGTCACGGCGGTTGCGCGGAAGTACGTAGTCGGTCGTCAGGGCCGCGTACCCGACGATGAGCGCGCCGGCGACGAGGTACCGCAACCCCGCGAACGTGAGGGGTGGAACGTAGTGCAGGCCGATTTCGATGGCAACGAAGGCCGTCCCCCAGATGGCCGCGAGCGACAGGAAGAGTAGTCCGGTCATTCGGGGGCCGACCCGCCCGTCCAAGATGTTCATGTCGTTTCTTTCGAAACAGGCCACGGTTCTTATATCTGTCTACAACTAAGCGTGAAAAATCCAAATCAATGAGGCACCATATCGGAATATATTGCTTGCTCCATCAACGACCGTGAGGAATCTACAGAGGTAAGTGGGCTGCTCGTGAATCCCCGGGCGATGGACGAACGAGACCTCCGGATCCTGAAGGCCATCTCCGAGCTGGGCACCAGCAGTCCCGAGCGCATCCACGAGGCGACCGACATTCCCGTCTCGACCATCCACTACCGGTTGAACAACCTCAGGGAGTCGGGGATCGTCACGAACGACCTCTACGACCTCGACCTCGACGAACTGGGACTCGGCGTGACCGTCATCGTCGAGGTGCTCGCCAACTACAGCGGTTCGTACGAGGACGTCGCTGACGACCTCCTCGCCATCGAGGGCGTCACCCAGGCGTACTTCACGATGGGGGAGACGGACTTCGTCGTGATCGCGCGACTGTCGGACAGCGAGAAGGTCGAGCGACTGATCCGGGAGTTCGAAGCCATCGAGGCGGTCGAACGCACGAACTCGACGTTCGTGATCGCCCCGTTGCGCGACGGTCAGCGGATTCTGGAGAGTTACAGTCTCGAGACGTTGATCGAGGAGCTCGCGGACGACTAATCGGATTCTCCGACCTCAGGCGCGTTTCTGGATCTCCTCGCGGAGCACCTCGCTCACGAGGTCCCCGTCGGCCTTGCCACGGAGTTCGGCCATGCACTCGCCCATGAGCGCGGAGAACGCGCCCATTCCCTCTTCGGCCACCTGTTGCTCGTTCCGCTCGACCACCGCGACCACGCTCTCCCTGACCGCCTCCCTGTCGACGCTTCCGAGCCCCTCCGCCTCCGCCGCCTCCTCGGCGGTCATGCTCGGGTCGGCAGCCAGCGCCGAGAGGAGGTCTGGCACCCCTTCGCGGGCCAGATCCCCCGCCGCGAGGAGCCCGAAGATCTGCTCGAAGTGCGCGTCGGTGAGGGACTCGACGGGGACGTCGTCCCGGCGGAGTTCCGTGACGGTGGACTCGACCGTCTGGGCCGCGAGCGTCGGATCGACCCCCTCGTCCACCGCCTCCTCGAAGAGATCCCAGCGACTGCCGGTGGCGACCTGGTTCGCCAGTCCCTCGTCCAGTCCGAGGTCCGTCCGGTAGCGCTCGACCTTCTCGGTGAGCAGTTCGGGCGTCTCCACGTCTGTCGGGTCGGGAGCGACGGGCGGCACGTCGGTCTCGGGATACATTCGCGCCGCGCCCGGGAGCGGTCGGAGGTACTCCGACGTCGCGTCGTCGTTCGCACCTCGAGTCTCCTCCGGGACGCCCTCGATGGCCACTGCGGCCCGTTCCCCGACCACCTCGATGGCCTGCTCGGCGATCGAGGGGTCGTCTGCGACGATGGCGACGGCGTCAGCGGCCCCCGCGCCGACGGCCTCCTCGAGTGCCGCCACTTCGTCGTCCGTGACGCCGTACGCCGGCAGTTCGTCGGTGTGGAAGATGCCGCCCGCCCCGTGTCGCTTGGCGTGATCGGAGAACTCCGTCCCGAGACGACGGTCGGGCACCAGTTCGCGGCCCACGAGACCGTCGAAGCCGTACAGCGGGACCGCCCACACCTCGCCGCCGTCGTCGAGGGCTCCCCGGATCACGCCGCTATCGGTCTCCGCGAACACGTCCGTCACGACCTGGGGATCGCCCACGCTGGCGTCCCGGTCGGCGAGCGCGTCGGCGACGTCGAGGAGGGCAATCTGGCGTTCGACCTCGGTTCGGACGAGGTCGTCGATGTCGTCGAGGCTCTGGACGCCCTTGAGTTCCACGCGGGCGCCCTCCTCGATCGAGACGTTGACGTCCTGGCGGATGGACCCGAGACCGCGCTTGACCTGCCCCGTCGATCGCAGGATCATTCCGATGCGCTCGGCGGCCTCCCGTGCCTGCGTCGGTGTCTCTATGTCGGGTTTCGTTCCGATTTCGACCAGCGGGATGCCCAGGCGGTCGAGGCCGAAGGTTACCCCGGCGTCGGTCTCCTCGATGCGTTTGGCGCTCTCCTCCTCCAGCATCAGATCCTCGATCCCAACGGGACCGTCGCCGGTCTCGATCCGGCCCTCGTTCGCGACGAGTGCGGTGCGCTGGAACCCGGACGTGTTCGAGCCGTCGATGACGACCTTCCGCATGACGTGTGCTTGATCGACGACCGTCATGTCCATCAGCTGGGCGATCTCAAGGGCCACGGACAGGGCCTCCTCGTCCAGGCGGTGTGGCGGTTCGTCGTCTTCCTCGACGAGACACGTGGTGTCGTAGGCGAGGTAGGTGAACTCCCTGTCGACCACGCTCTCCTCGAGGGCCGCCTCGTCGATCTCGCCGAGTTCGCTGGGTGTCGGGTGCAGATAGCGCGTGAACGACCGCTCGGCCGCCTCCGGGTCCCGCAAGCGGGTCGGGCACGCACAGAAGAGCTTCGTCGCCGTGTCGAGTTGCTGGTGGATCTCGAGGCCGGCGACGAGCCCCAGGTCCTCGTAGTCACGTTCGGCCATTACTCCGGTGTGTGCGGGCGAGGGGGAAAAACGTTCAGTCTCCGGTCGGACTCGATCGTCGCGTGGCGAGCGCCACCTGCAACCGCTCGCGAATCGCCTCTCGCGTCGCTCGAGCGTCCTCGGCGGCGAGGTCGACGGCGGTGGCGCCGCGGTCGGTGAGGCTGCGCGAACTGGCCGTGTCGATCACGACGCTCCCGAGGGACCACCGGCGCTGGAAGATCGTCTGGCGCTCGATCACCGTCTGCACCCGGAAGTCGGGGACGACGTGCGTGCGCCGTCGCCAGAAGCCGTTTCGGACGAAGGCGTAGTCGTCCCCGAGGGCCCAGCCGCGGTGTCGCCACTTCCGGTCCGCGGCAATCGGGACGCCGACGAAGAGGGCGAGGACGACCCACCAGGGGTACCGGACCAGGAGTTCGGAGACGCCGAAGGCGAGCGCCGCGATCGCGCCCACAACGAGCGAATACCGGACGAGATACCGGCGTCTTGCCCGTTCCGGCGGTCGCTCGAGTTCGGGGGGATCGAACGGTTCGATCTCGGTCGCGAGATCGTACAACCGGTCACGTGACGCGAGCGGAATCGCGGCCTCGGACCCACCGGACGGCGTCGATCCCGGGGCGTAGCCGGCCGTCTCGACGCTCAGCGACGCGAAACCGAATCTGCGCATGAGGACGTTCTCGTCGATGGCGAGCGTCTGGACCTTCGAGAGCGGGATGCTGCCCTCGTATCGCTGGATCAGCCCCCGTTCGTAACGCAACTCGTCCCCTGCCCGGTGCAACTTGAAGCCGTAAAACCGGACGAAGGTCGCGCCGGCCGACAGCGCCCAGAGCCCCACTGCGGAGAGGACGACGCCGGTGGCCCCGAGACCGATCAGGACCACGCTCGAGGTGGTGGCGAACGACGGAACGGCCTCCGACCCGAGAAGTGGCGTGAACGCGAGCAACACCGAGAACAGGCGCGGATCGAGCGAGAGGACGCTCAGGATCATCAGGTCCCGGTCGTCGAGTTCGAAGAGTAACGTGGCGTCTGCCGTCTCCTCGGCCGCCGTCGTCCGCGTCGCTGAGCGCTTCCGTCGCTGGATCTCCTCCTGGAGTCTGCGGGCTTCGCCCTCCGAGACGTATCGGAGTCGAGCCTCCGTCTGGCCCCCACCGGCGGTCTCGATCGCGACGGAGGCGACACCGACCAATCGCGCCAGGACGTCGCGGGAGATGTCGACGTTCTGAATCCGGTCGAGCGGGATCTCGCGCTCTCGGCGAAAGAAGACGCCCGAGGTGATGTCCAACGAGTCCCCGGTCAATTCGTACGCGAAGTGTCGGTAGTGAGCGACTTCGTAGCCGACTGCGACCCCGGCGAAGACGATCGCCAGCGGGATGCCGGCGAGCAAGCCCACGTCCGGGACCATCCGGCGCTCCGCCAGCGTCCCGCCCAGGACGGACCCGATCGTGAATCCCGCGACGCCGGCACCGACCGCGCGGCCGCCCCCCTCGAGAAGGAGCGTCAGCGGGTCCAGTTTCATACGGCGTCCTCGGACTCGGACTCGCCCACGAGGGACCGGAGGCGACGCTGGAGGTCGGTCGCGCGATCGGGTTCCAGGCCCGGGACCGTCACGTCTGCCCCCCGTGACCCGGCAGTGTAGACCACGACACTCCCGATCCCGACGAGTCGTTCGAGCGGGTTGCGCTGCGTGTCGACGTGCTGGATGCGAACATACGGCACGACGGTCCTGACCCGCGTGAAGACTCCCCGTTCGAGGTAGAGGGCGTCGTCCTGGACCTCGTACGACCAGATCCGATACCGGAGGACCGTGTGTCCGAGGCCCGCGAGGAGGACGAGCAGACCGGCTCCGACCGCCGGCCAGAGCCCCCAGGACGTCAACAGGATCAGGGCCGCTGCCAGGACGGCGGTGATCCCGACCGCTCCCGCGACGACCACCAGGGCCCAGACGACCTGCACGCGGGGATCGAGGTGTTCCATGGTTGCAGGTGGTGGCCGAGCGTATTAACCGACGGGGTGGTTACTCGCCGGTGAGGATGCCGCGCTCGGTCATCTTCGCCGGATCGAGGACCTCCTCGGCCTCCTCCTCGGTCAGATAGCCCTTCTCGACGACCACCTCGCGGATGGTCTTCCCCGTCTTGAGGGCCTCCTTGGCGACCTCCGAGGCCTTGTCGTACCCGATCGTCGGATTGAGTGCTGTCGCCAGCGCCATGCTCTGTTCGACCTGCCGTTCGCACTCCTCGCGGTCCACCTCGAGTTTGTCGACGAACTTCTCGGCGAACACGTCGCTCCCGTTCGCGATCAGGCGCGCCGACTGGAGGAAGTTGTTCGCGAGCACCGGCTTGTAGAGGTTCAGGTCGATCTGCCCCTCGGCGGCACCGGCTGAGACCGCGGCGTCGTTGCCGACGACCTGTTTGTGGACCTGGTTGATCGACTCGGCGACGACGGGGTTTATCTTGCCCGGCATGATCGACGAACCCGGCTGGTTCTCGGGCTGATCTATCTCGTTGAGGCCGTTCCGCGGACCGGAGGCCAGGAGTCGAAGGTCGTTCGCGATCTTGTTGAGCGAACCGGCGACCGTCCGGAGCGCCCCGTGGGCCTCGCTCATCGCGTCGTGGGCCGCCTGTGCCTCGAAGTGGTTGTCGGCCTCGCGGAACTGGATGCCCGTCTCCTCGGAGATGTACTCCGCCGCGAGTTCCGGGAAGTCCGGGTGCGTGTTGAGCCCCGTTCCGACGGCGGTCCCGCCGAGCGCGAGTTCGCGGAGGTGAGCCTTGCTGTTCTCCAGGCGGGCAAGGCCCTTCTCGACCTGGGCCCGATACCCGCTGAACTCCTGGCCGAGTCGGATCGGGGTCGCGTCCTGGAGGTGCGTGCGTCCCGTCTTGACCACGTCGTCGAAGGCCTCCTCCTTGGCAGCGAGCGAGTCGCGGAGCGCCTCCAGTCCCGGTTCCACGTCCTTGACGACCGCCTCGAGGGCCGCGACGTGCATCGCGGTCGGGATGACGTCGTTCGAGGACTGGCCGAAGTTGACGTGGTCGTTCGGGTGAATCTCGCGCGACCCAATCTCGCCGCCGAAAATTTCCGTCGCCCGGTTGGCGATGACCTCGTTCGCGTTCATGTTCGAGGACGTGCCGGAGCCCGTCTGGAAGACGTCGACGGGGAACTGGTCGTCGAGTTCGCCCTCGATGACCTCGTCCGTCGCCTGGATGATCGCGGCGGCCTTCTCCTCGGGGACGGTCTCGAGGTCGCGGTTCGCCTGGGCGGCGGCCTTCTTCACGACGCCGAGCGCCCTCACGAAGCGTCTGTCGAACGTCTCGTCGCTGATCGGGAAGTTCTCGACGGCGCGCTGGGTCTGTGCACCCCAGTAGGCGTCCGCGGGAACCTCCATCTCGCCGAGACTGTCCTTCTCGATGCGGTAGTCCTCAGCCATACGTGGCCCTTCTGCACGGACTGTCGTAAAACCGACTGAATGCACTCGCGGCCGCGGGGCCCGCCGACCGGCGTCCGCCGATCAGGTCCAGCGGTCGAGTCCGGTCTGCGTCACCGACTCGTCGATCCGCTCGAAGCCGCGATCGACCTCGTCCCTCGGAATCCCCCACGTCTCCGTCACGTACTCGACGGCGGCGTCGACGTCCGGGTTCGTCGTCAGGTCGAGGTCGTAGGTCTCCGTCACGTCCGGATCGAGGAATAGCGACCGAATGTCGGCGGCGCGATCGATCTCGGTGCCCTCCTCCTCGAGGACGGCCCACAGGTCGCCGTGTTTCTTGATCGCCGAGAGCGCGGTCTTCGGCCCGTATCCCGACAGTCCGTCGTTGAAGTCGGTCCCGATGAGGATCGCGACGTCCACGAGTTGTTCCCAGGTGATGTCGTGGGTCGCGAGGGTGTCCTCGAAGGACATGAGTTCCGGGTTGCCGCGGGTCGTCAGTTTCCTGAGCGTCAGTGGTGCCCCGAGGAGCAGCGTGTCGTAGTCCTCGCTGCCGGCGTAATCGACGTCGTCGTCCGTTCGCGCCATGTAGGCGACCTGGGCCTCGCCCTCGGCCGGCGCCTCGATGTACGGCACGTCGAGGAGGTCGAGGAGTTCGCGAGTGGTCCTCTGGATCGTCTCGGTGAGTCGCTGTGTCCGGGACTCCATCCTGGCCGCCTCGATGGCGTCACCGGCCGCCTTCGCCTCCTCCATTCGCTCCTCGGCGGCTTCCTTGGCCTCGCGACGTTCTGCGATCTCCGCCGACTTGAGGTCCGTAACGCCGCCGTCGAAGACGAAAATCGGCGTGAGGTCGTTCTCGAAGAACTTCGGGAGTCCCTGGACGATCCCGATCAGGTTCGCGACCTCCTCGCCAGACGGCGTCGTGTACACGGACGAGTCGGTGAACTTGACGGTGATCGTCAGATAGCGGTACAGCCAGTTGTGGGCGTCGACCGCCACCACGTCGCCCTCGAGGTCCTCGAAGGTCACCTCCTCGACCGCCGCCAGCTGTCGGAGGTCCGCGTTTCCCATCGCGACCACCTTCGAGGTCCGCCGTGTTAATACTCTCCATCGTCGGGGACGCGATCGAACGCGTGTTCCACGGTCGGTGGCGGGCGGCCTTCCACGCGGTCCTCGGCGAACCGTCGTTCGCCCCCCGAAACGTCTCGATCGAGGAATCGAGCCATCCCGCGCCGATAGTCCGCGGCGGTCCGGTCTGCGGGGCGCTCCAGGACGAGACCGTCGTTCCCGACGGTTTCTCCGGTGAACGCGAAGCCTGCCTTGTAGAACGACTCGAAGGAGTACGGGTTGTTCGCCGCCGTCCGGACGGCGTCGTAGCGCGCGAGCAAGCGACGCGCGGTGGCGTCCGTCAACCGTGGACCGACCTCCTCGCCGCGGCAGTCCTCGCGGACCGTCACGTACCTGATCCAGGCACGAGATGGCTCCGACCGGTCTGCATTGAACGCGACGGCCCCGACGACCTCGTCCCCACGCTCCGCCACCGCCTTGCCGGTGTTGGACATGACGAACTTCCCCGCGTAGGCGAACCGACGCCAGTCGAGGTCGAGGGTCGGTCCGTCCGCTGGCCAGCCCAGGAAGACGACGTCCATGATTGCTGCCCGTGGCGCGACACCTATAATCCTCCGTCCCCGAGCGGAGACAACCGTGCACGACGTACCGTTCTTCGATCGGGTCGCGCCCCTCTACGACGTCTTCGCCCCCGCGACGGACAGCCAGCCGCTCGAGTCGGGCCTCGCCGTGGCGGAGCGTCCCGTCGAGGACGTCGTCGACCTCGGCGGGGGCACTGGCCGGGCTGCGCGCTCGCTCTCGACCGACCCGGTGGTACTGGACGCCAGCGAACGGATGCTGGCGAGGGCCAGAGGTCACGGCCTCCCGACAGTCAGGGGCGACGTCAGATCGCTCCCGTTTCCCGACGGTTCTCTCGACGCCGTCGTGTCCGTGGACGCCATCCATCACTTTCCGGCAGTTTCCAGCGTCCTCGAGGAGGTCGTGCGGGTTCTCGACGACGGCGGCGTCTTCGTCGTCAGGGACTTCGATCCGGGCACGATCAGGGGCCGTGCCCTGGTCCTGGGCGAACGCCTCGTCGGGTTCGAATCGACGTTCTTCACCGTGGAGGACCTCGTGACGGCGTTCGAGGACGCTGGACTGGACGCGACCGTCACCGAGCGAGGGTTCGTGTACACCGTCGTCGGCGTCGCGTCGGCGAATGCGTGAATTCTTGACCCTCGCCGCCGAAGCGCCGGCCATGCGATTCGACGTGAACCGGTCCGCGCTCGTCCGCTACGGACTGGGCGACGTCGCCGTCATCGTCGCGTTCGTCGCCATCGGTGAGGTGGCCCACGGCAGCAACCCGCTCGCGGTTCTCTCGGCCTTCGCTCAGACGTCCCTCACGTTCCTCGTCGGGTGGGCGATCGCCGCGCCCGCCATCGGTGCATACCGGTCCCAGACGCTCACGAGTTGGCGGTTCGCACTGGGTCTCCCGGTCCTCGCGTGGGCCCTGGCCGACGGCGTCGGCCAACTGTTGCGATCGACCGCGTACTTCGAGGGGAGTGCGGCCGCGAGTTTCTACCTGGTCGCGCTCGTTGCCGGGGGCGCGTTGCTGGCGGTGTGGCGAGCGATCGCCTTCCGCCTGGCTGGCGAGTGATCCGGTCGGTGCCCAGTCCGGTCACGTCCGCGACGAGAACCTCCGAGCGGACGGGTGTGCGATGCATAAGTTATACATGGCCACCATGGTGGCAATTGGACACCATCACGATGGAAAGACGGAACTCATGCAAACCTTTATATTAGTGTCGCACATAGTATTGAATAGATTATGACTGAATATTACGATCTCGTCCTCGGTCTCATTCCGCTCGCATTGCTCGGCCTCGGCGGTGGCCTCCACGTCGCGGGTCTCGCGCTGACCACCGCGCTCACCATCGGCGGCCTCTTCGCCGTCGGGCTCGTCGGTCACGCCCTGTTCGTCAACGGCCCGGTCAGTCTGGGCGAATCGGCCCCCGGCAGCACGGCGACGAACACCTCGATCCAGACCGCCGACTGACGCACCCGACCCACAGTTTTTCTCCGTCTGGCCCGTCTGTCCGATCATGACCGACGTCCTGTACCTGACGAGCGACGACCTGACCGGGCTCGCGACGCCCCGAGAGTACGTCGATGCCGTCTGGGACGCCTATCGACAGCGGGGCGAGGGGGCCCAGGCCGAACCGCGAACGAAACTCGTGAACGAGGAGCCGGCCGGCCTGTTGAACACCTACGTGGCCGTGCTCCCGCAGACCGGCGTCATGGGCGGCTACATGTACACCGCCGGCTTCGGCGAACGCGACGCGTGGTTCGTCACCCCCCTGTTCGACGCGGCGACCGGGGAACTCCTGGCCATCCTCGACGGTGCGAGCATGAACCCGTTCAAGACCGGGGCGACCGGGGCCGTGGGCGTCGACGCGCTGGCGCGCGAGGACGCGAGTCGCGTGGGAATCGTCGGCAGTGGGGCACAGGCCCGGGGTCAGGTACGGGCGACGGCGGCGGTCCGCGACATCGACCACGTCGCGGTGTTCTCGCCGACGCGGTCCAGCCGCGAGGCGTTCGCCGACGAGATGGCCGAGCGACTCGACGCGACCGTCGAGGCCGTCCCGGACAGCGAGTCTGCCGTCGCCGGCGCGGACGTTGTCATCACGGCGACGAACGCCGAGGAACCGGTCTTCGACGGGTCGAACCTCGACGACGGAGCACACGTGACCGCGATGGGCCAGTACGACCCCGCGAAACGGGAACTCGACGTCGAGACCATCCGCCGGTCGGTATACGTCCCCGACCTGCGAGAACGGGCCTTTCAGGACGCGGGATCGTTCCTTCACGCCCGCGATACGGGAGCGGTCTCGGACGACCACGTCCACGCGGAACTCGGGGAGGTCGTCGCCGGGAAGGCCCCCGGGCGGACGGACCCGGACCAGGTCACCGTCTTCGACAGCGGCGGAACGGCCATCGAGACCGCGGCCGCCGGACACCTCCTGTACGAGAAGGCCATCGCGGAGGGGCTCGGACGAACGATCGAGTTCGCACCGGCCAGCGAGGCGCTCACGGGTCGCTGATCGGATTCGCTTCAGAGCACCGCCGAGAGGCCGAGTGCCTCCATCAGCGGAATCCCGGACGCGAGCGCACCGACCAGGTAGCCACCGATGGCCCCGCCGTTGAGAAGGGGAAGCCCGGCGTGCGCCCGGCCCTTCGCGACCATCCAGAGGAGGGCGAGGAGGCCGAGGATCGTCCCCGCGATGGCGGCGAGCGGTGCGATCTCGAATCCGAGTACGGGCGGGGTGTCGAGGAAGAACCCTGCGCTCGCGACCATGATCGACGGCATGACCGCGTCCCCGAGCCCGATGAAGAATGCCTCCCGTTCCAGGGCACCGGGCGCCTCGTCCTCGCCGGCACCGTCGGCTCCAGAAGCCGCGTCCGCACCCACGGATTCGGCCATCGAATCGGCGGCTTCGATGAAGGAGTACGAGGTCGTCGTCGGGATGACGATCAGTACGGGGACGCGGAGTTCCATCACCCCCGAAGCCAGGGTGAGCATGTGTCGGGTGCCGTAGACGGACACGGCGTCGTACACCGCGAGAGCCGTCAGGAGGAGGATCGCCGGGAGGATGCCGAACGAGATGCCGAACAGGGCTCCGGCACCCATCCCCATCACGAGTCCGGCGGCGTCGATCACCCACCACTCCGGGTAGACGAGGAGCCCGAGCACGACCGCCCCGCCGGCGATCCAGGGCGAGACGTTCGCCCCGCCGAGCGCGGCGACACGGAGGACCGGGATAGTGACGGAGAAGACGTACCCCGCAATCAGGCCGCTCGTCCCCACGAGAAACAGCCGGAGGACGCTCGTCCGTCCGAATCGCATTAGCGCCAACATGAGTGCCGTCGCGACCAGGATGACCCCCACGTAGACGACGCTGTTGGCCGGATTCTGTGGGTTTTCGACCGACTGGTAGCCGGCCGCGTCGAACGGTCCGACCAGAGCGAGGGCACCGAACTGGACGGCCAGGAAGAACCCGACGGCTCCGGCGACCGCGAGGGCTACACGCGCGCGTTGGTCCATGGCAGCCCGAACCGGGTACTCCCCCTTGGCCGTTGCGACTCATCGGACGTACAGGGTGTCACCCACGACGGCGGGCGGGTGGACGTCGTCGTCTGGATCGACGGCGAGATAGGGGCGATCGACCGGCCCGAAGACGTCGACAACCGTTCCCACGTCCTGGAGCGAGTCGTCAACGACTCGCGTACCGATGTCCGGACGCGAATCGTCGTCCGCCCGACAGACCACGAGCCCCTGGGCCACCCGAACGACGGTGCCGGCTCGGCGCATCACTCGCGAAGCGCCTGGACGTAGGCGGCCACGGCCTGGAGCAGGTCGCTCTTCCCGGCGTCCTCGGCGTGCTTGACGAGGACGCGCCCGCGCTCGCTCCAGGGGCTCCGCGGGTAGGACGCGTCCCGCTCGATGACGGCGTCGTAGCCGACCTGCTGGACGGCCTTCGCGATCTCGTCGGGCGTGGGCGCGTCGACCGCGAGCGATTTCGGGACGCGCCGCCCATCCGAGCGGGTGCGCTCCGCGTCGAAGTACGCCGGCCAGATCACGTTCTCGACCATGGATTCGGGCAGACCTACCCGCCCACCCGGTTAAACACTGACGGACGGACCGGGGCGGAAGGACTCTTTAGGTTCGGCACCTGCCGTACGGGTATGCGTCGCGCCGCCGCCCTGATCGTCGTCATCGCGTTGGTCCTCCAGCCCGTCGGGGTCGGAATGGCCGCGGGCCAGACCAGCGACGGAACGATCGTCCGCACGATGGCGTTCTCCCTGACGCCGGACGAACCGGGTTCGGTGTCGGTACGCGTGACGTTCGATGTACCGACCAACGTCCTGTCGCTGACCACGAGCGTTCCCGGGCGGGCGGCCGTCGTCGCGACAGACGGGTTCACCGAGACGGACGACGGGTACACCTGGAACGGGGGGCCCGACGATCCGAGCCTGACGCTCGCGCTGTCGGCCAATCGAACCGACGTGGGACTCCGTGCGGCGGCGTCGTCGTCCGGCTACGAGTTCGTCGACGCGGGACCCTGGGCGCTCGTCTCGACGCTGCCGATGTCGACGTCGTGGACGTACACGGGCAAGTCCCCGGACTTCGAACGACGGGTGACGACCGCCACCGACGGGGTCGCAGGCCAGCAGATGGTGTATCTCGGCCCGTCCACCGAGTACACACGCTCCGCCAGCGGCCAGCGCGTGACTCTCGTCGTTCCAGACAGTGCAACGATGGCCGAAGCCCCGTCCACCGTTCTCGACTCGATCGCGGCCGCGTCGGCGTCGTTACGGGTTGGGGAACGGGACCCGGCGATCACGTTCTTCGCCGTGCCCACGTCCGTGGACTGGGCGGCCGAGGGGCTGGCGACGAATTCAGAGGCCTGGGTGACTGCAGACAGCGAACTCGACCGCCCAGAGAACGTCTGGTTGCACGAGTACGTCCACACGAGGACGGCATTCGAACCGAGCACCGGCGCCCGGTGGCTGGTCGAGGCCGCCGCGGAGTACTACGCCGCCCTGTTGACGTTCCAGCAGGGACGCATCGACTTCCAGGAGTTCCACGATCACCTGGCGTTGGGCGCACGGGATCCGTACGCCTCGTCGATCCTCACCGAACCGTCGACGTGGGCCCGGGGCGCGAACTACCTCAAGGGGGCGCTCGTCCTCGGAAACCTCGACCGGCGAATCCGGCTGGCGACGGAGAGTCGCCACACCGCGGCCGACCTCGTCGAGGCGATGAACCGAAAGGAGGGAACGGTGACGTACGACTTCGTGCGAGAGACGGTGGCGGCTCTCTCGGGACCGGAGACCGTCCAGTACCTCGACCGATACGCCACGACCCAGGCGGCACCGTCGGCCTGGTCCAGGACCGAGCACGCGGCGGCCTTCCAGACGCTTCCCCCACTGATGGTCGTCGGGAACGACCCCACGTTCACGGTGACGGGTCCGTCTCGCGAAACGAGGACGTCCACGCCGCCGGTTCTGGTTCCCGGCGAGACGCTGGCGGTGAACGTCTCGGTCACCAACGAGGGCGACGTCGCCGGTGAATACGACGTGACGCTGACCGTCGACGGGGAACCGGTGGACAGTGCGGCGGGATCGCTCGCGAGCGGGGAGTCGACGCGAGTGACGTTGCGGCACCAGTTCGAATCGACTGGGACCGTCACGGTGATGATCGACGGCCTGTCGTTCGACGTGACGGTCGCGGACCCGGCGACGCCCCACGTTACCGGTCTCGAGGCCCCGGAATCGGTCGAGGCCGGGAGCGAATTCGCGCTCACGATCACCGCCGAGAACCCGACCGACCGACCGGCCACCGGTGCGGTACCCGTCGTGATCGACGGGAAGCAGGTGGCCTCGTGGTCCCCGGTCGTCGCCAGCGGTGACACCATAACGGACACGAAACGCCTGGTCATCGACGATCCAGGGCGACACACCGTGAGCGTGGGAGACGAATCCGTCGAGGTAGTCGTTACCGATTCGGCCACGACCGCCGTTCCAGGATTCACCGTGGCTCTGTGGATCGTCGCGTTCGCCGTAACGACGGGACTGTATCGCTTCGCCGGACGCCACCGCTAACCCACACAGGGCGGAGCACCGACCGGTCCTCCGGGGTCGGCGAGGAGCAAAACGTTTTTGTATGACTGCAAATCAACCACGAAACGACACATGTCAGAGTCGGAGTCAGGACGAATGCCGCGAGGTGGACAGCCGATGCTCATCCTCAGCGAGGACTCCGAGCGGACCCAGGGGAAGGACGCCCGCTCGTCGAACATCTCCGCGGGGAAGGCAGTCGCGGAATCGGTCCGGACGACGCTCGGGCCGCGCGGAATGGACAAGATGCTGGTCAGCGACGCGGGGGACGTCGTCATCACCAACGACGGGGCGACGATCCTCGACGAGATGGACATCGAACACCCGGCGGCCCAGATGCTCGTCGAGGTCGCCGAGTCCCAGGAGGAGGAAGTCGGCGACGGCACCACCACGGCGGCCGTCCTCGCGGGACAACTCCTCTCGGAGGCCGAGGAGTTCCTCGACCGGGACATCCATCCGACGACCATCGCCGAGGGCTACGCGAACGCCCGCGACATCGCGCTCGAGGAACTCGAGGACCTGGTCATCGACGAGGACCTCGACGACGAGATTCTCGAGGACGTCGCGGAGTCCAGCATGACCGGCAAGGGCACCGGGGGCCTGACCGCCTCATCGCTCGCTGCGGACATCGTCCAGGCCGTTCGCCGCGCCCAGCGCGACGGCACCGTGAGCGAGTCCGACGTTCAGATCGTGACGCGGTCGGGCCAGTCCTCGAACGCGACTGAACTCGTCGACGGCGTCGTCATCGACGAGGAGCCGCTCCGCGACGACATGCCCGGGACGGTCGCGGACGCGTCGATCGCACTCGTCGACACCGACCTGGAGACCCGGGAGACGGAGATCGACGTCGAGTACAACGTTCAGAGCGCCGACCAGCTCGACGCAGCGGTCGAGTCCGAACAGCGCGAACTCAGAGAGTACGCCGAGACGCTCGAGAACGCGGGCGTCGACGTGGTCTTCGTGACCGGAGACGTCGCCGACGCCACTGCCGCTTACCTCTCGAACGCGGGTATCCTGGCCTTCGAGAGCGTGGACGACGACACAGTCCTCTCGCTCGCCAATGCGACCGGGGCGAACCGACTCGCGGCCCTCGAAGACGTCGATGCGGACGATTTCGGACACGCGGAGTCGGTCCGCGTCGAACGCTACGGCGAGGACGAGGTCACCTTCGTCGAGGGCGGTGCAGCCGGCGAAAGCGTCTCCATCTTCGTTCGCGGCGGTACCGAACACGTGATGGACGAACTCGAACGGGCCGTTCAGGACGGCGTCGACGCCGTGGTCGCCGCCATCGAGAAGGGGGGCGTCGTCGCGGGGGCGTCGTCCGCAGAGGTCCAACTGGCCAACGCCCTCCGCGAGGCCGGTGCCGGCGTCGAGGGCCGTCAACAGTTGGCGGTCGAGGCGTTCGCCGACGCTCTCGACTCGATCCCCCGGACCCTGGCGGAGAACGCCGGGATGGACCCGATCGACGGTCTCGTCGACGTGCGGGCGGCCAACGAGTCCGGCCGCGCGGGCATCATCGCCGAAGAGGACGAGGCCTACGTCGGCGACCCGGTCGAACACGGGATCCTCGACCCCGTGGCGGTGAAGCGAGAGATCCTGTCCGCCGCGACCGAAGCGGCGACGATGATCGTCCGGATCGACGACGTCATCAGCGCGGACTGATCACGGCAGTCGAACGACGAGGACCGGGCGGTCGGCGTTGGTGACGACGCCCTCAGAGACGCTCCCGAGGCCCTGAACCTTCTCCCTGGGCGTCTTGCCGTGACTGCCCATCACCACGAGATCTGCGTCGATTTCCTCTGAGGCGGTGAGAATCTCGCGCACGGGCGTGCCCTCCCTGAGAATCGTGTCGGCCGTCACGCCGGACGCCTCGACGACAGACCGCGCACGCTCGAGGGCGTCCGTGCCCGCGGATTCCAGCTCCTCGCGGACATCGTCGGGGTCGGTGTCCGTCGCCGATCGAATCATGCGAGCGTCGACGACGTACAGTGCGGTGATGGCTGCGTCGTGTGGTTCTGCGATCGCCGTCGCGTGTTCGAGCACGGCCTCGGTGCCGTCGCTCCCGTCCGTCGGGACCAGGACCCGGTCGTACATGGTATCGCGAGTTCGCGGCCCCGGCCCTTAAAGCCGGTCACCACGGCAGGTACGACCGACCGAGAGGGTGCACGAAGCGGTCGACGTGTCCAGGACGCCACGTGTGGCGACGTCGGAGGCCCGACGGATCCGGTGGTGTTCCGGTGGTCGTCGCGTAGGCGATACCACTTTGTCGCTCTAAGGCACCAGGGGTAGATATGCCCCTACCCAGACGCGACTTCCTTCGGGTCGGCGTTTCGGCCTCCGTCGCGGGACTCGCTGGCTGCCTGAATTCGGGCGGATCACTCGCCGGGCAGACGGTCGAGTCGCTCCCCACGCCGACGCTCGGTGCGGAAGATGCACCGGTGACCGTCAAGGCGTTCGAAGACTACGCGTGTCACCACTGCCGGAATTACGTCCTCCAGACGCTGCCGAAGATCCGATCCACGTACGTCGAGAGCGGCATCGTCCGCTACGAACACCACGATTTTCCCATTCCGGTCGACGAGACCTGGTCCTACCAGGCCGCGAGCGCCGCGCGCGCCGTGCAGGACACCGTCGGGACGGAGGCGTTCTTCGAGTTCTCACGGGGACTCTACGAGAACTTCGGCGAGTACACGATGAACCTCCTGGGCCACCTCGCCGGCGAGGTCGGGGCGGACCCCCAGACGATACAGGACGCCGCGAGAAACCTCACGTACAAACCCGTTCTCGCCGCTGACCGCAAGAGAGGCGTGGAAATGGGGGTCAGGGGAACGCCAGCCATATTCGTCGAGGGAACGCTCCTTCCGGCGTACGACTGGGCGACGGTCTCGTCTGCGATCGAGTCGGCGCGGGTGGACTGAGCAGAAGACGCTTTGGAGGTGGCGCCGATACGGTAGTGGCATGGACCTGGCGGACCTCCGGGCCGACGTTCCGGCACTGGACGACGACGTGTACTGTAACTGGGGGGCGAGCGGGCCGAGTCCCCGACGCGTCGTCGAGGCAATGGAGGGGACCCTCGAGTATCACGAGTACGAGTCGGCGGGCAGCGAGGGCATGTACCCGTACGCCTTCTCCGTCGTCGACGACGCTCGCGAGTCAGTTGCCTCGTTGCTCGGAACCGATCCAGACGCGGTCGCGTTGACACAGAGCACGACCGACGCGATCAATCGCGTGGCCACGGCGATCGACTGGTCGCCCGGCGACGAGGTGGTCGTGACCGACCTGGAGCACTCCGCCGGTCGCCTGCCGTGGCGCCGACTCGAGCGCGACGTCGGCATCGAGGTGACGGTACTGGAGACGGACGACGGCGTCGTCGACCTCGACGAGTTCGCGACCGCCGTCGCGGACGCCCGCCTGGCCTGTTTCAGCGCGGTGGACTGGCTGTACGGGAGGCGACACTCCGTGGAGGAGATGGTCGACGTGGCCCGAGAGGCAGATACGTTGACGCTCGTCGACGCCGTTCAGGTCCCCGGACAGTTACCCATCGACGTCGAGGCGTGGGGTGCCGACGTCGTCGCGGGGGCCGGCCACAAGTGGCTACTCGGGCCCTGGGGCGCCGGCTTCCTGTACGTCCGCCCGACCCTGATCGATCGGTTCCACCCGGCGGCCGTCGGTTACCGGAGCGTCGAGGACCCGAACGATGCCGACATCGACTACGCGAAGGGGTCCCGCAGGTTCGAAATCGGGACCACCAGTCCGGCGCCCTACGCCGGCCTCGTCGCGGCGATCGAGACGGTTCGATCCGTGGGGATGGACGCGGTCACATCGCGCATTCGCGCGCTGACCGCGCGTTTCAAGGACGGAATCGACGACGATCGGTTGCTGAGTCCCCGGGCGTTCCACTCGGGACTCGTCTCGGTCCGCGCCGAGGATCCGGCCGCGACCGTGGACACCCTGGCGGAGTCCGGAGTTCAGATCCGCGCGCTTCCCCGAGACGAGACGGTCCGCGTTTCCCTCCACGCCATCAACACACCCGAGGACGTCGAGGCGGTCCTGGCCGGTCTCCAGTCATAGTAATATTGTACGCGTTGCCCAGTTCTCGTGAGGGTGGTCGAACTGCCAGACGCATACCGAATCGACAGTGGCGGCCCGTTTTGCCGGCAAATGTGCAACTGGCTCGCACACGACACTCGTTGGTATTGTGCTATAACAGCAAAACCATTAAGTGCAGTGACGGAATACTGATGGATGCAATGAGTGAAGCGGACGAGACGCTGGAGGCGATCCGGCGACGGAAGCGCCAGGAACTCCAGCAGGAACTGGACGGGGAGACGTCCACCGGGAACGAGACGGCCCCGTCGGAACCCATCTACATCGACGGCCCCGATCACTTCGAGGAGGTCACGTCCACCTACGACGTCGTCCTCACGGACTTCTACGCGGACTGGTGTGGGCCCTGCAAGATGCTCGAGCCCATCGTCGAGGACCTGGCCGCCGAGACCGACGCCGCGATGGCCAAGGTCGACGTGGACCAGCAGCAGGCGCTCGCCCAGCAGTACCGGGTCCAGGGCGTTCCGACGATGGTCCTGTTCGCCCAGGGGGACGTCGCAGAACAGATCGTCGGCGTGCGCGAAAAGCACGCCCTGAGAGACCTCATCGAACGACACCAGTCGAACACATGACAGAGGAGATACACGACGTCGTCATCGCCGGATCTGGCATCGCCGGGCACTCGGCCGCGATTTACGCCGCCCGTGCGGACTTCGAACCGGTCGTCTACACGGGCGAGGAACCCGGCGGCCAACTCACGCTGACCACCGAGGTCGAGAACTTCCTCGGGTTTCCCGACGGAATCGGTGGCACGGAACTGGTCCAGAACGGCCGAAAACAGGCCGAATCCTTCGGTGCTCGCTACGAGCACCGCTCCATCGAGAGCGCCGACCTCTCCGAACGCCCCTTCACCCTCGAACTCGGGAACGGCGACGAGGTCCAGACCCGGGCGTTGATCGTGGCGACGGGGGCGAGTGCCCGGTGGGTCGGCGCCGAGAACGAAGACGAACTGATGGGGTACGGCCTCTCGACCTGTGCGACGTGCGACGGTGCCTTCCACCGCGGCGACGACGTGCTCGTCGTCGGCGGCGGGGACTCCGCTATGGAGGAGGCCCTCTTCCTGACCAAGTTCGCGGAGACCGTCTACGTCGTCCACCGGCGCGACGAACTGCGCGCCTCTGAGATCATGGCTCGGCGCGCCGAGGAAAACGAGGACGTCGAGTTCCTCTGGAACACGGAGTTGACCGAGATTCACGGCAGCCGCGAGGACGGCATCACCGGGGCGACGTTGATCCGCCACCCCGACGGTCACCCGAAGGAGAAACGCGAGGCGGGCGAGGACGTCGAGACCATCGACTTCGATACCCAGGGAGTCTTCTACGCCATCGGCCACACGCCGAATACGTCCTTCCTCGAGGACACGCCGATCGAACTGGACGAGGACGGCTACCTGGAGACCCAGGCCGGCATGACCACGGAGACCAACGTCGAGGGCGTCTTCGCCGCCGGCGACGTCATGGACCCGGACTACCAGCAGGCGATCACCGCCGCCGGTACCGGGAGCATGGCTGCACTGGACGCCGAGGAGTGGCTCGACGCAGTGGAAGCCGCAGACGGTGAGACGGTTGCGGCCACTGCCGACTGACCGGACGAACCCCCTGTCGACGCTACCTCTCCGACGAAAACCCAGTTGGGAGGGGCCGAATCGACGTGATCACGTGATCGGCGGCGGTGAATCGACGTCGGTCGATCCCTCGCCGTACTTATCACGGAACCGACCGATGAGGTAGCCAATCTGCGCGTACCAGTCGTTCAACTGGCGCTGCATCGTGTCGGCCACGCTTCCGGGGTCGGCGTTGGTGTAGACGTGGTAGTAACCGCCCTGATCGTAGTTGATCTGCTGTTTCTGGACGAGACCGGCCTGGAGCAACCGCTGGACGGACCGGTAGGCCGTCGAGCGCTCCCGGTCGACCCGCGTGGCGAGTTCGTCGATGGTCAGGCGCTCGTCTGCGGCGGAGAGAATGCGAAAGACCTCGCGGTCCAGTTCGTTCAACTCGTACAGGCACTCGAGAAGCCCCTCGCACTCGAGGTCCCGTTCGAGGTCACGATTCAGGGCGGAAACCATTGCGGTAGAACCTTCGACGTGGTGCGCAAAAAGTCTTGCGTGCTTTTTCCAATACTACACACGGCAACGGCCGTCCGAGTCAGCCCTCGAGTTTGCTGTTGAGGACCTTCGCGGCGGTGAGGACCGGGTCCCAGGTGGGCCCGAACGGGGGCGCGTACGAGAGGTCGAGGTACTCCACCTGCCCCGCGTCCATCTCGGCGTACAGGGCGGTCGTGACGGTATCGACCCGCTTCGTCACGCCCTCCTCGCCGACCATGCTGGCACCGAGAACCCGTCCGGTGTCGGCGTCGGCCGTGAGTCGGATCTGAATCTCGCTGCCACCGGGGTAGTAGCCGGCCCGCGACCGCGAGGAAATTTCGACGCTGACCGGGTCGAAACCCGCATCCCGTGCCCGCTCCTCGTCCGTGATGCCCGTTCGACCCGCCTCGAGGTCGAAGGCCTTGACGACGGCGGTCCCAGCGATCGGCCCGGTGGGTGTCGGATCGCCGGCGACCGTCTGTCCGACGGCGCGACCGGCCCGGTTCGCTGTCAACGCGAGGGGCACGTGGTCCGCCTCGCCGGTCACCACGTGCTCGGCCTCCGCGCAGTCGCCCGCGGCGTAGACGTCGTCCGCGGACGTCTCCCCGTATTCGTCGACCGCGATGGCGCCGGTGTCGCCCACCTCGATACCGGCCTCCTCGGCCAGGGCGGCATTGGCCTGGACGCCCACGCCGATCACGACAATATCGACGGGGACGGTCTCGTCCTCCGTCCGGACTGCCTCGACCGACTCCTCTCCCTCGAAGCCCTGCACCTCGGTGTCGAGGTGTACCGCGACGTCGTTGTCCCTGAGTTCGTCCTCGACTGCCTCGGCCACCATCTCACCGAACGGCGCGAGGACGTGCGGGAGCATCTCGAAGACGTGAACGTCGAGACCCTGTCCGCGGAACGCCTCTGCCATCTCGATGCCGATGTAGCCTCCGCCGACGATGCCGACGGTCTCCGGGCGCTCCTCTTCGCGCTCGACGGCCTCCCTGATCGCTCGTCCAGACGGCGGATCGTGGATCGTGTAGACGTCCTCCAGTTCGACGCCATCGAATGGAGGGACGATCGCGCTCGCGCCAGTCCCGATCAACAGGGAGTCGTAGGCCTGCTCGATCGACCCGTCTGGAGTATCGACGGTGACGACCTTCTCCTCGGCGTCGATGCTCGTCACCTCGTGGTTCGTTCTGAGGTCGATGTCACGCTCCTCGCGGAACCGCTCGGGCGGCACTGCCACGATTTCCTCGAGTTCCTCTATTTCCCCCTTGACGTAGTACGGAAGGCCACACGCACCGTAGGACACCCACTCCCCCTTCTCGAAGACGACGACGTCCATCTCCGGATTCTCGCGTTTGGCCTTGCTGGCGGCGCTCATTCCCGCGGCGTCGCCGCCGACGACTACGAAGGTCCCGGTCATGTACGACACTACCGCAGACGTCGTCAAAAGTATTGCCAATGGCGCACAATACGGAGTCGGCCGACGGGGCACACCGTAAAGGTGGTCGGCCCCGACGGGACCAATATGGCACTGACGGAACCGTTCGACCGATACACGGAGCGGTACGACGACTGGTTCGAACGGCACGAACCGGTCTACCGATCCGAGTTACGGGCGCTACAACAGTTCGTCGACGCCGACGCGTTCGGTCTCGAGATCGGGGTCGGGAGCGGTCAGTTCGCCGACCCCCTGGACGTCGATGTCGGCATCGATCCCTCGCGGGAGATGATCGCGCGGGCACGCGATCGAGGAATCGAGGTGGTACTCGGCGTGGCCGAACGGTTGCCGATCGCGGACGACCGGTTCGACGTCGCCGTGCTCGTGACGACCATCTGTTTCGTCGACGACGTGACCGCGACGCTGACGGAGGCGGCCCGGGTACTCGCGTCGGACGGGCGGCTCGTGATGGGCTACATCGACCGGGAGAGTCCCGTCGGACGGATCTACCAGGAGATGCAGGACGAGAACCCGTTCTACCGCGACGCGACGTTCGTCTCGACGGACGAACTGCTGGCGGAGATGGAGGCGATCGGGTACCGGGACGTCGACGTCGTTCAGACCGTGTTCCAGTCACCCGACGAGATGACCACGGTGGATCGCGTCGAGTCGGGATACGGTGACGGTTCCTTCGTCGCTTTGTCGGCCAGGCCCCCGGCCTGATCAGGAGAGGGGGACCTTGAGGTCGAGGACGGGGCTGCCGTCGAGCATGTCTACGCCTCGAACCTCGAGGTTCGGCCCGTCGATGGAGACGATCTCGACCGTCGTGAGACAGATCGGGTTTGGCCGTGCCGGCGAACGACTCGTGAACACGCCCCGGTCGTCGCGCTTGTCCACCCGGAGCAGGCTTCGGTCGGCCTCGTTTGCGAACCAGATCACCACGACCTCGTCGCCGGGTTCGTAGCCGTCCAGACCCTCGGCGTATTGGGGTTCCAGTTCGATCGTTCCCTCGATGTCCTCGAGGAGCCCCTGGCGGGGAGCGTCGTCGGTCGTCTCGATGGGCGTGTGGACGCGGCCGATCGGTTCGAGTTCGATCACGACTTCTCTTCGCCCGCCCGGGTCTCGGGTGTTCCGGTTCCCACCGCTCGAACGACGCTCCGGTACCCGCTACCCGTACTCCAACCGAGGGGAGCCACCCGGAGCGTCCACTGGGGACACGTGCTCGACGGTCACCCCGTCGACGCCGAACCCGCCCGCCAGTCGATCTGCAGGTGGCTCTTCGGCGGCCGCGAGACGGACAGCGACCCGGGCCTCGACCACCATGTCGTTGAGTCGTGGGGTCAGGTCCAGCATCTCCACGTCGTCGACGTGCTCCACGTCGTCGACGCGCGCCAACACGGTCCGGAGTCCGTCTTCGAGCGTGCCGTCGTCGTTCCTGGGGACCCGTACTCGGACCCTCGCTTCGAGTCTGACGGGGGTCGATGGTGGTGCGTACATAGGCTCCCGGCGCGATTCGAACGCGCCACGGCGAACGTTCCTGGTCGGCCCATCGGCCGCGGGAGCGACGATGCACACCCCCGAGGACGCCGCGTGACGACGAGAGAACAGCAGCCCCGTCCACCCGGGGAGGACGTCCCCCGCCATCACGTCGGCGGTTTACTGCTCGAGGGTGGACGCGGACTGCACCGAGGACGTGGCCACGACGGCGGCCCCGATCCACCCATCGCATTCGAACCCGTACCCTGCAGTCGGCGGCAGCGGGGTCGGGTTCCGGGTGATCGGAGCGGCCATCATGGGACAGTCCTCGTACGCTGTGAGTTATCCATCCGGCCCCCACACAATAAAGGTTTCTCGGGATTGTGATACGTTCACACGTGGGCAGGCGATCGGACGTCGCGGTAGCACCGACTGCATTCGGGCGGCGCGTTTCGAACTCCCGGCAGTGTTGTGACGGTTCGAGTGCCCGTACCGGACCCGCGGTTCGAATGTCACCGAGCCCGTGACGACTCCACTGTCTCGCGGGCGTTTCGGGCTCTCGAGACCGAATCGGCCACGGACCCATCCGACGTCGGTCGTTACCACATAACTAGTACATTTCTGAGACGATATTTCGCCAATTAGTAATGATACGGTATTACAATATCCCCCACAAAATATTCCCGATTTGTATCGATTGGTGACGGGACAATCTATCGCTTGCTATCGATTATGCTCGAGAAGATATATTTTCCCTGTGGCGGAAAACCGCAACCGTTCAGCAAAGTATATTATCAGCGCCCCCGAAAAATGAACTGCAATGACGCAAGAAGCCCCAGCGGACGCGCAATCCATGCCCCTCATCGGGGACCGATTCCCCGACCTGGAGGTCGAGACGACGCACGGGACGCTCTCGCTCCCGGACGAATACGAGGGCGAGTGGTTCGTCCTGTTCAGCCACCCAGGCGACTTCACGCCGGTCTGTACGACCGAGTTCGTCTCCTTCGAGCAGAACCGAGACCGCTTCGAAGACCTGAACGCCAACCTCATCGGTCTCTCGGTCGACCGCGTCCACTCGCACATCAAGTGGACGGACTGGATCGAGGACGAACTCGGCGTCGACATCGGCTTCCCGATCATCGCCGACGAATCGGGTCGGGTCGGCAACCGTCTCGGCATGATCCATCCGAACTCGGGAACCAGTACCGTTCGCGCCGTCTTCCTCGTCAACCCCGAGGGGATCATCCGACAGATCCTCTACTACCCCAAGGAGGTCGGCCGCAACATGGACGAGATCCTTCGCTCGCTCGAGGCCCTCCAGGTCGCCGAGGATGAGGGCGTCGCCACACCCGCAAACTGGCCGGAGAACGACGACTTCGGCGACAAAGTCCTCCTGCCGCCGCCGGCGACCGAGGAGGACGCGAAAGCGCGCGTCGCGGAGGCCTCCGAGAAAGGGTACGACTCGCGGGACTGGTGGTTCACCCTCCGGGATCGCTAACCGCTACTCGAGTACGTTTTCCACGGCCCCGAGCGATTCGAGGACGTAATCCGGCATCTCCTCGAACCGCTTCAGGTCTTCCTCGCCGTGGGCGCCGGTCAGCACGAGTGCCGAGCGCATTCCCGCTTCACCCGCCATCGCGACGTCCGTGTCGATCCTGTCGCCGATCACGAGACACCTGTTCGCGGGGACCCCGAGTCGTTCGAGAGCGGCATTTGCGGCCGTTTCAGACGGTTTCCCCAGGATCGTCGGATCCCGGTCGGCGGCGGTCGCCAGCGCTGCCACGATCGCACCGGATCCGGGAACCAGATCGTCGTTGGCGGTGGGTATCGATCGGTCCGGGTCCGTCCCATAAAAGGCGACGGCCGACTGGAGCGCCCGGAGCCCCCCGGTCAACGTGTCGTACGTCAACTCCCGGTCGATGGACCCGACGACGACGTCGGCGGCCGATGGCTCCTCGACCGGGGACCGATCGAGTTGTCGGCGCAACCCCGACTCCCCGACGACGTAGACGTCGTCTGCCGGGTGATGCTCGGTCAGATACGCGGCCGTCACCGATCCCGACGTGAGGACGTGCTCGGCGTCGGTCTCGATCCCCATCTCGGCCAGTCGTTCGACGTAGGCCGCCGGGGTCCGGGTCGGGTTGTTCGAGAAGAAAAGTACTTCGACGCCCGCGGACCGGAGCGTTCGAATGCCTGCCAGTGCCCCCGGAAGGAGGTCCTCGCCGCGATAGACCGTACCGTCGAGGTCGACGATGGCCGCGTCCGTTTGCACGAGTGTCGGGTGGAGGGCCGGATATTTGACGGCTCCGGTCTCACTGGTAGCCCAGTGCCTCGAGTTGGCGTTCGACCTCGTCCGGGGCCGCTTCGACCGCGTCTTCCTCGCCGGACCGTGTCGCCTCGATACGTTCGACCCGGTCGATCGCCGCCGACCTGAGTTCCTCGACGCCCGGTTTCGACGCCGCGTCCGGCCACCGGTTCGTCTGCTCGGCCGGATCGCGGTCGCGATCGTAGAGTTCGTGTCCGGCGCCGCCCGTCCGGTGGACGTAGGTCCATCGATCTGAGCGGGCACTGACGAGCAGTTCGCCCTCGTCCAGGTGCTTCGGAATCGGTTGCTGGGTGATCTTCTCGCCCCGTACCGCCACAGAAACCGCGGGGTCGCCCTCCGGTTCGGCCCCGCCCGTGATCGCCGGGAGGAGGGAACGCCCCTCGAATCCCTCCAGGTCGGGAACCCCGAGCGTCTCGAGGATCGTCGGTGGAATCGCTTCGAGGGAGGTCGCCGCCGGGACGGTTCCCGGGTCCCCTGCCGGATGGTCGACGATCAGCGGGACGTGGATCAACTCGTCGTAGAGCTTGGGGTAGTGCGCGAGGTGACCGTGGTCCATGAACTCCTCGCCGTGGTCGCCGGCGAAGACGATCGCCGTGTCGTCTCTCAGTCCCGCGGAATCGAGGCGGTCGAGGAGCCGACCCACGCTGGCGTCGACCTGGTGGACGGTCGCGTCGTAGAGGTCCCGCAGGTCGGCGAGCGCCGAATCGGTGACCCCCAGGCCGAGGCCGGCCCGGACGTGGCTACGGATCATCGTGAGGGTGCTCGTCGGATCGTTGGTCACCTCCCGGAGGTGGCGCGGTGCCGGCACGTACGGGGTGTGGGTGTCCATGTAGTGCACCCAGAGGAAGAATGGGCCCTCGACCGAGTCGATGAATTCCAGGGCTCGTTCTTCGACGTCGATGAGGCGTGAGACGTCGAGAAACTGGGGCCGATCGTCCCCGCGAACCCGTCCCGCGAGCCGTCTGATCGGCGAGGTCGCCAACTGAAGCCAGCCCTGTACCGTGGGATGGGCGGCCAGATAGCGTCCGTACAGCGATCCGTCGGACTCGGTGAACGTCTCGAACTCGTCGAACCCCCGATCGTACCCCCAGTGACTCGTCAAGAACCCGTTCGCGGCGTTGAAGCCCGCCGTCTCGACTCCGTACTCCGCGGCCCGTTCTGCCAGCGTCGTCCCGGTCCCGACGCCGATGCTCGGCCCGTCGGTGAAGACCGGTCTCGACCCAAGGATGCTGGGAAAGGAAAAGGGCGTCCAGTTGCCGGTCGCGAACGCGTTCTCGAACCGCGTTCCGGTTTCGGCGAGCGACTCCACGGTGGGGGCGATCGCCCCTGAATCCCCGATCGCGTCCGCACGAAGGGAGTCGACGGTGATCAGCAAGACGCCGTCGACCGGGGTAGGGGTGGTCTCTGTCACTACCGGATCTATGGAGAGGGCGCTTTTAAACCTTCCCGGGTCGACGCCGCCTCCGATCGGCTCACTCACCTGTCGACCTCCCGAGAGCGGGTGCGGAGCCCTTATCATCGGGGGCCTCCACCCTCGACGTGAATGAAGGACGTCTTCGACTCAGAGGAGGCCCGCGCGTTCCTCCAGTCCTTTCTCGACGAGCACGGGTTTCTCTCGTTTCTCGATCTGCGCGTCGAATCGCTCGAACCGGGCCACATCGTGTTGCGCGTTCCCTACGACGAGAAGCTGGCAAACCAGGGCCAGGGCAACGGGAACGTCCACGGCGGGATCGCAGCGACCCTCATCGACACGGCCGGGGGACTGAGCGTCCACTCGACCCTCGACGATCCGATCAACGCCGGCGTCGCGACCATCGACCTCAACGTCTCGTACCTCCGACCTGCGCGGGGTGACCTGGTCGCGACAGCCGACGTGGTCCGGGTCGGTGGCACGGTCGGCGTTGCCACGGTCGACGTCGAGAGCACGACCCCGGACGGTGAGGATGCCATCGTGGCGACGGGGCGAGGATCGTTCCGGGTCTTCCCCGCTGACGATACGACGGAGTGACCCCTACGTTTTCCAGCCCCCGGACCGAACCGCCAGTATGAACCGGGACGGGAACCGGTCGCTGTACTGGCATCGCCGCGACCTACGTGCCGTCGACAACAGAGGCCTCGCCAGGGCCACCCTCGAGGGGACCGCCATCCCCGTGTTCTGTTTCGACGAGGAGGTACTGTCGTACGCCGGGGCCCCGAGGGTGGCGTTCTTGCTCGAGGCTCTCGCCGACCTCCGGTCGTGGTATCGCGAACGGGACGCGGACCTCCTCGTCGTTCGCGACGATCCAGCCGAGGTCATTCCCGCACTCGCCAGTGAGTTCGACGTGGACGGCGTCGTGTGGAACGAGGACTATTCCGGGCTCGCACGTGAGCGCGATATGGCGGTCGAAGACGCGCTGTTGGCCGGGGGATTCGACACGACCTGGGTCCAGGACCAGGTGTTGCACGAACCCGGTTCGATCCGCACGAACGAAGGCGAACCGTACTCCGTTTTCACGTATTACTGGACGAAGTGGCGTGACAGGACGGTGGATCCCGTCGTCGATCCGCCCGCTTCGTCCTCGCTCGTGCCGGTATCGAGCGACACCCCGATGCCGACGCTCGAGGACCTCGGATTTGCAGTGCCGGAGGCGGCCATCCCGTCGGGAACGCGATCGGCAGCGGTGAACCGTCTCGAGACGTTTCTCGACGGTCCGATCTACGAGTACGCCGATCGGCGGGACCTGCCCGCTGCTGCGGGTACGTCCCGGTTGTCCCAGGACGTGAAATTCGGACTTCTCGGCGTTCGAGAGGTCTTCGAACGGGTTCGCGATGCGGAACGGACCGCGCCATCCGACGCGGGGGCGGAGAGCGTGGAGGCGTTCAAGCGACAGTTGGCCTGGCGGGAGTTCTACGCCCAGGTGCTCGCCTTCAACCCGTCGATCGTCACGGAGAACGTCACGTCGTATCCGAACGACATCGAGTGGCGAGACGACCCGTCCGGGCTCGAGACCTGGAAACGCGGCGAGACCGGGTATCCGATCGTCGACGCCGGGATGCGACAGCTGCGACGGGAGGGATACGTGCACAATCGCGTGCGAATGATCGTCGCGTCGTTTCTGACCAAGGATCTCCTGATCGACTGGCGGGAGGGATACGAGTGGTTCCGAGAGCGTCTCGTCGATCACGACACCGCCAACGACGTGGGCGGCTGGCAGTGGGCGGCCTCGACCGGCACGGACGCGCAGCCGTACTTCCGGATCTTCAACCCCACGACGCAGGGCGAGCGGTACGACCCCGACGGGGAGTACGTCAGGGAGTACGTCGACGAGTTGGCGACGGTCGAGGCGGAGACAATCCACTCGTGGCCCGACCTGTCCCCCGAGGAACGCCGCGAGGTGGCACCGGAGTACCCGGCCCCGATCGTGGACCACGGCGACCGACGGACGGCCGCGATCGAGGCTTTCGAGCGGGCGCGTGGTGACGATTAACAGAACCGATACGACGCGAATGCTGCCGCTATCGACCGCGGGAGAGCCGGCCGCAGTGGGCGGGTATCGTGTGACCCACCGGTTCCTCAACCTTTATCAGCAATCCGGGAGAATGAGCGGATGGAGGTCCCACTATGAGCGACTACGAACTTCCACCACTACCGTACGACTACGACGCGCTCGAACCCCACATCTCGGAGCAGGTACTCACGTGGCACCACGACACCCACCACCAGGGCTACGTCAACGGCTGGAATAGCGCCGAGGAGACGCTGGCCGACAACCGGGCCGAGGGCACCACCGACGGCTCCGCCGCGGCCATCCGGAACGTCACCCACAACGGGTCGGGGCACATCCTCCACACCCTGTTCTGGAACAACATGTCCCCCAACGGGGGCGGCGAACCGGAGGGCGACCTCCGCGACCGAATCGAGGAGGACTTCGGTTCCTACGACGCCTGGAAGCAGGAGTTCGAGGCCGCCGCGTCCGCCGCGGGCGGTTGGGCGCTCCTGGTCTACGACACTCACGCAGAACGGTTGCGCAACCTCGTCGTCGACAAGCACGACCAGGGCGCTCTCTGGGGCAGTCATCCGATTCTCGCCCTCGACGTCTGGGAACACTCGTACTACTACGACTACGGTCCGGACCGCGGCAGCTTCGTCGACGCCTTCTTCGAGGTAGTCGACTGGGACGACGTCGCCGAGAACTACCAGGACGTCGTCGCGACGTTCGAGTAGCGACGATCCACCACATTTTTCGTGCAAACCCGACCGTGAGCCTTTAGTCCCGGTACGCTGCCGGTAGTGGTATGCCCGAACCGAAATCCGACTTCGACCGGCTCTATCCGGCCGACTTCTACACGCCCGCGGAACTGCTCGAGTCGGACCAGATGTACACCGTCTACGAGATCGCTCGACTCCTCCAGGAGCTCGAACCGGACGCGGAACTCGACGAGCGCACCGAGGACGTCCTCCTCGACTGGGCCATCCCCTGGATCATGGTGAACGCCGACGATCTGGTCGTCGCCGAACCTCGCTCGGACGACGAACCCGGGTACTACGGCCTGCGATCGGAGTGATCACTGGGCCCGGGCCATCCGGAGTGCGGTCTGGACGTCTGCGAAGGGGTTCTGGTCAACGCTCGGCCCGTGACCGGCGTGCATCACCGCAAAGTCGTCCGTGACGGTCTCGAGGACGTACTCGATGCTTCGCACCAGCCGTTCGCGGTCGCCCTCTTCGAGATCGGTCCGGCCGAATCCACCGCCAGCGAAGACGAGATCGCCGGAGAAGAGCGTCGACGCCTCCGCCGAGTACAGGCAGACGTGATCGTTCTTGTGCCCGGGGGTGTGGAGAACCCGGTAGTCCGCATTTCCAATCCGGATACGGTCGCCGTCGGTCAGTTCAGCATCGACGGCCTGGTGATCGGGATCGTATCCCCACGCGTCCACGTCGAGGGCGCTCTTGACGGCGTCCACGTTTCCGACGTGGTCCGGATGGGTGTGCGTGAGGACGACCGCGTCCAGGGCCACGTCGCGCTCCTCGAGTGCGGCGACGACGTCGAAATTCGAGCCCGGATCCACCAGGACGGTCCGGTCACCGTCTACGAGGAACACGTTACTCGTGAACGACTGGACCCCCTCGGCGAGGTTCTCGGTCATCGTCCCCCACGAGGGACCCACGGGAAATGAGGGTTGCTCTTGGCACCGTGGCCACCGGTTCTTCCGCGGGGGGAGCATTCGTGGGCTGTACGGACACGATTTCACAATAGCCTCATAACCGTTCGTCCCGTAGGGTCCGTATGGGCATGGACCGCGTCGCACTGCTGGACGCGTCCGTGGGGGAGACGCCCGCGGAGCGGAACTTCCGTCGGGAAATAGACGCGTCGGTGGACGCGTTCAAGGTGAGCGATGGAGAGATGCCGCCCGAACCAGCGAGCGACGGCTCCTGGCCGTACGACGGGGCGGTCATCAGCGGCTCCCAGACCTCCGTGTACGACGACCACGAGTGGATCCGCGACGTCGAATCGTGGGTCAGACGCGCCGTCGACGCCTCGGTGCCCCTCCTCGGGGTCTGCTGGGGCCACCAACTGATCGCGTCGGCCTTCGGAGGCACGGTCGAGTACATCGGGCGGTACGAGATCGGCTACCGATCGATAGAGGTGCTGGAACGGGCTCCCCTGTTCCGGGATATACCGCGGGAGTTCACCGCGTTCGAGACCCACTCCGACGAGGTGACTGCCCTCCCCGAGGAGGCGACCCTCGTCGCCGAGAACGACTGCACCGTCCAGTCGTTCCGGATCGGAAGCGCGTACGGCGTCCAGTTTCACCCCGAGTACGACCTCGAGACCGCCCGCTGGATCATCGACGGGAAGGACCTACAACCGGAACGGGAGGCCGCCCTCCGGGATGACCTCACGCGTGACCGCTACGAAGAGGCGAGGGACGCCGCGAGGGTCTTCGACAACTTCCTCGCCCTCCCGAACCGGGGCGTTTGATCGCATCGCCGGTCCCCCACGGCGGCGGCCACCCGTTGAACAACGGTTTAGTCCCCACCGTCCCACTACCCGGCAGAGACCGTCATGGAGGTACGACTACTGGAGGCGACGAACGACCCGGAGGAGCTCATCTGCCGGGCCGCCCGAAACGACTACATGGAAGCGTTCAACGCGGACCTGTCCTTCGAGGAGACGATGGCCTCCGTCGAGGGCGAGACAATCGAGGAGAAGAAGGAGACGCTCATCGGCCACCTGCTCCGCCACGGTCACTTCGGGCCCTTCGAGCACGCGCAGGCCACCTTCGCGGTCGAGGGGTGCTCGCGCACGTGTATGGCCCAGATAACCCGCCATCGGCACGCCAGCTTCGACGTGAGGTCGATGCGGTACGTCTCCTTCGAGGACGTCGACCCGGCAGACGTCGCGGCGGGCGAACTCGTCGTCAAGCCGCCGTCTGTCACGGATCCCGACTGGGTCGGCCGAAAGAACGAGTCCGGCTCCGTCGACGAGGAGACGGTCGCTCGTCGCGAAGAGGTGTTCTCCGAGGCGGTCGAGCGAGCCGTGGAATCCTACCAGGACCTGCTCGACCTCGGAATGCCCCCCGAGGACGCGCGCTTCGTCCTCCCGCTCGGGACGGAGGTAAACATGGTCCTCTCACTCAACGCGCGGATGCTGATGCACGTCGCCGACATGCGCGCCGCCGCAGACGCACAGTGGGAGGTACGCGAGATGACCGAGGAGATTCTGGACCTGGCAGCCGAGTGGGCACCCATCACCTTCGAGTACTACCGGGAACACATGAAGAACCGGAAGAACCGGCTGGCACCCTGACACCATGGGATCGAGGTTCGAACTCTACGAGGACGAGGCGGGCGAGTGGCGCTGGCGGCTGCGCCACGACAACGGCAACGTAATCGCCGACTCCGGGGAGGGCTACGCGAGTCGGCAGAAGGCACGGCAGGGCATCGAGAGCGTGAAGCGGACCGCTCCAGACGCCCCGATCGAGACGCTCTGATCGGCGCTCCGTCAGGCGGTCGCACGGCCCGATCGAAACAAAACCGTTATACCGCAACCACGGTTACGAACGACTGCAGACGCACACTACGCTCCGTTAGTGTAGTCCGGCCAATCATATTGCCCTCTCGAGGCAATGACCAGGGTTCGAATCCCTGACGGAGCACTGCAGCGAGGGCCGCGGTTTTGGCCCGAGCGAAGCGCACACGGAAGGAATTTGAACGCACGAACAGCGTTGCTGTGAGTGAAGTTCGAATCCCTGACGGAGCATTCGACCGACGAACGAAGTGCGGGGCGAACCCGACAGAATTGAATTGAAGCCCTACCAGACGCGCGCAGCGAACGCGAACACGTCCGATTCAGGGTCCGAATCTCGCCGATTCGGGCACTCCCTCCTCGACGGTTCGAACGACCACACCGATCGTTCCCGTCTCTGTCGCACCGAAGGCACCGACTCTGGTCCCGATTCGCCTATCATCCGAAACCACTCGAGCCGGCCCATCGTCCTCTCGTAGAGCGAGTACCGCTGCGATGATCTCGACGTCCACGTTACGTCCCGATTCTTCGAGAAGCGACGTGGCCCGGTGAATTTTTCCTCATATGCACGCCCGTCATATTGGTGTCGTGTTTCCAGGAAACTCGTGAGGTTCGTTCGTGCTGGCTCCGTATTGATCTCAGATTGGACCGCCGTCGTCGACGGAATCGCTACGGACAACATCGACTTCGCCCCCGGCGTTCACGAGTACGACGCGGGACTCCCGTGACCGTCACCCGCTCTCGCACCGCTCCATTCGACGGCCGTGGTACAGCGGAGGCCGATTCATCGGGTCGTTCTCCCGACGGCACCCCGTAGTGACCCCGTGTCGGTCGCCGGGTGAGACGACGGTCGTCCGCCTCACCATCCCAGAATCGAAAAAATACGTTCGGAGAGACCGAAGTTGCTCTCTCGGTTATGGAAGTAGATTACCGAAGGAGATAATCTTAACAGTCGAGGGGCGCAATTCCCGTCTGGATGACCGCCTCCGATCACGACTGGTGGCCGAACCGATTGCCCGTGGAAATACTCGACCAGAACGCCCGCCCCGGCGACCCGATGGACGAGGACTTCGACTACGCCGAGGCGTTCGAGTCCCTCGACCTCGACGCGGTGAAAGCCGACGTCGAGGAGGTCATGACGACCTCCCAGGACTGGTGGCCGGCCGACTACGGCCACTACGGTCCGCTGTTCATCAGGATGGCGTGGCACAGCGCCGGCACGTACCGAACGAAGGACGGACGCGGCGGCGCGTCGGGTGGTCGGCAGCGACTGCCCCCGATCAACAGCTGGCCCGACAACGTCAACCTCGACAAGGCCCGTCGCCTCCTCTGGCCCGTCAAGGAGAAGTACGGCAAGGCGCTCTCCTGGGCCGACCTGATCGTCCTGGCCGGTAACGTCGCCCTCGAGTCGATGGGCTTCGAGACGTTCGGCTTCGCCGGCGGTCGCAGGGACGACTACACCGAGGACGAGGCAGTCGACTGGGGGCCGGAGGACGAGTGGGAAGTCACCTCCGAGGACCGTTTCGACGAGGAGGGCCACCTCGAGCACCCACTCGGCAATACGGTCATGGGACTGATCTACGTCAATCCCGAGGGACCGAACGGCGAACCCGATCTCGAAGGGTCGGCGAAGAACATCCGTGACACGTTCGCGCACATGGCGATGGACGACGAGGAGACGGTCGCGCTGATCGCCGGCGGACACACGTTCGGGAAGGTCCACGGCGCCGACTCGGGCGACCACCTCGGTCCCGAACCCGAGGCCGCTCCCATCGAGGAGCAGGGGCTCGGGTGGAAGAACAGTTACGGGACGGGCAAGGGCCCGGACACGATCACGAGCGGCATCGAGGGCCCCTGGACCAGCGCCCCGACCCAGTGGGACATGGGCTACGTCGACAACCTCCTCGAATACGAGTGGGAGGCCCACAAGGGCCCAGGCGGTGCCTGGCAGTGGCGTCCCGTCGACGATGAGGCCAAGAACACGGTCCCGGACGCCCACGACCCCGACGAGACGGTCGATCCGATGATGCTCACGACCGACGTGGCGCTCAAACGGGATCCGGACTACCGCGAGATCCTCGAACGCTTCCAGGACGACCCCGCCGCCTTCCAGGAGGCCTTCGCGAAGGCGTGGTACAAACTCATCCACCGCGACATGGGCCCGCCGGAGCGCTTCCTGGGGCCCGAGGTCCCGGACGAGACGATGATCTGGCAGGACCCGGTTCCCGACGCCGACTACGACCTGATCGACGAGACGGAGGTCGAGGAACTCAAGGCGGAGATCCTCGGCACGGACCTCACCGTCTCCGAACTCGTCAAGACGGCGTGGGCCTCGGCGTCGACCTTCCGCGAGAGCGACAAACGGGGCGGTGCGAATGGGGCCCGCATTCGCCTCGAACCCCAGCGGAGCTGGGACGTCAACGAACCCGAGAGACTCGCCGACGTGTTGGACACCTACGAGGAGATTCAGCGCACGTTCAATGACGGACGTGACGACGACACGCGCGTGTCCGTCGCGGACTTGATCGTCCTCGGGGGTCACGCGGCCGTGGAACGGGCGGCCGACGACGCGGGCTACGACGTGACGATCCCGTTCGAGCCGGGCCGGACCGACGCCACCCAGGAGCAGACGGACGTCGAGTCCTTCGAGGTGCTCGAGCCCGCTGCGGAGGGCTTCCGGAACTACCTGGGCGAGGACCTCGACCGGGAGCCGGAGCGGGAATTGGTCGACCAGGCGGACCTGCTGGGCCTCACGGTCCCAGAGATGACGGTCCTGGTGGGCGGGATGCGAACGCTCGGTGCGACCTATGGCGACACCGACCGCGGCGTCTTCACCGACGAACCGGGAACGCTGACAAACGACTTCTTCGACACCCTGCTCGGCATGGACCATGAGTGGGTTCCCGTCGACGAGGACGACCGGATCTTCGAGATTCGCGACCGCGAGACCGGCGACGTCGAGTGGGAGGCGACCCGGTTCGATCTCGTCTTCGGCTCGAACTCCCGTCTCCGCGCCGTCGCCGAGGTCTATGGTGCAGACGACGGCGAGGAGAAGTTCGTCCGCGACTTCGCCGACGCCTGGAGCAAGGTGATGAAACTCGACCGGTTCGACCTCGACTGATCGGTTCGGATCCGGATTTCGGATTCTAGGGGGCGGATTTTCGGTCGGCGAGCAGCAAGGTATAGGAGACTTCGTCGGCGAGGTGAACCATGCCAGGTGACCGGGTGACGGTATCGCTCGACGAGGACGCTCGCGACGCCCTCGACCAGTTGACCGAGCAGACCGACGAGAGCCGGAGCGAATTGATCCGCCAGGCGATCGGATTCTACGCGGCTAACTTCGAGTCTGCGAGGACGAGCGACGGCGATCGACTCCAGACCTACTACGAGATGTTATCGACCGGGGAACACGTCCTGCTCGACGTCGATCTCCTCCACGCGTTCCTCGACGCCGTCGAGGAGTCTGGTCGCGATGACGCCGACTTCCTGGAGACCGTGGACCGCGTCGCGTCCTTCCACGCCCAGGAGTACGCCGAACGGTTCGACTCGCTCGGCGAAGTCCTCGACTGGCTGTCGTTCTGTGGTTTCCTCACCGTTCGACGATCCGAGGGCGACGTCTACCACGTCGTCTTCCCCTCCGAATCCCTGCGATGGTTCATGATGCGGTTCATCGAGGGGAGCGTCGCCGACCTCCCGTTCGACCTGGAGATAGAGCAGAGCGTCTCCAAGGTCCTGATCAGGGAACGGTCGGAGTGAGAAGAGTCCATAACGGAGTGGTTGGATGAAGGGTGGTGAAGGCGGTGATCGTGGCGTGTGGAACGGCCGCCCGTTTCATACGACCGGCTCGCCCGGTGCACACGATTCATAACAACCCTTTTTCCCGTCGATAGGCACCATGCCAACGGGAATCAACGCAAACAACCATGAACGTTATTCAGCGACTCAAGGCCATCGGCCCAGGTGCGATGGTTGCGGCGGCATTCATCGGACCGGGAACGGTCACCACGGCCAGCGTTACGGGCGCACGGTTCGGGTACGCACTCCTCTGGACGATCGCGTTCTCGATCGTGGCCACGATCGTCCTCCAGGAGATGAGCGCTCGCCTCGGCCTGGTCTCCGGTGAGGGTCTCGGCGAGGCACTTCGGGAGCGCTTCGACAACCGGATCGTCGAGTTCCTCAGTATCTTCCTGGTCGTCGGTGCGATCGGGATCGGAACGGCGGCCTACGAAGCGGGGAACATTCTCGGCGGGGCGGCCGGTCTCGCGACGATCACGGGCGTGAGTTCCACGATCTGGGGCGTCCTCATGGGTCTGGTCGCCGGCGTCCTGTTGTTCACCGGCCGGTACAAGGTGATCGAACGCGCGCTCGTCGGTCTCGTCGTCGTGATGGCCCTCTCCTTCGTCGCGTCGGCGATCCTGATCGGGCCGGACCTCTCCGCGATCGCCGCCGGATTCGTTCCTGGCGTCCCCTCGGGATCCCTCTACCTGATCACCGGTCTCGTCGGGACGACCATCGTCGGATACAACCTGTTCTTGCACGCCAGCAACGTGCAGGAGCGGTGGTCGGGGCCGGAGGATCTCCAGGCCTCGCGAACCGACACCATACTCTCGATTCTCGTCGGGGGATTCATCACGGTGACCATCCTGATCACCGCCGCGGCCGCCTTCGAGACCGGGACCCGCATCGACGACGTCGGCCGGATGGCCCAGCAACTCGAACCCCTCGCCGGCCCCTACGCCAAACTGTTCTTCAGCATCGGTCTGTTCGCGGCCGGGTTCACCAGTGCGACCACGGCACCCCTCGCCGGTGCGTGGGCGACGACCGGCGCTCTCGGGTGGGAATCCGACCTGCGGAGCACCCGTTTCCGGGCCGTCTGGGGCACAATCCTGGGCGTCGGCGTTCTCTCGGTGCTCCTCGGCGGCAGCCCGGTCCAGATCATCGTCTTCGCGCAGGTGGTCAACGGAATCCTTTTGCCAATCGTGGCGGTGTTCTTGCTCTACGCGATGAACGAGAACGACCTGCTCGGCCAGTACACGAACGGGCCGGTCGCCAACGCCCTCGGTGCCATCGTGACGATCATCGTCGTCTGGCTCGGCGTGCGAACGCTACTCAGCGTCGCCGGAGTGCTATAGATGCCATCTCCCGTAATCGGCGTCGACGTGGGCGGCACGTTCACCGACGTGACGCTTCTGGCCGATGGGGACCTGATCACCGCCAAGGTCCCCAGCACGGCCGATCAGAGCGAAGGGGTGATGGCTGGCATCGAGAAGGCCTGCGACGAGGCCGGCATCGACCCGGCCGACGTCGAGGGGTTCTCGCACGCCATGACGGTCTCGGTCAACGCACTCCTCGAGGAGTCGGGGGCGAAGACGGCCCTCGTCACGACCGAGGGGTTTCGGGACGTCCTCGAGATCGGCCGACAGGACCGTCCGTCGCTGTACGATCTCGACGCCGAGAAACCGACGCCGCTGGTCCCGCGTCGACGCAGATACGAGATCGACGAACGGGCGACGCCCGACGGGATCGAACGGGCGGTCGACGAGGCGGACGTGCGTCGCGTCGCTGACGAGATCCGCGAGCAGGACGTCGAGTCGGTCGCAGTCTCGCTCCTCCACGCGTACGCACAACCCGATAACGAACGACGGGTCGTCGACGTTCTCCGCGAGGAACTCGACGTTCCCGTCTCGGCGTCACACGAGGTGCTGGCCGAGTTCCGGGAGTACGAACGCACGTCGACGACGGTGGTCGACGCGTACGTCCGACCGGCCATCGACAGGTACGTCGGTCGTCTCACGGAACGCGCCAGGGAGGCGGGCGTCCCCGAACCGCGGATCATGCAGGCGAACGGCGGCATCACCGACGCCGACACCGTCAGGCGAAACGCCGTCCTGACCGTCCTGTCGGGTCCCGCGGCGGGAGTCGTCGGCGCGAGTGCAATGGCCGGCGAAGACGGCGATTCCGACCGGTCGGGGCTCGTCACGTTCGACATGGGCGGGACCTCGAGTGACGTCAGCCTGGTACGGGACGGCGAGGTCGAGCGGACGACCGAGGGCGCGATCAACGACCGACCGATCAGGACGCCGCTGGTCGACATCGAGACCGTCGGCGCCGGTGGCGGCTCGATCGCCTGGGTCGACTCGGGTGGGGCCCTGCGGATCGGCCCGCGGTCCGCGGGAGCCGACCCGGGACCGGCCTGTTACGGCAAGGGAGGAACGGAACCGACCGTCACGGACGCGAATCTCGTCCTCGGCTTCATCGGTGCGAGCACCAGCCTCGGGGGTGAACTGTCCCTCGACGAGGAGGCCGCCTACGACGCACTTGCCGACCTGGCCGAGGAAGCGGGATTGGACGGTGCGGTCGAGGCGGCCCGGGGCGTCTACCGGGTCGCGAACGCGAACATGACGCGGGCCATCAGGTCGGTCACGGTAGAGCGGGGGTACGATCCGCGGAAATTCGGACTCGTCGCCTTCGGCGGTGCGGGACCGATGCACGCGGTGTCGATCGCCGACGGTCTCGACATGGAACGGGTGATCGTCCCCCGTGCGTCTGGCGTCCTCTCCGCGTACGGGCTGCTCGCAGCCGACGAGAAACAGGACGCCGTTCGCACGTACCAGCAACCACTCGACGACGTCGATCCCGACGCCGTCGACGAGGTGTTCGCGTCGTTGGACGAGGCGGTGCTCGACGAGATAGGGGATCCAGATCGGGCCGAGATCAGTCACTCCGTCGACTGCCGCTACGCCGGTCAGAGCTTCGAACTCACCGTGGAGGTCGAGGAGGAGTTCGACCCCGACGCCGCCAGGAGACGCTTCGCGGAGGCCCACGACGTGGCGTACGGCTACCGGATGGACGAACCGGTCCACCTCGTGAACTGCCGAACGACTGCCACCGTGTCCCGCGAGGCACCCGACGTCGACTATCGCGCGAGCGGGAGCGCACGCAAGGAGACCCGGGAGGCGACGTTCGACGACGGCGTCCACGACACCCCCGTGTATCGACGGGAGCGCCTCCAGCGGGGGCGAACGCTCGATGGGCCAGCAGTCGTCGAACAGGACGAGAGTACCATCGTCGTTCCACCGGCCTGGACCGCCAGCGTCCGGGCGGACGGCGCATTGATCGTCGAGGAGGACGATACATGACCACAGCAGACGCGGACATCGATCCGGTCACGCTCGAGATACTGCGCAATCAGCTGGAGAGCATCGCCGAGGAGATGGGCCACGTCCTGATCACCGGTGCGTACTCGCCCAACATCAAGGAACGCCAGGACTGTTCGACAGCGCTGTTCGACGCCGACGGGGACATGGTCGCACAGGCGGAACACATCCCGGTCCACCTCGGGGCCATGCCCGACGCGGTGGACGTCGTCCTGGAAAAGGATCCGAAACCGGGCGACGTCTTCGTCGTCAACGATCCGTTCAAGGGTGGAACCCACCTGCCGGACATCACCCTGGTCTCGACCATCGCTCCCGAGGACGAGGTGGTCGGCTACGCCGTGTCCAGGGCCCACCACGCAGACGTGGGCGGAAGCGCGCCCGGTAGCATGCCGCCAGGGGCTCAGGAGGTATACGAGGAGGGGCTCAGACTCCCGGCCGTCCGTCTCGTCGACGGGGGAGAGCAAAACGAAGAGGTCCTCGAGATGATCCTGGCCAACGTCAGGACGCCGGACGAACGCCGGGCCGACCTCCGAGCCCAGCGCGCGGCGAACGACCGGGCCGAGGAGCGCATCGGCGACCTCCTCGACGAACACGGCGATCTGCTGCTCGAGGCCTTCGACGCCGTCGTGGAGTACTCGCGAGACCGCGTCGAGACCGAACTCGCGAAATTGCCGGACGGGACCTACGAGGCCAGCGACGTTCTCGAGGGCGACGGCGTGACTGAAGAGGACGTGCCCATCGAGGTGACCGTGACGATCGACGGATCGACCATCGACGTGGACTTCGCCGGCACCGCCGACCAGGTCGCAGGCAACCTCAACGCGCCCCTCTCCGTGGCGAAGAGCGCCGTGTACTTCGTCGTCCGCGCCGTGACCGACCCCGAGATTCCGCCGAACCACGGCTGTTACGAACCCGTGACCGTGTCCGCACCCGAGGGCTCGGTGCTCAATCCCTCCCCGCCGGCCGCCGTGGTCGGTGGAAACGTCGAAACCAGCCAGCGAGTCACCGACGTCACCCTGGAGGCCCTCGCGTCCGCGATCCCGGACCGCGTGCCAGCGGGCGGGCAGGGAACGATGAACAACCTCATCATCGGCGACCGTACCGGCGAGTTCACCTACTACGAGACCATCGGCGGTGGGTTCGGCGCGCGTCCCGACAGGGACGGCATGGACGGGGTACAGGTCGGTATGACCAATACCCTCAACACGCCGATAGAGGCCATGGAGACGGAGTACCCCCTGCGCGTTGAGACGTACGCCCTCAGGGAATCGTCGGGTGGTGACGGCGAGTACCGGGGCGGTCTCGGTCTCGTCAGATCGGTGACCGTCGAGACGGACGCGACCGTCTCACTGCTGACCGAACGCCGACGGACCGCACCCGCGGGGGTGGACGGCGGCGGCGACGGGGCGACTGGCGAGAACGTGATCGACGGTGAATCGGTCGCCTCAAAGACGTCCATCGACGTGAGCCCGGGGACGACGGTGACGGTCGCGACGCCAGGGGGCGGCGGACACGGTGATCCCGACGACCGCGACGAATCGGCACGGGAACGCGACCGTCTCGACGAGAAGGTGACCGACCGATGACCCGAATCGGACTCGTCGTCCCGTCGTCGAACACCACGGCCGAGCCGGAGTTTCGAGCGATGGCACCGTCATCGGTCACGGTCCACGGGGCGCGAATGCCCCTGGAGGACGTCACCCCCGATGGACTCGACGAGATGGCCGACGGAGCCGAACGGGCCGGGAGACTTCTCGGCCACGCCGACGTCGACGGCGTCGCGTACGCCTGCACGACGGGGAGTCTGCTCCACGGCCCCGGGTTCGACGCCGACCTCGAATCCCGTCTCGAGGACGCGGTCGAGGGACCGGCAGTCGCCACGGCACTCTCCGTCAGGCGGGCGTTCGAGGCGCTGGACGTCGAGACGCTGGCGGTCCGTACGCCCTACGCGCCGGAACTCGACGAGCTCGAACGCGACTATCTGGAGGCGACCGGGTTCGACGTCGTGTCGATGCAGGGGCGGGGAATCGTCGACAATACCGACATCGGCGCGCTGACCGCCGGGGACGCCGCCAGCCAGGTGATCGAAACCGTCGAGGATCCGGTCGAGGCCGATGGCGTCTTCGTTTCGTGCACCAACTACGCGACGGTGGGTGCACTCGCCGCCCTCGAGGATCGCTTCGGCGTTCCGGTCGTGTCGAGCAACGTCGCGACCATGTGGGATCTCGCCCACCGCCTGGACGTCGAGCCCGCCATCGAGGGATCGCTCGGAACCGTCGCGCCGGACGGGTAAGGGACGAGCGCGACCCGTAATAACCGCCCCTGGCGGCCACGGGGCTGGGCCACGGTTCGGATCGATCGACCGACGTGGCAACCGGCTGCTTGCCCGGTGTGACAACGCCGTCGAATGCGGTGGCCGCTCGTATGCCGGACCGCCAATGATATATCGTCCGGTAATTCTGATCGATTGATAAGTGTCGTCTCTCATTATGAGGAGCCCGTCGCTCGTTTCAACGGTGGGGACCGTCGCCGTGCGGTCCGCCAGGGAGTTCCCATGTCAGAATCTACGAGTCCAGTCGAGGCCCTGCACGAACGACTCGAGGCCGCATCCACGTACGTCGACGTCCGCGACGACGAACTCGAGAGTCTCGCCTACCCCGATCGGTCGGTCGAAGCGAACCTCGCGGTGGAGATGGACGACGGACGGATAGAGCGGTTCCCGGCCTATCGAATACAGTTCGACGACGCTCGCGGCCCCTACAAGGGCGGGATTCGGTACCACCCGTCGGTCGGCCGCGACGAGGTGACCGCGCTCGCTGGCTGGATGGTCTACAAGTGTGCGCTGGTCGACATCCCGTTCGGCGGTGCCAAGGGCGGGGTCGCCTTCGATCCCGGGGCGTACTCGACGGCGGAGCGAGAGCGGATCACCCGGGCTTACGCCACCGAATTTCGACCAATCGTGGGCGAAGACAGGGACGTCCCCGCGCCCGACGTCAACACCGGTCAGCGCGAGATGAACTGGTTCAAGGACACCTACGAGACGCTGGAGAACGCGACCGCCCCGGGCGTCGTCACGGGGAAGGGGATCGAGAGCGGCGGGAGCGCGGGCCGTCGGAAGGCCACCGGCCGATCGGTCACCATCGCCGCACGCGAACTCTTCGAACACCTCGGTCGACCGATCGACGGCGCGACCGTCGCGATCCAGGGATACGGCAACGTCGGATCCGTCGCGGCCGAACTCCTCGCGGCGAGCGGAGCGAAGGTCGTGGCCGTCAGCGATTCGACGGGTGCGATCTTCGACTCGACGGGGCTGTCCCCGGCCGACGTGGCGGCGGCGAAGGCCGAAACGGGTACGGTCGTGGGATACGACGATGCCGAAGAGCGAACGAACGAGGCCCTCCTGACGGCGGACGTGGACCTCCTGGTTCCGGCCGCCATCGAGAACGTGATCGACGGGTCGCTCGCGAGGGACGTGCGAGCGGACGTGATCGTCGAGGGCGCGAACGGCCCCCTCACCGTCGAGGCGGACGCCGTCCTCGGGGAGCGCGACGTCGTCGTCTTGCCCGACGTCCTCGCCAACGCGGGCGGCGTCACCGTCTCGTACTTCGAATGGGTCCAGAACCGGCAGCGACTGGCCTGGTCGGGAGAGCGCGTCAACGAGCGCCTCGAGGCAGTGATCACCGACGCCTTCCAGGAACTCGTCGCCACGGCGTCGGAACACGACACCCCGGACTTCCGGACGGCCGCCTACGTCGTCGCCATCGATCGGGTCTTGCAGGCAGCGCGGAACGACGGCCACTGGCCGTAGGATCGATTACAGGTCCGCGAGAATTGGCGGCGGCATATTTGTTGTCACAGAAACAATTACTCGCGAGGGGACAACGCATGCCCGTCAAGAACCTCGCCGTCGACGTGGTGACCGCGACCCGTGACGCGACCCTGAAAGACCTCGCGACGACGATGCGTGACGAGGCGCTCGGGGACCTCGTCATCGCGGAGAACGACGAACCGGTCGGTATCGTCACCGATCGCGACCTGGCGATGGCCATCGCCGAGCACGACGACCTCGAGAGTCTGACCGCCGTTGACGTCATGACGCCGGACCCGGTCACGATTCACGAGGACGCCACCGCCGTGGATCTGCCCGCAGCGATGGCTGAACGCGGGATCCGCCGAATCCCGGTCGTGGACGACGACGGTCGACTCGTGGGTATCGCGACCCTCGACGACGTCGTTGCCACCGCGGGCGAGATGCTCGACGACGTGGCGACGGCGATCGAGAAACAGTCGCGAGAATTCGAACCGGACGACTGAGGCGGACCGGCCGCCTCAGTCGGGGCCGGCAATTCCGAGTCGGTCGGAGGTCGTCCCGAAATCACTGTTCGCGTGGGGCGAACCCCGACGATCACGTGTGGGACCGACGACGATCGACGGCATCGGGGCAGGTGTTCACCGGGACGGGGGATCCGCGGCACTCCCCCGGTTCAGCGCCCAGCGGACGACCGCGCTCACGACGGCTCCCACGAGCAGCGGAGGGATCAACAGGAACGTGAGCGATACCCGCTCGGCCGTCGCCCAGAGAATCGTGGCCAGGTATCCGACGGTCACGCTCTGGAGGACGACGATCGCAGCGAGGTACCGCTCCAAGCGGGGATCCATACCCGGACGTGTATGGGGGCCGCGAAGTAGGTTTGGGATCGCGGTGTTCGCCCGAGTTGGGGAACGACGAGTGGCGTTTCTCAAGGGTTAAGGAGCGCGAAGCGCTATCTCGTTCCGATTCGAATGCAACCCCGGCTCGGAATCGATCGTCGCGTTCTCGTCCTCGCGATGGCGCGAATGGCCGACGCGATGGGCAACTCCTTTCTCATCATCGTGTTGCCGCTGTACGTCGGAAGCGCGCAGATCACGGGGACGACCTTCGGGCTGACGGAGGCGCTGATCACCGGCATCGTGCTCTCGATGTTCGGCCTGTTCAACAGTTTGCTCCAGCCCTTCACCGGGCGCCTCTCCGACCGGACGGGTCGCCGAAAGCGATACATCCTCCTCGGCCTGGTCGTCCTGACCGTCACCAACTTCGCGTACACCCTCGCCGACAGTTACGTCCTCCTGATCGTCAACCGGGCCATCCAGGGAATCGGGGTCGCCTTCACCGTGACCGCGACCATCGCGCTCGTCAACGAGTACGCGACCGACGCCGACCGCGGCGGCAACATGGGCGTGTTCAACACGTTTCGGTTGATCGGATTCGGTATCGGACCCGTGCTCGCTGGCGTCATCGTCGCCCGGGGGCCCTACGCCCTGGACGTCCTCGGTGGTCTGCAGATTTCCGGTTTCGAGGGCGCATTCTACGTGGCCGCCGCCGGGGCCCTGTTGAGTACGACGCTCGTCGCCCTGGTCATCGAAGACTCCGAGCGCACGACGGCACAGGCGGGCGAGGACCTCTCGGTCGACGTGCTCTCGGATCGGCCCGGTCGGGTCCTGGACCCGGTCTTCACGCTCGGCGTCGCCACCCTGTTCATGGCGATGGGGATCGCGCTGTTCTCGACGATCCAGCCGGAGATCAACGCCCACCTCGAGCAGTCGCCGACCCTCTTCGGCCTGGAGTTCGGGGCCTTCGTGCTGGCACAGGTCCTCTTCCAGTACCCGATCGGTCGGGCGAGCGACCAGTTCGGTCGGCGGCCGTTCGTTCTGGCTGGACTCGTCCTGCTGGCACCGGTGACGATGTTGCAGGGCCTGGTATGGCTTCCCTGGCAGATGGTCGCGGCGCGCTTCGTGCAGGGCGTCGCGGGTGCGATGGTCTTCGCGCCGGCGCTCGCCCTGGCAGGCGACGTGTCGAAGATGGGGGAGTCCGGCACGAAACTCTCGGTGCTCACCATGGCCTTCGGTCTGGGGACCGCCCTCGGTCCACTCTCCTCGGGCTTCCTGATCCGATTCGGGTACGCGATCCCCTTCGCGTTCGGTGCCGGTCTCGCGGCAGTCGGGGCAGTCCTGGTCTACAGCCAGGTCGACGAACCGGACCGGGGTGGCTCGTCGCGCCAGTCCGGATCGCCGTCTCCGTCCGACTGATGGGTTACCCACACCATCGGTGCCGATTTTCCGGAGACTGAACCTTTTTCGGACTCCGCGAATTCGAGAGACGTATGACGGATCTGGCGGACATCTCGTTGGACTTCGTCCAGCTCGGCGACACCGGCATCCAGACCAGCGAACTCCAGTTCGGCACCTGGCGGTTCGGGAAGGAGACGGAGGAGGGCAACGTCGAAATCGGGGAAGAGCGCGCCCAGGAGTTGCTCGACGGTTACGAGCGGGCGGGCGGTCGATACATCGACACCGCCGACGTCTACGGCGGGGGCGAGGCCGAACGATGGATCGGCGACTGGCTCGCCGACCGCGACAGGGAGCGGTACACCGTCGCGTCGAAGATCTACTGGCAGATACGCGACGGCGATCCGAATAGCCGCGGGACGAACCGGAAGAACCTCCGTCATCGCGTTGACGAGATTCTCGACCGCCTCGGGACGGACTACCTCGACGTCCTCTACATCCATCGCTGGGACGACGCGACGTCGGCCCGAGAGATGATGAAGACCCTCGACGGCCTCGTCGAGGCTGGCAAGGTCCACTACCTCGGCGCGTCCACGCTCCGCCCGAACGCGTGGAAAGTCGTCAAGGCGAACCGAATCGCCCGGGAGGAGGGCTGGGAACCGTTCACGGTCCTCCAGCCGCGGTACAACCTGGTGGATCGGGAAATCGAGGGCGATTACCTCGAGATGGCTCTCACCGAGGGACTCGCGCTCTGCCCGTGGAGCCCCCTCGGTCAGGGATTCCTGACGGGGAAGTACTCGCGCGACGAGGGACTGACGGGGGAATCCCGGGCCGCCGAGTCCGGTCGCTTCGAGGACGCCTACCTGACCTCGCAGAACTTCGACGCCCACGACGAACTCGAAGCGGTGGCCGAGTCGGTCGATGCGACGCCAGCCCAGACGGCTCTCGCCTGGCTCATGCACCGGGACGGCGTGACCGCCCCCATCGTCGGTGCCCGAACGACGGACCAACTCCGGGAGAACCTCGCCGCGTCGACCGTCGACCTCTCGGCGGACCAGGTTCGGCGGCTCACGACGGCGATGCCCGGTCCGTACGCGGACCTCTGAATCGAGCGGCGGATCCGAACGGTACAAGGGAACGGTCCACGTTCGATTCCCATGGGCGAGCGAGACGCCGTCGAGCGGGTCGACCGGCCCGTCACGGTCGCTTCCATCGTCGAGGACCTCAGAGACGTCGGCGTCCGGCCCGGGTCCACCCTGATCGTTCACTCGTCGCTGAGCGCCATCGGCTGGGTCGCCGGCGGCGCGCAGGCCGTCGTCGAGGCCCTCCAGCGGGCGGTGACAGCGGGGGGAACGGTCGTCGTGCCGACGCACTCGAGTCAGTATACCAATCCCGAGCACTGGGAGAACCCGCCCGTTCCCGACGAGTGGATCCAACGGATTCGCGAGTCGATGCCCGCCTATCGGCCGGAGGCGACGCCCACTCGCGGTGTCGGTGCCGTCCCCGAGACGTTTCGATCGTTCCCGGACGTGGTACGGAGCCGCCACCCCGAGTCCTCGTTCGCGGCGTGGGGCGCGGAGGCTGACGCGGTGATCGCGGATCACGTCCTCGATTACGGCCTGGGCGAGGGATCGCCACTCGCGAAGATATACGAACGCGACGGCGAGGTCCTGCTCCTCGGCGTCGGCCACGGGGTCAACACCTCGATTCACCTCGCAGAGTACCGGGCCGACGTCGACGCGGGTTCGTACACCAACGTGGTCCCGGTCCGGAGGGACGGCGAGCGAACGCTCGTCGAAATCGAAGACATCGAGACGTCGACGGAGGACTTCCCGGCACTCGGGACGGCCTTCGAGCGGACGGTCGGGGCGCGGTACGGCACCGTCGGTGTCGCCGATGCGACGCTGCTGGACCAGGGCTCTCTGGTCGACTTCGCGGTCGAGTGGCTCGAGGAGAACCGGTGATCGGCCGGAAAATGCAACTTTCCGGCGACCCTACCGTGAGACATGTCCACCGAGGATCTCCCGGAGACCGAGGCGGAGTGGCGCGAGCGGCTCAGCGAGGAGGAGTTTCGGATCCTCCGACGGGATGGAACAGAATCGCCGTTCAGCGGCGAGTACATCGGGAAGGACGACGAGGGGACCTACGTCTGCGCTGGCTGTGGCGAACCGCTGTTCGACTCCGAGACCAAGTACGACGACGATGGGGCGAAGTGGCCGTCGTTCTTCGACGCGATCGAGGGCGCCGTTCGGTTCGAACGGGACACCAGCCACGGGACGGTTCGTACGGAGGTGGTGTGTGCGAACTGCGGGGGCCACCTCGGCCACGTGTTCGACGACGGTCCGGAGCCGACGGGCAAGCGCTTCTGCATCAACTCAGCGGCGATGGACTTCGAGGACGCCTGATCACTCGGAGAGCGAGCGTTCGGTGACCGGGACGCCCTTGCTCGAGAGGTGATGCATCTGCTGGAGGGCGAAGTCCGCCTCCCGGGACCCCTCGGTGGCGAGGACGACGACCGAGGCGCTTCCGGAGGGGCGCATCGTCCGGCCGGCGCGCTGGGTGCCCTGTCGCCGCGATCCACCGAGCCCCGACGCGATGACCGCCAGTTCCGCGTCAGGGAGGTCGATTCCCTCGTCGCCGACCCGCGATACGACCAGCGTCTGCTGGTCGCCGCGCCTGAAGGCCTGAAACAGACGAGCGCGCTCCGCGTGGGGCGTCTCCCCGCTGACGAACGGGACGTCCAATGCGTCGGAGAGCGCGTCGCCCTGGTCGAGGTACTCGACGAAGACGAGGGCCTGGGCGTCGGGGTGCTCGTCGAGAGCGTCGCGGACGGCGTCGATCTTGGCTGGATTCGTGGCGGCGACCCGTCGTTGCCGGTTGCGCGACGCCGACGCGTACTCCTCCCGTGCCTGCTCGTCGCGCCAGGGCACGTACCGAATCTCCACGGTCGGTTGCTCGACGTACCCCGCCTCGAAGAGTGCGTCCCAGTCGGTGCCGATCGGTGGCCCCACCAGCGTGTAGATGTCACGTTCGCGGTCGTCCTCGCGAATTGGCGAGCCTGTCAACCCGAGCCGGTGCCGGCCCTGTAGGTCCGCCGTCAGGCGGTGGACCGGCGAGGGGACTCGATGGGCCTCGTCGTAGACGATGAGTCCCCATCGCCGGCTGTCGAAGAGGCCGCGATGGCGGTCCATGCTGGCGATCTGGTAGGTCGCGACCGTGACGGGTCGTATCGACTTCTCGCCACCGTGAAACTCTCCGACGTCCCCGGGATCGAGGTCGGTGTGTCGGAGGAGCTCCTCGCGCCACTGTCCAGCGAGTTCCCGCGTCGGAACCAGGATCAGCGTCTCCGACTCGAGTGCGGCGAGGATCGCGATCGCCGCGATCGTCTTCCCGCTCCCGGCCGGTCCGACGAGGACGCCCGATCCTGCCTCGAGAAATCGATCGAGCCAGTCCTCCTGGTAGGAACGCAACTGTACGTGCACGTCGACGTCGAGTCGGTCGCCCGCATCGAGGTCCCGTTCGTCCTTCACCGGGTATCCGGCGTCGTAGAGGACGCGCTTTATCTCCGCCTCTGCGCCCTCGACGACCCAACTCGTGCTGTCGTCGATTGGGCCGTGGAGGTGGTCGTCGCCGAGTTGTTCGCGGGCGACGTTCCCCATCAGGGAGTCGCTCTCCGCCTCCAGGACGGTGTAGCCGTCCTCGTGGGTCCGGAGCACGAACTGTCGTGCCCGCTTCCACTGCGATTCGACCCACTCCTCGAGTGTCGGTTCTGGCTCGCCGAGAACGTCGCGGATCGTCGATCGAAGCGCCTCGAAGGAGTCGTGCGGTGCAGCCCAGACGTCCTCGCGCCGGATCTCGTATCGGTAGCCGGCTCGACCGTTCGTATCGGCCAGGCGCGCGAACTGGGACAGTTGCGCCCGGGTGTACTGGTCCGGCTGATCGACGACGATCTCGTGGCGATCGGGGAAGGGTACGACCCGCTCTCGCGTCGTCGCGTCTGCCCACCGGTCCGCGAAAAACACGACCGGGTCGCCCTCCACGTCCAGACGGGAAACCCGTCCCGCTGCCGCGAGGTCGTCGAGGAGGTCCGCGGCTTCCGCCTGCGAGTATCCCAGGGCCGTGGCGACGTCGCTGGCCGTCACGACCGGGCGTTCGACAGCCTCGATGGCGTCGCGAAAGTCCCCGAGTGCCTCCTCGGGGTCGGTCGGCGGAGATCCAGACGCGGAATCGGACCGTGTCACGTTCGGGTGTAGCCGGTGGGCAAGTAAGCACGTTACGCCACATCGGTCAGAGTTCCAGGACGTCGTAGCGTCGCTCACGACAGCGCTGGCACTCGCGCAACCCGCGCTCTCTGGCGAGCGATCGCTGCATCTCGGTGTACGCTCCCGGGAGCACCGGACAGTCCGTCGTCGTGTGGTAGACCGTCCGTTCGGTGCCCTCGGACTGGGTGACGAACACCGAGTCCTGGGTCCCCGAGGCCATCCCTTCTAGGTGGACACAGACCTGACCGCGAATTAAAGGTACCTCACCGGACACCGCCCACCGTCGGCACGACGGGCATTCCCGGTCACGAGAAGACGAACGCGAGAACGAGCGTGAGGACGAGGAGCAGCGCGGAGACGAGGAGGACCTTCTGGTCGCGCGTCAATGTTTGGTGCGAGGCGTCCGCCGGGGGATCCAGCGGGTCGTACTCGACGTCGCGACCGGCCGCCACGTCGAGGACGTAGCGGCCGACCCGGCCGGCCACCGTCACGAACGTCGAGATGAGATAGGAGACCATGTGGCCGAACTCCCACAGCGCGGTCCGCGAGTCGCCCTCCTCGAAGGGGGGATCGGCGTGTTTCTTCGGGACGTCGGTGACCGTCCCCGACTCCCCGCGCTGGCCACTCCCCCCGGAGTCGGGGGGTTCGAAACTCTTCAACTGGAGGTCCTGCTCCTGGGGCTGGTGTCGCGACTGGGTCTGCGGACGGCGTCGGTCCCCCCCGTCTCCGTCCTCCCTCTCCGCTTCGACCGGTTCCACGTCCGTGGGTTCTGTCGTCTCGCCCGACCCCGATCCCCCCTCCGTCTCGGGCTCCTCGGACGTCTCTGCTGCCGTCGCTTCGTCAGTTTCTCCCCCCTCGGTGCGTTCGCCCTGGACCTCCTCCTGGACGTTCGGGTGGGGTGAGGCACCGTCGTTCGTCAGGTCGCGACGGTCCTCGGGCGCCAGCGACGGCGTGTCTGCGGCGTCGTAAGTGCGCTTTCGGCGGAACTGGACGCGACGGACCATCTCGTCCCAGTCCGTCATCATGATGGCCTCCCCGGTTGCCAGTTCCTGGACCTCCTTCGCCTTCTCCGAACCGAGGATCGACTTCACCACCTGGGTGTCGTTCTTCCACGTCAGGCGGTGCCAGACGAGCCAGTCACACTGCGTGATGAAGTCCTTGTCGACCGCCGCGGGTCGCTGGGACATGCCCGTGAGCCCGAGGCCGCGCTTTCGTCCGCGTTTCGCGACCCTGATGAGCGTCTCACCGAGGTCGTCGAGGCCGCCCTGCTGGGGGAGGAACTCGTGGATTTCCTCGACGATGAGCAAGAACGGTTTGCGGGCCTCCTTCTCCCGGCTGAACAGGACCGTCACGACCTCGTCCACGAACTTCTCCGCCGGCGACATGTCCATGACCTCCGACAGGTCGATGATCACCGGCCGATTCCGGTCCAGGCACATGTCGACGACCTGTTCGGCCTCCGTCTCCCGGAGTGGCATGTCCGCCTTGTCGGTCGCACCGATGTGCACGACCTCGTATCGTTCCTTGAGGGTGTAGTACTCGCCCTCGATGTCGACGATGAGGAGGGGGAAGCCCCGCTCCAGCAGTTCCTCGACGATGACGCTCGCCGAGTTGCTCTTGCCGGAGCCGCTCTTCCCGAAGATCACGCCCCGGCCGGTCAGCACTTCGATCGCCGGGAGCGTGATCCCCTCGTCGTTGATGACGAGTTGCTCCGCGTCCTCCATCGACATCGTCTACCGGACCTTTTCTCGCGGCGGGCTAAATACTTGGTGCGCCGGCGGCGGAGGGCAGTATACTTTAGGGATCGGATTGCTATCAACAGGACATGAGCGAGACCGGGGACTCGATGAGCGCGGGCACGGTGGCCCGCGTGGTCGTCCCGATACTGGCGTCGACGGTGCTGTTGACCTCATCGTTTCTCGGCGTGCTGGCGGTGATCACGGCGAAGACGGCCGGCTTCAGCAACCGATTTCCCTTTTACGTCCTGTTGATGGCCCTTGGGTTCGTCGCCGCGCTGTTCCTCCTCGAACGTCCGGACTTCCAGGGGACGCAGATACTCGTCGCGACGCTGGGACTGACGGTGACCATCTTCCTGGTCGTGACCCTCGCGGGGGAGGGGCTCACGTACGCGTACCGGTACCCGGAGGAGGTCTTCGTCTCCAACTTGATCCTGTACCTCGTCGCCGCGGGGCTCATCGGGAGCGGCCTCGCATTCTGGTCGGTCAGACACTGGCGGGAGTACGCCGGCTACGTCCGCTGATCAGTCGCCCGGCTGGAGCTGGATTTCCGCCGCATCGGACCGCGGCGGGGCCTCGAGGACGCCGCCGGTCGCTGCGCTGGTCGCCATCGCGGCGTACCGTTCCAGGACTCCGCTGGCATCGACGTCCGGGGGCTCCCAGTCCGCGGCCCGCTCGCGAAGCGTCGACTCGGAGACCGCGAGGTCGATGCGACCCGCGTCGACGTCGATTTCGATCGGGTCCCCCTCCTCGACGAGTGCGATCGGCCCACCCGCTGCGGCCTCCGGACTCGCGTGACCGATCGCCGCCCCCCGCGTCGCGCCGGAGAATCGACCGTCGGTGACGAGGGCCACCTCTCCCGAGAGCCGGGGCGAGCCGCTGACTTTCGAGGTCGGCTCCAGCATCTCGGGCATGCCGGGCCCACCCCGCGGTCCCTCGTACCGGATGACCACGACGTCGCCGGGGTCCACGTCGCCCCGGTCCAGGGCGTCGAGGGTCGCCTGCTGCGATTCGAAGACGCGAGCGCGCCCCTCGAACTGACGGAGCTCGTCGTCCATCGCGGCCGCCTTCACGACGGCGCCCTCGGGAGCGAGCGTTCCACGGAGGACGGCGAGACCGCCGTCTTCGTGCACCGGATCGTCCCGGGACCTGACGACCTGTCCCCGTCTGTCGGCACTTTCGACCCGTTCGCCGATCGTCTTTCGATCCACGGTGGGGCGATCGAGGTGGAGGTCGTCGGCCAGCTGTGCCATGACGGCGGGCACACCGCCGTCGTCGCGGAGGTGTTCCATCCGCCAGGGGCCCGACGGACTCATGTGCGCCAGGTGCGGCGTCGATGCGGCGATGTCCTCGAAGTCCTCGAGCGTGACGTCCACGCCGGCCTCCCGGGCGATCGCCGGCAAATGCAACATCGTGTTCGTGCTCCCGCCGAGTGCGAGGTCAACCGCGAGGGCGTTCTCGAAGGACTCCCGGGTCAGGAAGTCTGACGGACGGACGTCCTCCTCGACGAGACGGAGGATCTCCCGGCCGCTCCGTCGGGCGATCTCGCGTTTCCGCTCGCCGGTCGCGCCGGTCGTCGCACAGCCCGTCCACGAGAGTCCGAGCGTCTCCGTGACGCAGGCCATGGTGTTCGCGGTGAACATGCCGGCACACGACCCCTCCCCGGGGCAGGCGTTGCACTCGAGAGCGTAGAGTTCGTCCTCGGTCATCTCGCCCTCGTTGTACTTGCTCACCCCCTCGAAGACCGTCGCGAGGTCGGCCGGTTCGTCGTCGAACTCGCCCGCTGCCATGTGTCCCCCGGTGACGACGATGGCAGGGACGTCCAGACGAGCGATGGCCATCAACATACCCGGTACGATCTTATCACAGGAGGCAAGGGCGACGATCCCGTCGAACTTGTGGGCATTTGTCATCAACTCGACCGAGTCGGCGATGGTCTCCCGGGACGGGAGACTCGAACGCATGCCGTCGTGTCCCATCGCGATGCCGTCGTCCACGGCGATGGTGTTGAACTCGAGCGGGGTCCCACCCGCCGCCCGAATGCCGTCTTTTACCTCCTCGGCCAGTTCGTCGAGGTGGACGTGGCCCGGAACGATCTCGTTCCAGGAGTTGGCCACCCCGATGAGCGGATTGTGTATCTCCTCGTCGTCGAGGCCCGCCGCCCTGAACAGCGACCGATGGGGCGCGCGGTCGGCGCCCTCCGTGACCGTCGCGCTCCGCATGTCGCGGTCTTTGTCCGGTGTCTCCGACATGTTACCCTCGGTGGCCTGCCCTTGACCGCCCCTGGTATTTACGTCCCCGGTCGGTGCTGGATTTGCGCATACGGTCGGAGGACGGTCGGGCCCCATGTGGGTGTCGGTCCAACAGACCGGTAACGGTGGGAATCGCGTAAAAGCATAACACCTCCGGGGGAGAACTACCAACGAACGCAAATGTTCTACCAGACGTCCGCGCGCCGGAGGTGGCGTCCGTGAACCGACGCCTCCTCGCGCTCCTGCTGCTGGCGACGGTCGTCCTCTCGACCGTGCCCGCACCGGTCGCCGCCGCCGAGGATCCCCGATTCGAGACCACCGTCCCCTCCCCGCGCCTGACCCCTGGCGCGGAACAACCCGTCACGATCCACCTCGTCAACGACGCCGACGAGGCCGACGACCGGGTCGCCACGGCGACCAACGTCCAGGTCGAGGCAGTCAGCGGCGACACGCCGTTCGAGGTCGTCTCGGGGCCGCAGCGGCTGGGATCGATGCCAGACGGCGTCCCGACGCCGGTAACGATCACGCTCACGGTCCCGCGCGATGCCGAGGCCGGCACGTATCGGCTCCCCCTCCGGGTCACCTACGAGTACGACCACGACGAGCGTGAGACGACGACCGTCGTCGCGCAGGTGCGCGTTCCCGAGCACCCCGTCTTCGAGGTGACCGACGTCGCGTCGTCGGTCTCGATCGCCGAACGGGGCTTCGTCACCGTCACGATGACGAACAACGGATCGGCGACGGCGTACGACACGACGCTCGCCATCCAGACGCAGAACCCCGCACTCGCGGTCGAACGGGCGCAGTCCGCGACGCAGTACGCCGGTACGTGGGCCCCGAACGAGAGCAGGACGTTCACGTTCGAGGTGGCCGCCTCCGAGGCGGCGGCGGTTCGCGAGTACGCGCTGTCGATCGTGCCATCCTACGAGACCGACGACGGGGTGTCCCGTTCGGTTGCACCGCTCTCGATCGGCGTGACGCCGGTCGCCAGACAGTCCTTCGCGCTGGAAGACGTCTCGGTCGAGCGCTACACCGAGACGGCGGTCACGCTGCGTGCGACCCTCCACAACACCGGTAACCGGAGCGTGGAAAACGCCCTCGTCCGCCTGACGTCGTCGAGTCCCGGCGTCACGGTCGTCGAACCGACGGCGGCAGCCGGAACGCTCGACGCCGGTGGATCGGTCCCGGTCGAGTTCGACGTTCGGGTCTCGCCGAACGCCGCCCCGGGTCCGCGACAGTTCGCGGCGACGGTCCAGTACGAACGGGTCTCGGGGCGAACCTACCGGTCCGAGACGATACTGATCACCCACTCGATCGCGACGGACGCCGAGGTCCTCTCGTTCGTGGCCGTGAACAACACGCTCGCGGTGGACGAGAGCAACCCCATCGTCGTTCGCGTGACCAACCACGGCGAGCAGACGCTGACCGATCTCCGCGCACGAATCGTCGTGCAGCCCCCGTACGAGAGCGATTCGCCCACGTCCTTCGTCCCGAAACTCGCGCCGGGGGAGTCGGCGACGTTCCGGTTCGAGGTCACGACGCCGTCCGACGCGGTCGAGACGCGAGACGCCATTCCGATCGTCGTGAACGCGAGCGCCCCGGGCAATCGAGCGGTCACCGCAGGACCGACGCTCGTGCCAGTCGTGGTGTCGAGCGCCGAGGGACCGACCGGCAGCACGACCAACCTGATCGCTGGCGTGGTCGCCGTTGCGCTGGTGCTCGCGGCGGGCTGGTGGTGGCTCAACCGCTGATAGCCATGGATCCGATCGAGGTCGACGGCCTGACCAAGGTGTTCGGCGAGACGCGGGCCATCGAGGACCTGCAGTTCACCGTCGAGGCGGGGGAGATATTCGGCTACCTCGGACCGAACGGAGCGGGAAAGAGCACCACCCTCCGGACGCTCATGGGGTTCATCGAACCGACGGAGGGGACGGCGTCGGTCCTCGGTCACGACATCCGGGACGAGCAGGAACTGATCAGGGCGAAAGAGCACGTCGGGTACCTCCCCGGCGACCTCAGCTTCGACGGGTCCGTGACGGGACGGGACCTCCTCGACTACCAGGCATCGCTGAAGGGCGACGCCCGGCTCGAGGAGATGAAAGACCTCTTCCACCCGCCCCTGGACAGGAAGATTCGCGAGTACTCGAGCGGAAACAGACAGATGCTCGGTATCATCCAGGCGTTCATGCACGACCCCGACCTGCTCATCATGGACGAACCGACGTCGGGTCTGGACCCCCTGATGCAGGAACGGCTGAACACGTTCCTCCGAAACGAACGGGACGACGGAAAGACGATCATCTTCTCCTCGCACATCCTCGGTGAGGTCCGGCGAGTCTGCGACCGCGTCGGCATCATCAGGGACGGCCGGATCGTCGCCCTCGAGGACATCGACACGCTGCTCCGGAAGGGCGGCAAACGGGTGCGCGTACACACGGACGATCCGATCGAGCAATCGGACCTCCAGCTCGACGGGGTCATCGAGTTCGACCAGGTGGGCAAGGACACGCACTTCACCTTCGCCGGGAACTACAACAACCTGCTCACGGCGCTGGCTGAGTACGACCTCATCGACATGGAGATCGAGGAACCGGCGCTCGAGGACGTCTTCATGCACTTCTACGGGGAGGACGATGACTGACATCCTCAAGTACGAAGGACGGCGGCACGTCACGGCCTCCCTGGCCCTGACCCTCCTCCTCGGGCTCTTCGTAATCCTCATCCTGAGCATCTACCCCTCCATCGTCGAGACCGGGCCCGCGATCAGGGAGTTCATCGACAACCTTCCCGAACAGATGACCTCGAGTTTCGCCATCGAGGCGTACACCACCGTGGAGGGGTTCCTCGCGACCGAGTTCTACCAGTTCATGTGGTTGCTGCTCGCCGCGCTCTACGTGATCTACGTCGCCGGCGGGACCATCGCGACAGACGTGGAGACGGGCCGGATCGACCTGCTGTTGGCCACGCCGGTCTCGCGCCGCCGCGTGGTCGTCGAGAAGTACCTCTCACTCGCCGTGCCGATCGTCGTGCTCAATCTCGTCCTCCCGCTGTTCGTCTACGCGGGGTTGCTCTCCATCGGCGAGTCCATCGACATGGGCAGGGTCCTCCTGTTGCACCTCTTTTCGATCCCCTATCTGGCCCTCGTCGGTGCGATCGGATTGCTCCTCTCCGTGCTCGTCGAACGGTCGGACGTCGCCCAGCGCGGCGGTCTCGCGCTGATGTTCGTGCTCTTCGTCGCGAATTCGGTCACCACCGATACCGACTTCGAGTGGCTCGGCGTCGTCAGCCCGACCCGGTACTTCGATCCATCGTCGATCCTGATCGACGGGGAGGTGGACCTCGCCGGCGCGGCCATTCTACTCGCTGCGACGGTAGCGCTGGTAACCGTCTCTGCGGAGATTTTCAAGAACTCCGACGTCTGAATCGACGTTCTCTATCGGCTTTCGGTCGGTGAGACGAACAGTCGCTTCAAGACGGGCGTGAAGACCGAGGCGAGGCGGGCCATCCCCCGGTTGTACTCCTCCATCGCCCGGAATGCCGCCGTCGTCGCCGTCTCGTCCTCGACGGAGTAGTGGTACGCGCACAGCCCGGCCACGGCGACCGCGCTCAGGGCGAGGAACGTCTTCAGGGCTCGTTTGAGGACCATACCGTCCGTTGGTCCGGAACCCATCTAACTGTATCGCCGAGAACAACGGGACAGACGTCCCGTTCCCGACCGCAGCGGGTCGGGCCCCCACAGCATCTGACAGATTGCGGCGTTCACCCAACGGGTCCAGTGCACGACCGCCAGACCCGTCGATCGGTTCGCCACACCGTCGGTGGACGGGCGCGACGAACCATCATGAACGATCATTGCATACACAATGAAGGTTCTGGTCTCCGCCAGTGTTGCAGACCTCGAGACGCGTCGGAAACGGACCCGTCCGACACCGACTGTTAAGACCGCCGCCGCTGTAGGTTCGGGTACATGTTCGACGACATCCTGGTGCCGACGGACGGGAGTGAGAACGCCCTGAAGGCCCTGGATCACGCGCTCCTCCTCGCCGGCGTCTTCGACGCGACGGTCCACGGGGTGTACGTGGTCAACGTCACCTACGCCGCCGACTTCGAGGGCGGCATCGACAGCGGGACCGTCTACGACGCGCTCCAGCGCGAGGGTGAGGGGGCGACGGAGGCGATCCGCGACCGATGCGAGGCCGCGGGCGTCGACGTCCGGACCGACGTCGTCGACGGGCGCCCGGCCCGCAGTATCGTGGAATACGCGGCCGAGAACGACGTCGACCTCGTCGCCATGGGGACGCACGGACGCAGCGGCGTCTCCCGGCTCCTCCTCGGGTCCGTCACCGAGTCGGTTCTCCGCCGGACCGATCGCGACGTCCTCACCGTTCCCAAGGACGCACCGGACCCGGGAGACGGGTACTCGACGGTCCTCGTGGCCGCCGACGGGAGCGAAGACTCCGCCGAGGCGGTGGCCAGGGCCATCGACCTCGCCAGCCCGTTCGGGGCCGTCCTCCGGGGCCTGTACGTCGTCGACGCGTCATTCACCCACAACGAACTCGTCGAGGACCTCCTCGAACGGGAGGGAGAGACGGTGACCGCGGACATCGAGGAGGACGCGACGGCCGCCGGGGTGCCGGTGGAGACGGCAATCGCCGACGGCGAACCCCACGAGGAGATCGTCGATTACGCCGCCGAGACCGACGCCTCCGTGATCGTCCTCGGCTCCCACGGGAAGGGCGCGATCGAGCGGACGGTGCTCGGGAGCGTCTCGGAGCGCACAGTCAGAACCGCCAACAGACCGGTCCTGATCGTCCGGGACCGCTCGTCCGAATCACCGGGTGAGCCGAATCCCGACGAGGACGGCCAATAGAAGCGCCAGCACAGCCGGACCGGCGTACTCCAGCGGGATCCGACCGTCCGCCGCCCCCGAGAGCCGTGAGATGGCGATCGAGACGGTCTCCCGGGGCTCGTTCTGGCGGTCCACGTCTCCGACCGCCGCCCGGTCAGCATGCGTCGTCGATTCCATGGACCGGTCCGCGTGAGTGTGCGATTCACTCGATCGCTCCGCGGCCGTCGTGGACGAGTCCGTGTCGGCGAGCCGGTTCGGGCGGGTGTGCACCAGTCCATCGGCCGTCGCCAGGAGGGCGTCTCCCCGCTCGACCGTTACGGTAAACGCGGTGCCGTTCGGAACGTCGGAGAAGTTGAACTCGCTCGCCCACGTCCCGTTCGCGTCCACCGCGACCTCTCTCGTGTGGAGGAAGGTGACGTCGTCCGCGTCGTCCCGGACGGTCAGACGCAGCGAGGTCCCCGGTGCGACGGTTGCCGACCCGGAAATCGTCTGCCCGCTGGCGGGTTCGACCAGGGCGACGGACTCGCCGTCGATCCGGGTACGATTCACGCTCGCGTCGGCTGCCACGTAGGTCCAGTTGACGGTCGCCGCCTCGTCCTCGGCGGCGAGACCCCCGTCCGTCTCCGGAATTTCGAACCTGGTCTCGAAGCGGTCGCCGTCCTCGAGGCGGGTGCCGGGATCGCCGACGCTTACCGTCCCGTCGCCATCGACGTCACGTGCGATCGGAACGGCGCCGAGATCGACCACCAGGTAGTACGTGTCGTTCGGCGCATCTGTGAGGACTCGCGTCGTCCCCGGTGCCGAGAGGTCGATGACCGTCGCTGCCCGGTTCGGCCCGGGATTGGTCTGGACCGTGGACAGAACCGCGCCGCTCCCGAGGAACGACTCGAATGCCGCAGTCGCGTTCGCGTCCGGTCCGGTCTCGAGCGCGCCCTCGATCCCCGATGCGTGGATCGCGAACAGTGCGCGATCTCCGCCCGCGACGGTCGACGTCCCGGTGAGCGTCCCGTCCGCCATCGCCTCCCGTAGATCCTCGAGGGTCTCGAGGGGGACGTCCCGGTCGGTCGGCGCTCGCCAGACGCGGACTGCGTCGGTGGATCTGCCGGTCAGGAGGACGCCGGCCGTCGCGTTCGCCGGTTCGTCGGCCGCGTCTGCGCCGGAACGAACCTGGATCTCGTACAGCCCCGCGTCGAGTACGTCGGTCGGTCCCCCGGCGACGGTCGTGGAGACGTCCAAGACGCTGACGGAGTCGTCGGGCGCCTCGGGGTCGGTGGGTTCAGCCCAGAATTCGATTGCGCCGCCATACCCGTCCGCAGCGTAGGTGTTCCAGTGCAGGAGGACCCTCTGGTCGTCGTTCCAGTCGGAGACGGTCACGTTGGCCCGGTAGCCGACGTCGGGACCGCCGATGGTGACGGTCGCCCGGTCCACGGCGACCCTGTCTCCCTGTTCCGGACTGAGTACGATCGGTATGTCGACGACGTCGCCGCGCTCCTCCGTCACGCTCCCGGTCGCGAAGCCGGCGTCGTGGTCGACCTCGCTGACCTTGATTCGCTCGAAGGCGACCGCACCGGACGTCGTGTGCGTCGCGATCACCGAGAAGTGGTCGTCGGCTTCGTCCAGTTCGATGGGTGCGAAGTCGAAGGTCGCCACGCCGGACCCGTTCGTCACGAGCGTGCTCCGCCGGAATATCTCGCCGTCGTCACCCCGCACGACGACGGCGAGTGGTTCGTTCGCCGCGTTCGTCTCGACGGTCCCGGTGACGTTCTCGCTCTCGGTGACCGTCGCGTCGTCGACGTTCGGGTTCGCCTTCACGCGGAGGTCCATCGTGAAGTTCCAGAGTTCGAGGAGGCGATCTTCGTCGAGATCACCGTCACCGTCGTCGTCCCGTCCGTTCGCGAGGTCCGCAGTGGTGTCGCCGTCGAAGACGAGCGTGTACCGATCGAAGGCGAGCCCGGTCGTGTTCAGGGCGTAGACCTGCCCGTCGTCGGGAATCGAAATCAATTTGACGACGTCGTTGCCCCGGAGCGATTCGACGAACAGGCCCTCGTTCGCCTGGTCACCAACGATCGCGACGGTCTCACCGCGGAAGGCGGCCCGATCCGGGTTGTCCGTTCCCTCCGTCAGCGTCGTGGTCGTCGCGGTGACCGACGCGTTCTCGATGGCCGAACCGTCGAACGCGGTGCCGTTCGCGGTCTCGATCGTGGCGCCGTCGGCAAACGCTATCGATTCCACGACGGACGGGGAGAGTCCTGCCGATGCGGGCCCCAGGTTCAACAGGAACTGTCGGTCCTCGGTCACCGCACCGGACAGGACCGAGTCCACCGACAGAGCGCCACCTGATCTCGTGCGCACGACGACCTCCGCGGGATCGACCGTGGTCTCGTTGACCGACCGGTCGAATCGAACTTCGACGAGGACGTCCCCCGCGCTGAACTGACCGTCGACGTCCGTGAACGCGATGGCGTCCTCGACCTGCGGCGGATCGCTCGCGGCGGCGACCGGGAAAATGCCCGCTCCCGCGACGACGCTCGCGAGGAGGAGACCGACAGTCAGGAGGGCGAGGGATCGTCGGGACACGTTCACCACCTGGTTCGTCCCCGGAGGTAATAGTTATCCCGAACTGGATAGCGTCCGGGGTTGGCGATCGCGAGCCAACGCGGATTAATAGGGTCTCCCCGTAGATGCCCACGTGTACGAGAGCGATCGCGGATCCGGAATCGCCGGTGCCCGCCAGCCTGCAGGGGGGATCCGATGCGGGTAGCGGTCGTCGGTGCCGGAATGTCGGGACTCGCCACGACGCACTACCTGGAATCGAGGGGAGCCGAGGTTCGCACGTTCGAGGCCGACGACGAACCAGGCGGCGTCGTCAGGACGAGGCAACGGGACGGGACGGTACTCGAACTGGGTCCCCAGCGTCTCCGACTCTCGTCTCCGGTCGAGGAACTCGTCGAGGCGTTCGACCTGGAGGCGGACCTGATCGAGGGACACGAAGACCAGCCGCTGTACGGATACTACGACGGCGACCTGCGCGAAATGCCGCTGTCGGTTCGGTCGGCGATCACGACCGATCTCCTCTCCTGGCGGGGCAAGGCCCGCGTCCTCCTCGAGCCCGTCACCGCCCCCGCACGACCGGACGAGACCGTCGAGGAGTACCTCACGCGAGCGTTCGGCACCGAGGCCGCCACGCGGTTCATGGGGCCACTCTACAGCGGCCTGTACGGGACCGACCCGGACGACATGTTGATCGAGTACTCGCTGGGACGCGCCCTGGAGCACGCCGGTATCGACGGGAGCGTGCTCCGCGCCGTTCTCTCCCGTCTCTGGAAGGGGGTCGAGACGCCACCGATCGTCTCCTTCGAGGACGGGTTACAGACGCTTCCGCGAGCCATCTCCCGCGAGTACGGCGAGGACGTGCACCTGGGAACGCCCGTCGTGGCCCTCACCGAGGCGGACGACGGCTACACGGTCGAGACGACGACCGGCTCCGCCAGGTACGACGCCGTCGTTCTCACGACGCCGGCACCCACGACCGCGAGGCTGCTCGAAGACGTCGACGCCGATGCCGCCGACACCGTCGATCGCTTCAACTACAACCCGATCGGCGTCGTGCACCTCCGCTCGTCCTACGACCGCGTCGGCCACGGATTCCACGTGCTGGACGACGGTTTCGTGACCAGCGGTAGCACCTGGAATCACAGCATGCTCGACCGCGAGGGGCTCTACACGTCGTACGTGGGCAGCGGCGACCCGTCCGTCCTCGACGCGGATCCCACGGTCCTGGGTGAACGTGCAGCAGCGGAATTCGAGGAGATCACGGGCTCGTCGGCGGACGTCCTGGAGGTGTCCGTCGTCCGCCCGGGCATGCCCGCCTACGACCGGTCCTGGACCGCGCTGGACGACCTGTCGCTGCCGGACGACGTGTACATCTGTTCCAGTTACACCGGCCGCGCCGGCATCGTGGGTCGGATCGTCGACGGCAGACGGACCGCCGCTGCGGTCCTCGACGAGTGACTCGGGGTATGAGCCAGTCGTGTAATAAGGAAGTCTGTACGATCACGTCGGGGCGGAGCCAGGCCGACGTCGTCCGCTCCGATAGACTGGCGAGTCGGGGTCTTCGAATTACCAGAGGGTGTCTTCCTCTTCGACCACGTTACCGACCGCGTAATTCGGCTGGACCGTCTCGATCTCGACCTTCACCCGGTCGCCCGGAGACGCCCCGGGGACGATCACCACGAATCCGCGGTCGATCTTGGCGATGCCGTCGCCCTGGTCCCCGGTGCTCTCGATCTCGACCTCCCTGACGTCGCCGACTTCGACGGGCGGTTCGGGATGCGTCGAGGTCGTCCGCGGTTTCGCCTGGTTCGTCGGTCGTTCGCGGGTCCCCGTTTCGTCCCCATCGTCCAGAAGTGCTACGCGGACCGTGCTCCCCGGTTCGATGTCGCCCACCTCGACCTCGCGCTCGGGAATTTCGACGACGTACGACCCGCCCCGCTCGTCGACCGTCGCCGAGTACAGACACGCAATCGAATCGATAAAATCGCCTGACATGGTAATACACGGTGAACCGAACACCTTGAGCGCTCCGGTATCGTTCGACGGCCTCCGGCCGACGTCCGCCGCCCGATATTCGGTGGCTGATATGTGACCTGCGGTACCAGACGCCCGGTCGGTCGGCTCTTCAATCCAGAACGATGTAGGTCCGGGTGTGGCCGACGCCGTCGATCCCCTGGATACGCTTCGTGACGATCGGCAGGAGGTCGTCGGTCTGTTCCGCGTCGAGTTCGGCGATGACGTCGAAATTGCCGGCGACGATGTGCGCCTCGACGACTTCGTCGATGTGCCCCAGGCGGTCGACGACGTCCGGTGAGGTACCGGCCGCCGTGACGATGGTGACGTAGGCTTTCGGGACTGCCATGGGCCGTCTTCGACGTGTCGGACAATAATTGTTTGCGGGCCGTCACTGGAGAATAGGTTCTGGGCTGCCACTGGAGAACTGGTTCTGGGCTGCCACTGGAGAACTGGTTCTGGGCTGCCACTGAAGAACTGGTTCTGGGCTGCCACTGAAGAACTCTTGGCCATCACTGGAGGTTTGGCTGGGGGCGTCACCGATTGGCGTAGA
>JBDGUD010000041.1:70428-74928 GCA_042216165.1 Halanaeroarchaeum sp.
AGAACTCTTGGCCATCACTGGAGGTTTGGCTGGGGGCGTCACCGATTGGCGTAGACGCCGGCCAGGAGGACGACCACGATGGCGATCATTCCCCCGACGAACACGAGCACCCCCGGTTCGAGGAGCAGCGACGTCAGCTGCTCGCCGAGTGGACGTGCGACCGCCTTCGACGATGACGCGTCTAGGGTCACGTTGTACGTCGCCGTTCGCACCCCGACCGCCGGCTGGCGGAGTCGTTCGGCGAGCCACTGAACGGCCACGCCGACGAGCGCGAGGAGTGCCGTCGCGCCGACGAACGAGGGAAGCATCGATCGGAGCCAGGACCGGGTCTCCTCGCTCTCCACGAAGATCAGCGGGTCGTTCGTGGGCGCGAGGACGCTCATCTCCGTCCCCTTCTCGGAGTAGCGGGTGTCGATCGGTTCCACGAGATCCGCCTCCCGGAGTTTCTCGAGGTGGTAGTGAACGTTCTGGAGGGACGAGTCCGATTCGGCCGTCAGTTCGGCTGGCGTCGCCGGGGCGTCGTAGAGCGCGAGCAGGATATCGCGACGCGTCTCGGAGGCCAGCGTCTCGAGAACGTCCTCGACCTCCTCGTCGTCGAGGGCGAAGACCCCCGGTTCGGTGTCGGGGCGGGGGCTCGACTGGCGCAATTTCGGGATGTAACTCGCCATACGCGTGCTGACGGGTGATATGACGCCTGTATCCTTATACCCTCCTGTGGATCAAAGCGACGTTGTAGCGTCGCCGCCTCCCGATCTCGGCATCAGGCAATCTGGAGAGCGTGTCAATCCGATAAACCAAACCATTAGGGGACACCCCGTCGCGTGTTGAACGGACGAAGAGTCCGATGCGCCCGTACCCTTCGCTCCCGTCGTTCGAAGACGCCGCTTCGACCCTCCTCGATGGCGGCCACCTCTGGCTCCAGGAGTACGTCCCGGGTCCGATTCTGGGCGTGAAGATGGACGACTCCGGCATGCTCACCTTCTCCGTTGACGGCTCGGAGTTCGCGGACCCGCCACCGTCGCTCGTCAGGACGGTGGAACACGTCCGGAAGCGGTTCGACCGAGACCGATTCCGGTCCGGGGTATCGTCCGTGGACGACTTCGTGTTCTACGGAATCGCGACCCGAAACGAGGGGCGCGAATACGAGTGGTCCGACGTCGCGCCGTTCCTGGGTCTCGACATCTGGTCGTTCGGCGAGGGACGGTACGTTTCTCCCGACGTGACCGAACGCGTGTTCTCCACCATCGGCCTGGACCCGGTCCCGGCCTTTCGCAAGGAGGTTCCGAGCCAGCAGTTCCATCCCGCCAGTTTCGACGTACCCACTTCGCACTGGGGGAACGATCCGGCAGCGGGTCTGATCGTCCGGAACAAGCGGGGGTCCATCGCCGTCTACGGGTACGATCCGCCGAAAGCGGACCCCGGCCCCGTCGAGGACCTCGACGCCACCGTCAAACCCTTCGTGAGTCGCAACCTGGACCGAGTCCTCGAGGAACTCGGGGCGGACGTCAGGGCGATCGACGACGACGTCCTCGCCGACCGACTCTTCGAAATCGTCGCCCGCGTCGGGTTCTACCGGCTCGCATCGTCGCTCGAGCGCGAACCGACGGCCGTCAGACAGTCGGTCGGGAGCGTGGCGAGGTCGTTGGTTCGAACCAGGCTGGCGGACGGCGACGCGCCGTGACACGTCGGACGTCCGTCCGCCGACGGGGATAAGGCCTTAATGCCTTGGTGGGAAATGCCACCGTAATGGCCATCGACGAGGCCGACGAAGGGATGGGGGCACCTGGACAGGCGGACGCCGACGAGGCGTCCGGTGACCGGGTGCCGACCGTCGGCGAATACACCTGGCGGGACTACCTCGCCGAACACGATCTCGAAACGGAAATCGGGTCGCTGTACAGGACGAGGGGCGAAGACGGCGAACGGATACTCGACTGGGACCGGGTCTCCTTCGATCCGACCGAGCATCTTGGGTTCCATCCCGAGGAGACCGAAAACGAGGTGACCGAGGGCGCCCGTCGTGGGAAGGCACTGCAGGCGCGCTTCGAGGCGTTCCTCGACCCGGAGACGACCCCGGTCGTGAAGGACGAGTACCTCTGGGAACACTACAAACAGGAGTACTACTACGAGGACGACGGTTCCCGGCCACGCGACGATGACGACGAGATCGTCCCGTTCGAGAGGGCCGACCACCTCGGGTTCGATCCGGACGCAGTGGCTGATTTCCTCTCGCTCGGTCACGACGAGGCGACGGATCTCGCGGAACTGGTTGACGAACGAACCGTCGACGTCGCTGACGACCTGGACGAGGACGCCTTCTTCTCGACGATCGACGGCGAGACAACGATCGTCAACCGGTACGACCTGGAGAAGGCCGTGACGCTCGAGAAGAAGCGCCACTTCCGCGAAGTCGAGCGCTACTGGGTGAACAAACCCTACGCCTTCGTCATCATCTTCCACTCGGAGAAGGAGAACGAGAAGAAGTACTACCTCGTCGAACCGCATCTCACGCCCGTCGAGACCGACCTCCGCGAGTTCCTCACGGAGAAGTTGCGGACGGCGATCAAGTACTCCGAGGACGACGTCGTCGTCGAGGGAACGAGCGACGAACGCCGCTCGGTCATCGACCGCGAGACCCGGAAACTGCTCCGCCGGTACGACCTCTACGCCGGCCCGGTGACCGAACAGCGGGGGACCGTCGAGCGGCTCCTCGACTCGGTCGTCCGCGACGGGGGCTCGTACGCCGAACGAGCGGCCGACCTGCTCTCGAAACGGGGGCTGTACGAACCGCCGTCCCCGAACGAGGGGGGCGCCATCGAGGGGCTGTCGGCCAGACCGGAACCGGTGTTGATCGAGGAGGACTCCCGGTCGCTCACCCAGTACCAGGTCGAGAAACTCCTCTACGTCCTCAAGCGCAACTTCATCGGATACGAGCGGATCGACGGCATCAAACACGACATCAACGTCGAGGACATCTCCGTCGACGGGTACGAGAGCCCGGTCTTCGTCTATCACACCGACTACGAGCAACTGATCACGAACGTCACACACGGGGAGTCCCAGCTCGACGACTTCGTCGTCAAACTCGCCCAGCGTTCCGGCAAGGGGATCAGTAAACGCCAACCGCAGGTGGACGCGACGCTGCCGGACGGGTCTCGCGCGCAGTTGACCCTGGGCGAGGAGGTCTCGGACCACGGGACGAATTACACCATCCGTCAGTTCAAGGAGATCCCGTTCACGCCGGTGGACCTGATCAACTGGAAGACGTTCTCGCTCCGCGAGATGGCGTTCCTGTGGCTCTGCATCGAGAACAACAAGTCGCTCATGTTCGCGGGTGGGACGGCCTCGGGGAAGACGACCAGCCTGAACGCCGTCTCGCTGTTCGTCCCCTCCAACGCGAAGATCGTCTCGATCGAGGACACGCGGGAGGTCGAGTTGCCACAGCGAAACTGGATCGCCTCCGTCACGCGGCCCTCGTTCGGTGAGGACGACCGGGGCGACATCGACGAATTCGACCTACTGGAGGCCGCGTTGCGCCAGCGTCCGGACTACATCATCATGGGCGAGGTGCGCGGAGAGGAGGGTCGAACCCTCTTCCAGGTCATGTCGACCGGTCACACGACGTACACGACGTTCCACGCCGACAACGTCAGCGAGGTGATCAAGCGGTTCACGACCGACCCAATCAACGTCTCGAAGACGCTGTTCACCGCTCTGGATCTGATCTCGATCCAGGCCTCGACGCGGGTCCGCGGCAAGAAGGTTCGACGGAGCCGGGAGATAACCGAGATCCGTCGATACGACGCCGAGAACGACGAGATCAACGTCAACGACGTCTTCCAGTGGCGACCGGAGACGGATTCGTACCGTCGCACGGCGGAATCGACCACCCTGGAGGAGATCAAGTTCGACCGTGGCTGGTCCGAGGACGAACTCCGCCGTGAGTTGCGCGAGCGCCGGGCGATCATCGCGTACCTCATCGTCAACGGGTTGAACACCTACACCGAGGTCGCAGCGACGATCCAGGCGTACATCAACGACTCCGAGACGATACTCACGCTGATCGCCAACGACGAACTCGAGGCGGCACTCGCCGACCTCCGGCAGATGGAGAGCGTCCTCATCGACGTCGACGAGGAGAAAGAGGAGATGGTCCCGCGACCGGACCCGGACGAGGAGACGATCGCGGAGGCCCGTGAGATCCTGCACGACGCCGACCGCGACATTCTCTCGGAGTACCGGGGGGCGTCGGCTCCGGACATCAGCGAGGTGCTCGATCTCCGGTCGGTCACCGACGTCGTGGCGGACCCCCCGGAGGAGTCAGATTCCGCGGCCCCGACGACTGACGAGGAGGCGGAGGCCCCCGCCGCATCTGACGACGAGGAGGACCAGGACGAATCCACGTCCGAAGACGACGTCTTCGAGGAGGACGAGTGGGTCGGGTTCGGCGAGGACGACACCTTCGCGAAGCGGCGGTTCGGCGATTTCAAGGGCGAGTCG
>JBDGUD010000041.1:75028-95762 GCA_042216165.1 Halanaeroarchaeum sp.
AGGGCGAGTCGTCCGGGAACGCGGAGGACGACGAGGAATGAGTTCCGCCGCGGCTCTCGACCGTGGGACGGATCGCATCGCGGACCTGTTCTATCCGCTCTACGAGTGGGCCTTCGCGGAGCAGAGCGACTTCGTCTCCGACGTGGACCGGAAGTTGGCGGAGGCCCGCATGGACGAGACGGTCGAGTTGTACCTCGCCCGCGCCATCGGGTACGGATCGCTCGCCGGAGTCGTTCTGTGGCTGCTGGGGACGCTCGTCGGGTACGTCCTCTTCGCGACCGGCGTCGTTGCAACGGACGTTCTCATCGGCCTCCCGGTGCCGAGCGAACGCCTCTTCGAGATACTCCAGGCGATCAAGATACCGGTCCTCGTCCTGGTGACGGGTCTCGTGTTCGGCGCCATCGGGTTCGCCATCGGCTTCGGGGGGATGATCGCCGTCCCCTACCAGCGCGCCGCGAGTCGGAAGCGCAAGATCAACATGTTGCTCCCGGACGCCGTCTCGTTCATGTACGCCCTCTCGACCGGCGGGCTCAACCAGCTCGAGATCCTCGAGGCGATGGCCCGGGCGGACGACGTCTACGGGGAAGTCGCCCTGGAGTTCCGGTCAATCGTCCAGGAGACGGAGTACTTCGACGTCGACTACCGGACGGCGATCCGTAACCGGTCGCTCGAGACGCCGAGTACGGAACTCAGCCAGTTCCTGACGGACATGCTCTCGATCATCAATTCGGGCGGGGACATGGCGAGTTTCCTGGAGGACAAGAAGAACAAGCACATGCGCACGGCCAAGCAGGAACAGGAGACGAGCCTGGAGACCCTGGAACTGTTCGGCGAGATGTACATGACGCTCTCGCTGTTCCCATTGTTGTTGATCATCGTGGTCGTCATCATGAGCATGCTGGGCCAGGCCCAGCAGTCGGTCCTCTACGCCACTATCTACGGGCTCATCCCGGGCGTCGGTATCGCGTTCCTCGTCCTGGTCTCCACCGTCAAGCGGGACGAACCGGGTAATGGGTACCTCAAGATATCCGAGGACCGGGAGCCCGGAACGAAGACGCCGGGGCTTCGTTCGCTCGGACTCGTCGAGGACTACGTCGGCGAGTGGGCGGTCTTCGACCGCATCCGTGCCCGTGAGGGGACGTACGAGACCAAGCGGCTGTTGCGCTATCCACACGTCTTCTTCCGTCGTCACCCGCTGTTCACGCTCGGTCTGACCGTCCCGGCGACCCTCGTGCTCCTTGGGGTCGGGATCGATTCGGGCGCCGTCCCGACCACGTTCGACGGCATGGTCGCCAATCCGATCTTCGGCACCGTCGCGTACGCGTACCTTCCCCTGTACCTGGTTGGCATCCCGCTCGCGGTCTTCTACGAGTGGAACGTGTACGACCGACATCTGGTAATCGACAAACTGTCCGAGAACCTCCGGAAACTGTCCAGTGCGAACGACACCGGTCTCACGCTGCTCGAGGCGATGGGCACGGTCGCCGACACATCCCCCGGCCGTCTCGGGGACGAGTTCGAACGGATCCACGCGAAGGTCAACTACGGGATGAGTCTCCAGGAGGCGCTCGTCGAGTTCAACAACAAGTACCACATCCCTCGGCTGGCTCGCACGGTGAACCTGGTCTCGAAGGCCCAGGAGGCCTCGAGCCAGATTTCGGCGGTGCTCACCACCGCCGCCCAGGCGTCAGAGAACCAGGACGACATCGACCGGGAACGGCGCTCGCGAACGCGAATGCAGGTCGTCATCATCATCATGACGTATCTCACCCTGCTGGCCGTGATGGCGATTCTCAAGGTCAGTTTCCTGGACGTGATGGCGGGGCTATCCCAGCAGGCCGGGGGCGGTGGCGGGACGGCGGCAGGCGGAATCTCCTTCGGAGCGTCCATCGACATCCAGCTGTTGACCATGCTGTTCTTCCACGCCGTCACGCTCCAGGGCATCCTGGCCGGGTTCATCGCGGGCTACATCCGGGACGCGCGGCTCCTCTCGGGCGTAAAGTTCGCGGTGATACTCCCCACCATCTCCCTGGTGGTGTTCGCGTTCATCTGACCATGCGTGGACAGACCACCCTCGATTTCCTGGTCGGCACCTCGGCGTTCCTGCTCGCGGTGGGTCTCGTCGTGGGCCTCGTGCCGGGGATGCTCGATCCTTTCACCGTCGACGGGCGGGCCACCCCGGTCGCCGGTAACCGCGCGGTGGCGTCGCTCGCCCAGGACGAACTGGCGGAACAGGGCGAACCGTTCGTCCTCTCCGAGTCGGCCGTCGACGATTTCTTCGCGCTCGACGACGACGCTGTCGCGGAGCGGCTAGACCTTCAGGAGGGCGTATCGGCGAACGTGACCCTGGACAACGAGACGGCGTCCCCGAAAACCGTCGGCCCGCCAGTTCCGCCGGACCGATCCGTGACAATCACCTGGCGAAGGGTCTCCTACGCGGGGGAGAGGGCGACCCTGACGGTGAGAATATGGTGACGACCGATCGCGGCCAGGGCCACACTCTCGAGGGCATCGCCGCCGCGCTCCTGGTCCTCTCGAGTCTGGTGTTCGCCCTGCAGGTCACGGCGGTCACCCCGCTCACCGCGAGCACCGCGAGCCAGCACGTCGAGACCCAGTACCGGGGCGCGACGCAGGGGGCGCTCGCGATAGCCGCGGCTGACGGGGACCTCAAGACGACCCTGCTGTACTGGAACGAGGAGGAGGCAACGTTCCACGGCGCATCGATCGAGGGGTATTACATCGGACGCGGGCCGCCGACCGCGTTCGGAACGCTCCTCAACGAGACGTACGACGCCACCGGCGTCGCCTACAACGTGAACCTGGTCTACGTGACCGGTAGCGGGGAGTTGCAGGAGCGACGACTCGTTCACTTCGGGGAGCCCAGCGATACGGCGGTGACGGCTTCCCGGTCGGTGGCGCTGTACGATACGGACGAGCTCCTCCAGGCAGATCACACGCCCTCGAGCGAAACCCTGGGCGAGACCTCGTTCTACGCCCCGGACGCCTACGAGGGGGCCCTCTACAACGTGGTGGTCGTGGAGGTGACGGTATGGCGGATGTAGACCGGGGGGTCTCGACCGTCCTCGGATACACGATCAACGTCGCCGTCGCGACCCTGTTGATAACGGGTCTCCTCCTCGCTGCCGGTTCGCTCGTGGAGTCACAACGTCAGCAAGCCGTCAGATCCGAACTGACGGTGATCGGCGAACGGCTCGCGAGCAACGTCGAGGCCACCGACAGGCTCGTCCGTGCCGCGGACGACGGCCGCGTTCGCGTGGAGACGACACTGCCGAGACGGGTCGCCGGGACCGGCTACGAGATACGGATCGCGATCGACGGATCGAACGTCACCGCGGTTCTCAGCACCGACTCACCGGCGGTCCGCGTCGAGGTCCCGATCGACAACGAGACGGCAATAGAACCGACGCGCCTCACCGGTGGATCGGTCGTCGTCCGGTGGACCGACGGGGCTCCGATGGAGGTCGCCCATGAGTGACCGAGCGGTCAGCGACGTCCTCGGGTACGCGCTGGTGTTCGCGCTGATCGTGAGCATGGTCGGCGTCGTCTACACGACTGGCCTCGGTGGCCTGCGGGACGTCAGGCAGGCGGAGAAATTGGAGAACGCCGAGCGGGCCTTCGACGTGCTGGACGCCAACCTCGACGACATCGCCCTCGGCAAGACGAACTCGCGAGGTACCGAGATCAAACTCGAGGACGCCCGTCTCGGGTTCGGTGAGGCGGTCGTACTCGACGTCACCGTCGGGGGCGTCGATTCCTACCGGGCGACGATGCGACCGATCGTCTTCGAGAGCGGGACCCGCGAGACGAAAATCGTGGCCATCGACGGCGCCGTCTTGCGGTCGGGGCGCCACGGATCGGTCATGTTGAGCGAACCGGGTTTCCTGTTCGGTGAGCGGACGCTCGTTCCCATGTTGATCACCCGGGCCCGCGACAGCGGCGTGGCGGGGTCGGGGCGCGTCCTCGTCAGGACCGTGGCCGCCGACCGATCGGTCCGACACGTGGACGTCCCGGCCGGTAGCGACGTCACGATCAACCTGACCACCCCACGGACGGAGGCCTGGGAGACGTATTTCGAATCGAAGACGGGGACCGATTGCACGGTCGGCGGCGACACGGTGACGTGTACGATAACGCCCGAGGATCTCTACGTGCAGGTCGTCTACATCGACGTGTACCTCGAGTGATCGCTTGAGCGCGAACCCGTGCCATCACTCGAGCGAGACAGTGACGTTGTTCTCCGATACGTGGAGGTAGGTGACGAACTTTCCGGATCCGTCGAACTCGACGTAGCCGGAGGAGACGTCTTCGTTGATGTTACCGGCCGCGCCGCCGCCCACGCCGTTCCCGTCCTTGACCGTCAGATCGACGCTGCGCCCGAACAGGCCGATGTAATGGTTGGTCAGGTTGCCGATGGTCGTCTGGTCTGTCGTGTCGAACGTCTCCGGTTCCCACGTGACCGAATCTTCGTGCCGATCGAACGTCAACTGGGTGGCGAAGTCGTCGTTCGCCTGGAATTCGGTCAGGTCGTTCGTCCCGATGTCGGTGTACCCCAGCATCGAGTCGCCGGTCAGGTTGGCGTCGATGTACGCTTCCTCTTCACCGTCGCCATCGACGTCTGAGACGGAGACGGTGAACGCGTCGTCGGCGTGCCACCCCTGCTCGGCCGTCCCATTCGTGTAGTACACGGAGGCCGGGACCGAATCCCCCTCGTCGAGGGTCCCCGTCGTCCGGAGGGTCAGTTCGAACTTTTGACTCCCCTCCTGGGCGACGAGCGACCAGGAGAGACCGGCGAACTCCTGGCTCTCCGGCTGGTCCGGGAAGATGCGGATGGTGAGGTTCTCGAGCGGGTGGCCCTCGCCGAGACCCCGGAGTTCCATGGGCTCCTCCTCGAGGGGCATGTCGAATGCACCGTGGATGCCGGTCGAGACGAGCCGGAGGTGGGCGGTCTCGTTCGCATCGTAGACCGAGACGACGCCGTCGGTTCGGCTCTCGAAGTACGCCCCCCAGGCCCGGTAAAATTCGCTCTTGACGACGATTTCGAGCGTCCCGTTCTCGACGGGGTTGACGTATTCGCGAGCGATGTCCGGATACGAACTCGACCTGTTGGGATAGATCTGGCGTCCCGGGTCGCCGTCGACCAGTTCGGCGGTGGCAGACCCTGAGACCGATCCGTCACCCCGCACCCGGATGACGGGAAGGGTCAGCGTCGCACTCCGGTAGTGGAATTCCGGGGTCGAGACCATCGCGCTTCCGTCCCCGCCGCGGGACTTCCAGACGCCGCCGCCCTGGTAGGCGACGACCGTCTCGCCGGTCTCGTAGCGAACCTGACCGAGGGTAGCGTTGTAGAGGACGGTGTCGCTGTTCCCGCTGTAGTTGTGGTGTCTGATGACGATCCGGCCCCGATCGGGGAAGACCGTGTAGGTTCCCTGCCGTCCCCGTCCCAACTGTACGGACTGGCGCTCGGCCCGGCTCAACGCGACCAGCGACGCCTCGGAATCCAGCTGGCTCAGGGCGTGTTGTGCGCTCTGGACGTCGATGGACTGCTGGGTCTGGTCGATGGCGGATCCACCGAGTGCGGCGATAGCGCCGACGCTCAGGACGGTGATCCCGAGGATGAGCACGACACCGATGGTCTGTGACTGTCCCCTGGCCCCCCGACCGGTCATGGGTCTCCATTCGGGGACGAGCGTCAAGTAAGTAGCGCCGAACGATCAGCGGACGTCGTCGAGACACACGGCGTAGTCGCTGTCCATCGTCATCCACCGGGTCGCGCTGCGCTCGTCCGCGCCCGGGTGGAAGATGGTCACCTCCGTCGGCTCCTCCTGGTCGTCGAAGAGAAAGCTGAGTTCGAACTCCGGGAGTTCGTCCAGTTCCGCACTGTCGGTGTCGTCGATGTGGCCGATTGCGCTCATGGCAGCAGTCGCGTCCTGTGACGGTGTCACCTCGGCGTTCGTGCGGCGGTACTGGTCGTCGACTGCGCACTCGGACGTTGGCTCAGTGTGGATATATACCTTGGGTAGATGTTCCACGTCTGGGAATCGAGCGGCTTCACCCCTCGTCGATTCCGCGACGCCACACCGCGTTCGCGTCCGCCGTCCCACCGCAGACGTGAGAGACGGACCGCATCGTTCGTCGTTGCTTCATGTGGTGCGATACCACCTCACAGTATTTAGACGGCTCGGTCCGACACCCAAAACGATTACACGGTCCGGCGCCCTCCAGTCGTTTCATGGCGGAAATCACGTACGAGCGTCCTGACGGTGCCGTCAGGGAGCGAACGGTCGACGAACTGAATTACGACGAGGAGAGCGGTCACTGGCTTCTGTTGTCCGAAGACGATCGGGACTTGCTGTACATCCCACGCGAGCGCGTGTACGCGGTCAGGGAAGCACAGGCCTCGGTCGAGAGCGACCGGGGTCCCGAGGAGCAAGGCGGATGGTAGACGTCACTCGGTCGTTCGACGGAGGCGACGAACGGCGATAGCGACGCCCGCGGAGAGGGCGACGCTGACGAGTAGCGCCAGAGCAATTTTTTCGGTGGGCGCTCGAATCTTCGCGGACGACTCGGCCGCGGGGCGCTCGCCTTCGTGCGACCGGCCCACCGGGGGCTTCTCCGGTTCGTCGGATCCGGTGTGCAGGTGGAACTCCAGGACGGTCAGGTTCTCGAGGGCCATACCAGATCGGACGGCGGGAACGACCATATCTATTGTCATTGACACGATGGCCGACCGTGCACACGACCTATTAGGCCCCCCGCCGACGCGGACGTACATGGAGGAAAAATCGGCCGGCGGCACCACGGTGCCGACGGTGGGATTCGGGACGTACAAACTCTCGGGAGCGGAGTGCGAGAACGCCGTCCGGGACGCACTCGAGATGGGGTATCGCCACGTCGACACCGCGGAGTTCTACGACAACCACGGGGCCGTCGGCCGCGGGATCGCGGCCGCGTCCGTCGCCCGAGACGACGTCTTCCTGACGACGAAGGTCTGGAAGACGAACCTCGAGCACTCACGCGTTCTCCAGCGAACCCACGATGCGCTCGACGCACTCGACACCGACTACGTGGACCTGCTGTTGATCCACTGGCCGAACGAGTCGGTCCCCATCGAGGAGACCATCGACGCGATGAACGAACTCCAGCGCGAGGGAGCGGTGCACGCCATCGGCGTCAGCAACTTCTCCGTGGCCCAGCTCGAAGCCGCCCGGGAGGCGTCCGCGACGCCCATCGTGACGAACCAGGTGGAGTACAACCCGCTGTCCCCACAACCCGATCTCCTCGAGTACGCGCTGGACCACGACGTCCTCCTGACCGCCTACAGTCCTCTGGGGAAGGGCGACGTACTCCAACACGAGTCGGTGCGTTCCATCGCCGCCGACCACGGAACGACCCCCGCGCAGGTCGCCCTCAGGTGGCTCGTCCAGCAAGATCCCGTCGTCGCGATCCCGAAAGCGGCGAATCGCGACCACCGATACGAGAACCTGCACGTGTTCGATTTCGAACTGTCGAACGAGGAGATGCGGGCGCTGTTCGAACTCTCCGGCGAGGTCCCGCCGTCGATGGCCAGCAGGTACGGCCAGTAGGTCCTCACACGAGCGAGAGGGCGGCGGTGGCGAGCGCGTTCACGAACTCCTCCCAGATGGAGACACCCAGCGTGAGCGAGAGCGCACTGTCGACCGCGAAGAACGCGAACAGGGCCGCCCCCGCCAGGTGTGCGAGACGGCGGTCGAACTTGGGCGAGTATCGGTGGAAGACCACCGCATTGGCCACGCTCACGGGGATGATCGCGAGCATCTCGCCGGCCCAGATGGCGGGACTGGCCCCGTAGGTGGCCGCGATCCCGATGGTGACGAGCTGGGTCTTGTCGCCGAACTCGCCGGCGGCCATCAGAGCGAAGATGGGGAGAAATCCCCGGAAATAGGAAGGGATCTCGACGCCGAATACCGACTCGGGCGGAGTGACGTCCCCGAGAACCCCTCCGTCAGTCTCCACCGAGGACTCACCCGCTCGCGGTGCCGACCGATACAGCCAGATCGCGAACAGGAAGAACATGCCACCGGTGAACGCGGTCAGGTACGCGGCCGGCAACAGGGTCCGCAACGCGTTCCCGACCCAGATCTCGACGACGGTCCAGAGCCCGAACGCCGTCCCTGCGGCCCCGACGACCACGGCCGGATCGTACTTCGTCGAGAGGCCGGCGATTATGAACTGCACCTTCTCGCCCGGGAGCGCTGCCAGCTGTGCCGTGAACGCCACGAGGAGGATCTCCGTCCATCCGGTCATACGCCCGGAACCTCCTCTGGGGCCGGCGTTTCGTCTCGGTCCTCGCGATAGACCCTGGTCTCGGTCGCGATCTCTTCGGGGAGGTGGACCTCCCCGTCCCCGTGTTCGACGGTGTACATCCCGAACGGCGCGACCTCGGTAATGTCCAGGACCCGCCCCGGGACGATGCCAGCGTCCGCGAGGTAACACAGTTCTTCGTCGTCGCGATCGCGCACTCGGGCGACGACCACCGTCTGGCCTGGCGAAAATTCCGACAGGGGGCGGGCGTCGTCGTCCTCGAGGGGCTCCAGGTCCGCACCGGGAATCGGGTCGCCGTGTGGATCGACCGAGGGATCGTCCAGAGCGGCCGCCACTCGCTCTTCGAAATTCTCGCTGATGTGATGTTCGAGGACGTCCGCCTCCTCGTGGACCTCGGACCACTCGTAGTCGAGGTGTTCGGCCAGGTACGCCTCGATCAGACGGTGGTGTCGGATGACCTCCAGGGCCACCCGTTCTCCGTCCGCCGTCAACTCGACGCCGGCGTACTTCTCCCTGGCGACCAGACCGCGATCCTCGAGGGATTCCATCATCGAGGTCACCGTCGGCGACGTCACGTCGAGGTACTCGGCGATCGTGGAGGTGCGGACCGGCGGACCGCACTCCTGTTCGAGTTCGTAGATCGCCTTGCAGTAGTCCTCCATGACGTCGGATAGCATCGACGGAAAGATTTAGAGTCCTCTAAACAATAAATATTTGGTATCTAAAACGTCGTCAGGACTCCTGGCCGATACGCTCCCAGCGCAACGAGGCGGAAGACCCATCTGCGACGTCGGTCCCGACCGACACCTCGAACTCTCCACCCTCCGTCAACCGGACCGATATCGTGTCGAAGTCCGTCACGTACTTCGTCGTGTGCTTCCCGGGACTCGTGACGTCCACGCGTTCGGCGACGAGGGAGGCCTCCGAGAGCATGTGCAGTTTCCGGTAGGCCGTCGAGAGCGGGATGTCACAGACCTCACCGATCTCCCGAGCAGACATCGGTTCGGTCACGGTCCGCAGAATACGTCGGCAGTCCTCGTCCGTCAGCGCCGTGAGGACCCGTTGCAGAGTCGGGTTCTCGTCCTGGGCGGGCGTGCGCGACGTCATACCGGGCGGCTTGGTGGCGATTCATCATAATTCCATTGCCCCGCCGGTCGGAAAATCCTCAGTCCTCGAGAGTCGCCAGGACCCGATCGAAGCGCTCGTCGATGTCGCGCGCGATGTCGTCGAGGTCGTCGTTCCCGGTCACGTCGATCAACACGGTGGGATCGACGGCGCTGACGACGACGTCCTCCCCGTCCTCGTAGACGACGACGTTGCACGGCAACAGCGCTCCCAGTTCCGTCTCCAGTTCGATCCCCTCGAAGGCCTTCTGCGGGTTGCAGGCACCGAGAATCTGGTACTCGTCGACGTCCTCGTCGATTTTCTCTGCGAAGATCTGTGCGACGTCGACCTCCGTGATGACGCCGAATCCCTCCTCGGAGAGGACCTCCCGCGTCCGATCGACGGCAGTCTGGAAGTCGTCCTCGAGCGTCACCGATTTCGTGTACGACATGGCATCCAGCCAAACGCGGGCCGCCGTTACGCCCCTTTGGCTCGTCGCACCCGGGTGAAGCGATCACAACAATTGTGTCGAACGGACACGACTCAGTCGTCCACCAGCGCGAAAAATTTCTGCATGGTGACCCGCGGATCGCGGTCCCAATCGTGTTCACCGTCGGTATCGCACTCCGGGCAGGGTGGGACCGCCCGTCCTCGCCACCCGGGGCCGAGGTGGAGAATTGTGCCACACTCGGGACAGCGGGCGAACGTGTATCCCTCGATCTCGGAGTCGTATCTCTCGGCGTCCGTCACGTGTCCCGAGAGGCGACGCCACGGGTTTTTCGTTTCGATGCACGAACCCGCCGCGGTCGCGGAAGGGAACGGGCGGTACCGTCCCGGTAGGGTGAGCATACCGGCGATAACGACCGGTTTGACGATCCCGGTGCCCTTATCCTTCTGAGGGGCGTATCTCGAATCGAAATGGTACCTGGTACGGCCACCACCCGTCCCGGCGGTCCGTGGACACGAACCAGGAACCCCCACCGCGGGCCGATGCGCATCGCGAGGCCCCCCGATCCCGGACACCTCGATCGACGACCACGCGTCGCGCGCCGATCGCGCGCCGGTTTCGTGGCACAGATTCCGACGGCACCGCACCGCTGTCGCGTCGCGCCCTCAGGTTCACCCACATATGCCTCAGGACACTCCATCAACCGTCTATAGCCTGCGATCGAACGTCAGCGTCCCCATCGAGGAGGCCTACGACTTCTTCGATGCGGTCGAGTTACCCGACGGCATCGACGAGATCCACGTCGAACGACGCACCAATCGCATCCTCGTGGACTCGGTCCCGGCCGACGACTCGATCAGCAAGTACACCCCGACGGCCCAGTTGAAGGCCAGCGTCGTCGAGAAGCGGGTCTACGAGGAACAACCCGAACGCGAACCGTTCGGCCCACCACCGGGATCGGACGAGGAGGAGGAGATTCCCTCCGAACTCGTCGAGTTCGTCAGATTCGCCGGGCGGGGCGACGAAGTACTCCGGAACTCTACGCTCCAGTACGAGATGTTCACCGTCCTCCGGGATCTGGCTCTCGAGGCCGAGGACGGGGAGTTGACCGCGATAACCGCCGCCGACGGCGAACTGGAGGCCACCAAAATCGTCGAAGGGGACGAGCGAGAGGCCTCGATCGAGGTCGTCGAGCAACAGACGACGCCGAGCGAGACGAGTGGCGGCGTCGACTGGCGCGAGAACGAGTACATCAAGTAATCACCGTCGTTCTCCGACCGCTCACGAACTGGGACAGCCCAGCGGATAGACCGCGTCCCGGGCTATCGGCAGTCGTTCGACGCGAATCGGGGCGTCGTGGTCCTCGAAGGCCACCGTTCTCGTCGCCCGTCCGGTTGCATCCCGAACAGACGGTTCGATGGTGCGTCGTGCGTTCACCGGTCGACCGGTTTCGCCGTCGATCCAGACTGTCTGGGTGACGTTCCGGTCGGACACGTCGGAGAAGGACGGACCGGTTCCGACCGACGCGGTCCCGGACGGCGAGCGTTTTGGTGATCCACCACGTAGCTCGTCGCATGGTCGTCCGGATCGGCTTCCTCGGGGACGTCATGCTCGGTCGGACCGTGAACGAGCGACAGCGCCGTCGCGACGTGACGGCGGTCTGGGGAGGCCTGCACTCGTACCTCGCCGGGCTGGACGGGCTGTTCGTCAATCTCGAGTGCTGTCTCTCGACGCGAGGGACGCGCTGGGAGCGAACCCGCCACGCGTTCCACTTCAGAGCCGATCCGTCCTGGGCGATTCCCGCGCTCCAGTCCGTCGGTGTCGATTGCTGTTCGCTCGCCAACAATCACGTTCTCGACTACGAGGTGCCCGCGTTGCGAGACACCCTGACCGCCCTGGAAGAGGCCGGCATCGCCACCGCGGGTGCGGGCGAGACGATCGATCGAGCGCTCGAACCCGCGGTCGTGACGGTCGGGGACCTCGACGTCGCCGTCGTCGCCCTCACCGACAACACGCCGGAGTACGCGGCGACCGAGACCACGCCCGGGACGGCCTACGTCGAAATCGACGTCGGCGACGACGAGACGCGGGCCACCGTCGAGACCGCGCTCGAACGGGCACGGTCGACCGATCCGGACCTCCTCGTCGCGTCCCTCCACTGGGGCCCGAACATGGTCGAGACGCCACCGGCGTCCTTCCGGGAGTTCGGGCGGTGGCTGGTCGATTCCGGGGTCGACGTCGTCCACGGACACAGCGCCCACGTTTTCCAGGGTATCGAGGTGCACCGGGGGCGACCGATCATGTACGACACCGGCGATGTCGTGGACGACTACGCGGTCGACGACCGCCTCCGGAACGATCGGGGGTTCCTGTTCGAACTGCGCCTCGACGACGGCGAATCGATCGACCTCCGCCTCCACCCGACGGAGATCTCGGACTGTGCGGTCGATCGGGCGTCCCCAGCGGCGGCTTCGTGGTGTCGTCGAACGATGCGGGAGCGATCGGAGCCGTTCGGGACGCCCTTCGAGCAAACCGGGGAACGGCTGCGGGTCGACCTCCGGTCGTAGACGACGCGGGGGCGATCCTCACGCCGGTACGGCACTCTCGTCCACGACGTCGAGGGTCGCCCGGAGGAGGTCGGGGAGGTCTGCCGGATACCGCGCGGTGACGAGATTGTCGTCGATCACGACGCTCTCGTCGACGTATTCCGCTCCGGCGTTCTCGATATCGATCTCGAGGGGCCAGTAGCCAGTTGCGCGCCGTCCCTCGAGAACGTCGGCGCTGATGAGCAACTGGGCCCCGTGGCAGATCGACGTGATCGGCTTCTCGCGCTCGTCGAACTCCGATACGACGTCCGCGGCGATGGGTGCCTCGGTGCGGAGGGACTCCGGCGAGCCGCCGCCCGGGAGTACCAAGAGGTCGTACTCCTTGGCCCACTGTCCCGGTACCCGTTCGTCGATGGCGGCGTCGGCGTCGAATTCGTAGCCGTGTTTGCCCTCGATCGACTCGCCCGATGGCGTCGCGACGTGGACGTTCCAACCCGCCTCCTGGAGGCGGTAGTACGGGTAACTGAACTCCGTGTCTTCGAAGCCGTCAGTTGCGAGGACGAGTGCTTTCATGTCTCACTGACTACTAGTCTCGTCCGACGGCAAAGTCGCTGTGGAGCTCGACAGTCCCGCCGAGACCGGACGTCGACCCCATGGGACCGGTCTACGAACGTGGGCGAGAATTCACCAATCGCCGGCCCTTCACGCGTCGCCGATCGCACCGCATTCGACGCAGACGTTACGTCCGTGCACTTTCGTGAAGTGACCGCCGCATCGATCGCAGGTCATGGACGGTGATGGGAAACGTCAGATAATAAAACTAGGGTTCGACGGAAGTCGAAATCATTCGATCTGCACGACGGAGTCGCTGCCACACTCCGGACACTCGTCGTACGCGGCGTGGAAGTCGGCCCCGCAGTCCTCGCACTCGTAGGTTTCCTCCGAGGCGGCCTCGACCTGCCGTTTGAACGACTCCACCCGTCGGCCGAGGTCGTTGAAGATGCCCATGCGACGAGGAGCAGTACGGTCGTCCCGCGGAAGTAAGTTCCGTCGCGACCGTCACGGGATCTGACCGACGTCGGAAAAACGGGCCCCTCTGTGACCTATGGTCCGAGCACGGCCACAGCCGCGTCGATGGGCAGAACGATCGTGACCAACTCTCCTTCGGCGGTCCCGGCGACCTCGGCGGGGACAACGATTTCATCGCTCCCCCGGTAACCGGTGATATGGTAGCGCTGGCACCGATCGTTGCCACGGTCGCGGCTGCGGCAGGCATCGCGATCATCGCGACCCTCGTCGTCACGATTCGGACCGACCGGCGACTGTGGCCACCGGGTGACCAACCCTGGAAGGCGAGGTTCCACTGGGGACTCGTCGCGATTTTCGACCTCGGACTGTCGTTCGTCGCGATTCGACGGTGGAATACCTGGATCCTCCCCCGTCCGGGGTCCCTCGTCGTCGGTCTGGTGCTCTCGACGTTCGGGCTGGCGGTGTTCGTCCACAGCGCGCGGGACATGGATCCGGCAGAGACCGCGGGAACCGCGGCCGAACGCCTCTACACGGAAGGACCATACGCGCGCTCCCGACATCCGCAATACGTCGGGATGATCGTCGGCGTCCTGGGATTCGTGGCGCTGGCGAACGCGGCGACGGTCGCGGTCCTGGGCGCGGTTTTCGTCACCTGGTTGCTGCTCCTCCCGTTGGCCGAAGAGCCATTCCTCCGTGAGCGATTCGGTGACGATTACGACCGGTACCGCGAGCGCGTCCCCCGCTACCTCGGCACCGAGTCGTTCCGGCGCCGAAAAAGCGAGTGAGAAGCCGACGTGGCCGAATGAGTTCCGGGGGTGCCCTGCGGGCACCTGAGTACGGTGCCCCCGACCAGACGGCACCTGCTCCAGATCGCAGCGACCGTCGGATCCCCCGAATCGGCGGGTGCGAGACGATTCCCGAGAGCGATCCCGGGAACGTGAACCCGAATGGGGCGCCAGCACAGGCGGACCCCCACTCCGCCGATTCGATTCCCCGCATTCGGGGTCGTATAACGAGACGGCCGAACCGTCGCGATCGGGGAACATTCCGTCGACGTTGATCCGATACTGACGGTTCCCCCACCCTCGAACGATCGCTCCAATCCGGTGATGCCGATCGGCGTTTGGTGAGTGAAACGGTCCTTTGTCCCTGGAAGAGGTTTTTCTCGGTGTAATCGGACACCCCGGATATGACGACCGTATCACGGCGTCAAATGCTTCGGCTCGGTACTGTGGGGGCCATCGGCCTCGCTGGGTGTACGGGTGTAATCGGCGGTGCGTCTGAACCGGAGTCGCCCGAGACTGGAGCACGTCCGTGCGACGAACACGTCTACAGGTCCCCTGACTCGGCAAACGAGGGTGAATTGCCGTGGCATCTCTACATCAGGAACATTTCGCTGTCCTCGTACCCCGTTTCGATTTCGATATCGGACCGCACTGGCGAATCGACCGAGGCGGTCGTCTCGTGCACCGCCACCGCCGAGGCGCACAGGCAACTCGTGTTCGAATTGTCACCGCATACCAGGTACCGTGTGCACGTTGCGCTCAATCGTCCCGACAGTACGGAGGAGGCACGGACAACGGTATCGGGGTGGAATCGGGTCACGGGAACGAACGAGGCCCTCCGCGTCTCGGTCGATAACGGAGAGTTCGTCATTCAACGCGTCCATTACGACAGAGCGACGAGCACGACGGAGGGGAGCCAGTAGTTTCAGACGACTCTCCGTAGCCGGATATTGCCCCGGCCACATCACGGCTACCTCCCCCCATACCGTCACCGAGTGAGAGTTCGACGATCCGAGAGAAGGCACCCGGTCCGTCGGCGTTTCCCGGGAGAGTCCAACGTTGGAATCGTTCGAGTGGGGACGGACGAGAAGTCCGAACCACCCCGTTCGCTGGCCACCCGCTCACCCGGAGTCGGTTCGACGGGGCGTTCACGCGGTTGCGACTCTCCGGGAGAAACCGATCGAGTGCGTCGGGTTCGTCACGCCTTTCTCAACGAGATCGCTAGCGGGCATCGGGATCGCCCCGCGGAACGTGGCCGCGTTCGCGGACAGTCGGTGAGGTGACCAGTTGCGAGTTCGGTTTCGTGGAATGCGCTCCGCATCGGTACAGAGGGACCGGCAATCCGGATCGCTTCCCCGGGTGGTCTGGTATATCGGTCACCCGCAGAAACCGGGACGATTGGCGGTCAAATATCCAAAACCAAGATATATCACCTCGCGGTATCTCTGTTCGACGGCGATACGGAACATGTCCGAAACAAAACGCCTCGTCCGCTGACTACAGCGGACCCACGGCGATCACCTGCGAGTCGTCGCCGAATTCGACGGGGACGACCACGAGGTTCTCTATTTGCGGTCCGACCTCGAAGACGAATACAGTGAGGAAGAATTTCGGGAGGCGTTCGAGAGTTTTCGGTGGTCCGGCGTGACGGCAGCCGAACAGTATCGGTCCCTCAAAGGCGGAGACACAGGGCCAACGTTTCGATATACGACGACGTCGTCCTCATTCAGTTCATGCGACCCCGAGACGTGGAAACGATCGTTTCCTTCGACGCAGAAACGGGTCTCGACATCGTCGACGTCGTCGCAGATGGATTGCAATTTCTCGAGGCAGACCAGTGACCGGGTACCACCGGACCGAAGGAACTCCTCCCGGATGCGCCTGTCGTGGAAACGGGACGGGTGATCCGAACCGCGCGGCGTGGCCTCTCGCAGTGGACCCCACCGTCCCACCGTCACTCCGACTGAACCGACCGCGGCGACGACGTTCTCGGGGATTGCACACCCCTAGAACGTGAGGACCTCGTAACCCTCTGCGACGAGGGACCGGATGCTCGGGTGTCCGTCGTGTTCGTCGAGAGTCACAACACCCGTTTCAGCGACCGCATCCTCGACGCCGAACGCCGCGGCACAGTAATCACAGACTGCGGCATCGTCGCGGACGGTCTGGTACAGACCGTGGTACTCGTTGGCCGGATCCTCGAGGAGCGGCGCCCACTGGGTGCCGGCGCCATCGAAGATCAGTTCGACGTCGTCGCCTGGCGTCTCGGCGAACTCCTTTGCGGCTTCCAGTCCATTCGCGAGTCTGCCGTGGTCGGCGTGCGATTCCGTATCGGCGAGAATCACGACTGCAGCTCGTGCCATGAACTCGCCAACCCGTGCCGCTGGCATAAGGTCACGCGAACGCTGGGGTAACGGAGTAACCGACCCGTTATCGCACATCGACGGTCACGGGCTGCTCCCGGTGACGACTTCACCTCGTGTGAACGGTCCCGGGGAACGCGCACTGGACTACATCGGATGACGCGGCGCACTGGACGGCCTCTGGTGACGCGGTGCACTAAACGACAGCGGATGGAGCGGGGTGGATGTGGATTGCACCCGCATGGCTTCGATGGTCCCCGTCCAACCGTCATCGCGGCGACGCCCGACCGAACACATAGGAAGGTGCGTCACCACGCGTCGGTATGCGCGCCGTCTTCCACCACTCGAACGACGATCCCGAACTGCACGGGCGGGTCCTCGCAAACACCGCAAACCTCCTCGACGACGAGAGCGTCGAAATCGAGGGCGTTGTCGTCGTCACGAACAGCGGTGGACTACATCTCGTCACCGCCGACTCGGAATATGCTGAGCGGATCGGGACGCTCCGTGACCGCGGTGTCGCGTTCAGGCAGTGTGGAAACACGATGGATGGCACGGACATCGACGAGGACGACCTCGTTGATGGGGTCGAGGTGGTGCCCTCCGGCGTGGGCGAACTCGCCCGGTTACAGGAAGCGGGGTACGCGTATCTGAAGCCCTGACGGCTAGAGCAGAGCCGGAATCGTGTTCCGGAAGATATTGAGCGATATAACCAACAGCAGCGCGACCACGAACCGGTTGAACCAGTCTTCGTCGAACTCCAGCCGTCGGAGGTAGGTGCCTACGAGGAGTCCGACGATGGTCACGACCGCTATGAGACATCCCAGCCAGAGGCGATAGGCCGTCAGGAGATCGGTGAACGCCGCCATCTGGACGATCCGGACCGTGAAGATGGTTCCGAGAACCATCGACAGGCCGCCGATGTACCGCTCCGTGTCGCGTTCGAACGTGTGAAAGTACGCGGGGAGCAGTGGGCCGAGGTTCGCAGCAGCGAGCAAGAATCCCTCGATCAGACCGGCGACGCCGAGTGCCAGCGGGTGGTGGGCCCGGTCGACGGTGACGAAGTTTTCCACCACCTGATAGATGACGTATCCGAAGATGACGACGCCGATGAGGAAGGGGACGAGCGGACCTGTCCGGAACTCGGCAAGGAAGACCACCCCGAGTACCGACCCGACGATGGCGAGTGCGACGAGGGACCACTCGCGGCGAACGAACGCCAACCCCGTGTTCGTCTCCCCGATCTGGAACATGTTGATCATCCAGGGCGGGATGGCGAGCACCACGACTGCGAGGGTCGGATCGATGACCAACGCGAAAATGGGCGTCGTGATGAGCGCGTAGCCGAACCCGATCATCCCCTTCACCGCACCGGCCAGCACCGCAACGACGACGAATCCCACGAGGAGCCAACCGGACACGTCTGCCTGGACGCCGCGTGTAATTCCGTCGGCGCCCGGAAAGAGCGCGATCGCCCCGGTCAGAACCGCTACCGTGGCGAACGTCATCGTCAGCTCGCGGTACTGCAATCGTCGGAGGTTCGCGAGGAACGTCCGCGGACTGACGGCCGTGGAATCGTGGGTCATGGTCGGTTCAGAACGGTACACGGTGAGGACCACAAAACCCGGCGGTCATGGTGAGGATTGCTGGTGGTCATCCATAGGTACACCATAAGCAACACACCCGGGAACCCGAAATTCGAACCCGTGGGTCCAACCCCGAGAGAACGAGGTGGGCGGAAATCGGTCAGCAGTGAGCATCACACTGAACGTGCTCGGAAACGGTTCACGCCCCCACCGGCCGCCGTTCACGGGAAACATGTAGGGGTTGGCCACGCAAGTGACTCCGCAAACCCCGAAGGGCCCTCCAACTCGGTAACGGGACCGGCGGTGGTAAAATTTTCGTCCTCCTCGCTGGTCTGACCTGAGGGGGTCAATCCGTCGACGGCTATTGGTACCGAGTTCTGGGGACTTCCGTTTGGCGTCGGCCTTTCGGCGGTGACTTCCTTCTAAACCACCCAACCGTCTGGCGCGTCTCACGTCGTCGAGACGGCCCATTTCCACTTCCAAACCGGCCGAGGAATCGGGTCCGTCTCTGCGCCCTATCGCGAACAGCCCCCAACCGGGTCTCAATGGGAACATCGCGAGAGCGAAGACGCCCACATAACTGATGCGTGAAACAGTGTGAGCACGGAGACCCTCAGATGCAAATCGCGCTTTCGTCGACGAACGACATCGACGCCATGGAGTGAATGTCATTGCCCCACGTGGCACGAATCGAATCCGCCTCTGAAGTGTCGAAGTGGCGACATTCCGCTCTGCAGCATTGCCCGTTGTCCAGAGTGGCGAGCGGTGAACCGTTCCGGTGGATTGAAAGTACCTGTCGAGATCTCGGCTGCTGATCGAAGTGTGTGAGAATTGGGCGGCATTCGAACCGATTTCAGCCCTGCTTCCTCGTTGTTTGCCAACGGCCCTGGTGATAGACGAAAGACCTACAATTAAACTCGCACGAGAACCGCTTTAGATGACCTCCGTCCGCACATCCGCCTCCCGGTTATTCGCGGCCACGAATCCCGCGTTTGCCACTGCGATCATCGGGACGGTAATTACCGTCGGCCTGTACGGACTCGTGACCGATTCCGTCTTCCGCGTCCGGTATCTCCACCTCGTTCTGGGCCTTCTGTGGACTGGATGTAACCTCCTTCTCGGGCTCGTGATCGGACCCGCCCTCTCAGAACTCGACGATCGGCGCGCAGCCGCCGTGTATGGACGAACTGCACCCCGTCTCGCGTTTCTCTTGCCTGCACTACTCGTCCTCGTCATCGGTGTTGGACTCCCGCTTTCCGTTCAGATGCACCTGTTCCCGCATGCGGGCCCGTGGCTCGCGGTATTCGCATTCCTGAATCTTACTGGCGTGTTGCTCGTCTTTGGGTGGCGGTTCGACGCCTGGCGCGACTGGCGTTTGATCGCTCCCATCGCAATCGTCACACTGGCGTCTGTCGGGCTATTCGTTGCCACGCTCTCACAGTTCGGGATGACACTGCGGTCGATGCTCCTTACGCTCGTCGTCGGCTCCATGATCCTGCTCAACGGCCTTGGACTGATCCTCTCGGGAAACCTCAAAGCGAGCCTCGAAGCTAGGACCCAGAATCCGAATACGAACCTCATAGCGACTATTGGAAGACGGAATACGACGCTGGCGCGGGTCCAGATTCTCCTCCAGATCATCATCATTATATCAGTCCTCTAATAGATCGTCGACGAGTCGACGTTCAGCAGAAAGCTTACTTTGGATGTAATCAAACAGTGCAATATGGTTTCAGTGATTCTCGTGAGTGGTTTACTCGTCGGAGTGGTTGCGACCGGTCTCGTATTTGCGGATACAGTACGGCGGAATCTCTCGCTTCGGACGCGGTACTTGTGGACGGGTAGCGTCGGGATTGTGAGTGTCGGTGTGTTCTCGACAGCGTATATCTTCGATGACGTACTGTTCCAGGTGTACCTCGAAGTGACTGGTAGCGCTGCCATCGCTCCCCCGCCGCGAGAGGTAGCAATAACACTCCTTCTCATCGCGTTAGCCGCCAGCGCTGCGTCCGTTCTTACATATGGGTTCGGGAGTCGGTACGGCCCCCTCAAAGCAGCATGACTGGAGTGGTTCGTCGCGGATCCCAAAGGGGCAACTACGCTCGCCTACCAAACGACTGTGTCAGCGGGAAAATCGTCGAGACAATAGGATTTCAACAGAGCCAATATTGACGATCAAATCACCTTCCTTCATGAAACCGACGCATGGCTCGGGAGCACCAGCGCACACGGGTGCAATTCACCGTCGACGCGTTTCCGGTATCACGATGGAAATGGCGCACAACGGAGGCCCATTGTGTATAAATCCATACCGCCGTCTGCCAAAATCGATTGAACGCGAAAACCGGATCTTGACTCGCCGGATGTCGGTCCCCGAACCGGACGTGCTGCAAGATATATCCAACCGGTAGCGGAGGGGTTCTTGCGATCGCGATCCGCGAGCCGGAGGCTCGCGGCTGCGGGTTTTTAGTGCAGGTTTTTGCGAGGAGCGGTGCGCGGAGCGCACCCGACGAGCAAAAAAGTGCATGGACTCGCCGGGATTTGAACCCGGGGC
>JBDGUD010000017.1:0-15983 GCA_042216165.1 Halanaeroarchaeum sp.
TTATGACGCGTCCCTTACAAGGACGAGGCCGGCGGTTCGAATCCGCCCGAACCCACTTTTCTCGTGGGCCGCCCGAACCCGTGCACCGTTCACGTCTCCCCTCGCTACCGCTCGGTTCCCTCCAACAACCTCCACCAGGCGGCGCCGTCGGAGGCACTAGGGGCCCGTCGGAGGCACCAGGAAGCGTCGTCGGAATCCGACCCCCGTCCCCGCTCGAATTGAGGTTCGGACCGACTCGTGCTCCCCGTCAGACGTCGACCATCGTCCCCAGGGGTTAAGCCGACCCACGCCCGAAGGGGCCGTTCGATTCCGCTGTGCGGCGTCGGCGCCCTCCCCGCCGATCACGCGGGGACGAGCGCGCGTCGATCGAAAGTACGGAGGGTCGGGAGTCAGTCCGCGGACTCGTCGACTTCCAGCCCCGACGACTCGACGGCCGTCTCGAACTCGTCCTGGATCGCATCGGAGGGCGGACTGTCGAGGAGACTGACGACGACGACCGCGATCGAGGAGAGGACGAATCCGGGTACCAGGGCGTAGAGCACGTTCAGCGCCCCGAGGTTGACGGTGATCCAACCGGCGACCGTGACCATCCCCACGATGATCCCGGCATAGGCACCGAGTTTCGTCAACCGCTTCCAGTACAGGGACGCGATGATGACGGGCCCGAAGGAGGCACCGATGCCGCCCCAGCCACCCAGGATGACGTTGAACACCTGGCCGGACGGACTCGCCATCCACACGGCCACGCCGATGATGACCACCAGGGTGGCTCTCGAAACGACCATGATCGCCCGGTCGCTGGCGTCTTCGTCGATGAAGCGGGCGTAGATGTTGTAGGCGACCGCGTTCGTCGCGACCAGGAACTTCGAGTCGCTGGTCGACATCATCCCGGCGAAGGCACCGGCCACGAGGATCCCGACGAGCCAGCCAGGGAGCAGTTCCATCGACAGCATCGGCATGATTTGATCGGTGCTCTCGACGCCGCCGAGGTGCGCACCGGCTGCCCACCCCATGAAGATCGATCCGTAGACGGCCAACGTGACCCAGACCATCCCGAGTAGCGAGGACCGCCTGAGATTCCGGTGGTCGTCGATACTCATGTACCGAACCAGGATGTGGGGTTGTCCCGGGTACCCGATCCCGATCCCGAGCGTGCCCGACAGAAAGCCGATGAGTGCCAGGGCTCCCGATTTCGCGCCGAAGAGCGATATCGAGGCACTCGTGTTCGCGGCCGCGAGCGCGTCGAGCCCGCCGGCCACGCTTCCGATGCCCGCGAAGCCGACGAGCGGGAGGATCAGCACCGCACCGAGCATCACGATGGCCTGCAGGACGTCCGTGTACGAGACGGCGATGTAGCCACCGATGAGCGTATAGACCAGCACGAGCCCGGCACCGAGGAGCGTGCCGGTGAAGAAGTCGAAGCCGAAGACGGCGTTGCTGACCTTCCCGGAGCCGATGAACTCTCCCGCGGTCGAGATACTGAAGAAGACGACCAGACTCACCGACCCGAACAGTTTGATGAATCCGTAGTTGTCCCGAACGCGTTCCTCGAGGAAGTCCAGGACCGTCATCGAGTCGAGTAGGCCGGTGTACCGGCGCATGCGCTTCGAGAGGACGTACCAGTTGAATCCGGTTCCGAGGACGATCCCGATCCCGATCCAGATGGCCGGCAGGCCCATGACGTAGGCCGTCGCCGGGAGCCCGACCAACAGCCACATGCTCATGTCCGATGCCTGCGCGCTGAGCCCCACGACCCAGTGTTTCATCCGGCGGCCCCCGATGGAGAAGTCGGCGAAATTCGTCGTCGCCAGGTAGCCGTAGATCCCGATCAGGAATACGGCAGCCATGTAGATGGCGAACGTGATCGTCGAGAGTTCGACCATCAGGATCCACCTCCCGACCTGGACTCGCCATCGTGCGATTCCTTGCCCCACCGAACGTAGTACCCGACCGCGAACAGGATGGTGAGGACGGGCGGTCCCCAGAGCATCAGTTGCTCGACTGTGGTGAGTGCCATCACAGAGCAATCAGAAAGGGGTGAGTTAAGCGTTGGGATTCGGACGGTCACCCCCGGAAAACATGGGGTGCGATCTTACGCCCGACCGGCCAGATAGGACTCGACGGCCTCGTAGTGGGCGTCGGGTCGCTCCCAGAACGGCATGTGACTGGCGTCGTCGAACTCGACGACCTCCGACGCTGGAATGCGCTCCGCGATGTCCCGGGCGATGCTCGGGTCGATCTCGTCGTACTCGCCCGTCAGAACCAGCGCGGGCACGTCGATACTCCCCAGGTCCTCGCGAACGTCCCAGTCTGCGAGACGCGCCTCGTCCAGGAGGACGTACTCGTTTGGCCCCCACATGATGCCGTAGGCGTCCATGTTGATGTTCTCGAACGTCCTGGCGACGGGAGCGGGGTACTCCTCACACCGGCAGACGTGGTCGCGATAGGCCCGATCGAGTGCCGACTCGTACGCGGGATCGTCGAACGCCCGCCGGGCCTCCCGGGTCTCGATCGTCTCGATCTGGTCGTCGGGGAGCTCCTCGAGGACGCTTCGCATCGATTCGTACGCTGTCTGCGTGTCCGCGAGCGTGTTCGCGAGGACGAGACCGTCGAGGTTCTCGCCGTATTCGATGGCGTACTCGAGGGCGAGCATCCCGCCCCACGACTGGCCGTAGACGACGAACGTCTCGGGGTCGATCGCCCGCCGTACGGCCTCCACCTCGTCCCGGTAGTGGTCGACGGTGTACCGATCGAAATCGCCCGGCGCGGGGGTGTCTGACCGGCCGACCCCGAACTGGTCGTAGAGGTACACCGATCGGTCCTCGGTGCCGTGTTCCGCCAGGGGGAGGAGATAGTCGTGGGGCATCCCTGGCCCGCCGTGGAGACCGAGTACGACCGCGTCTCCCGCTCCGAACCGACGGTAATACAACTGGTAGTCCTCGACGTCGAAGTACCCCTCTGCGTGGTCCTTCTCGAGGTAATCGGCGTGCATAGTCGAACAACGACGCCCCAGCGACAATAAATGTGTACTCGAGGTCGATGGCCCGCTCTGGGCCTCTCAGACGTCTCGGGCGTTCCGTTCCCGGTCGAAGAACTCCCGGTCCGCGGCGTCGGCAAGCCCCTCCGGTGGGACGGTCTCGGCGTCGACCGGTTCGAGACAGACGAGCGACCGGCCGTGCACCTCCATCCACTCGGTCCCCGTCTCCGTGTCCCAGCAACACGGTCGCCACACGCCCGCCTCGAGGCGCTCCCAGACGTCCTCCTCGTCGTAGTACTGGCCGTTCGAGCACCGATAGTACGTCACCGGGCACCACCTCTGCCCGGATCGGTCCGCCGGTCGAGCCGCCCCTCGAGGGTCGTGTGCTGCTCACTCCGGCACACGTGCGGCCTCACCTCCGTACAGCGCCGTGCTGGGAACGCAGTTCGGACAGGCGTACACGTGCCCGTCGTCCGTCCCGAAGACGCGGACGAAGTCCGGCGTCACGAGTCCCCCACAGGTCTGGCAGGTCTTCATGTAAAGTGTCTCCCCTGGTTCCGTCGATGACTGCGCCGCGGGTCGAACCCTCGCGGGTTCGCGACGACGCCGATCCACGGTGGCGTCCGACTTCCCCTCCCCCGCTCCCCGTAGCCGTCGACGGCATCTATAGAGAGGACGTGACCGGTTAGGAAACTACTCGCTAGTCAACTAGACGGGGGTCGGCGACATCGCACGCTACCACGATCCACCATGGGGACGCACGGCACGGCCCCGGGACGAGGTGTCGCGAACGGGCACTCGGCCAGGTGAGCGCGACTACTCGATGACGCCGCTCTCCACGAGGCGGGCGAGCAGATTCTTCGTGGCGCGCCGAACGTGCAGGTACAGCGTCGAACTCGTGATTCCGAGGGCGTCTGTTAGTTCGTCGCCGTGGGTGAGCCGCGGCGAATCGAAAAACCCCGAGTGGTAGGCGAGACCGAGCGCCTCGCGCTGCCGGTCGGTCAACGCGTCCTCCAGCGCCTCGTCCACCCCGATCGACGACCGGACCGACCGGTCCGTCGTGCGTTTCGCCAGGAGTTCGACGTCGTATGCCGACCGCATCCCCTCGACGATGGCGCCCGTCGAGACGTCGGGTGCCACTTCCCCGACGATGGTCTCCTCGCCGCTCTCGATGACGGCCGACGCGACCGTCGTCTCGTACTCGAGGAGTTTCGTCACGGGCGACGTACACACGACGTATTCGATGGTCCCGCTCGGCCCGTCTGCCGAGAGGACCCGCGGACGCTCGATCCCGTCGACGCGCTCCAGGTAGTCGGTCAGGTCCGCCGGGGGCGCGCCGTCGACGTCCATGTAACAGACGTAGGTCGGGCCAGCGGCGGGGATCACTGCCTCGAGCTCCAGGCGACAGTCGAACCGATCGGAGGCGGTCACGAACGGCGAGCGGGAATCGCTCGTGCGGAACACCAGTTCGACGACGGTGTCGGAGTGCAATAGCCGCCGGTGCTCGGCCGCGTGGATCGCGTGGCCCACCCGCTCGCCGAGTTCGCGCAGGAGGCCGCGCTCGTACTCGTCGAACGCGTTCGGACGGTTCGAGTAGAGGCCGACGACGCCGTAGACGGTCTGTTCGGTGCGAACCGGGATCGCGGCCGCCGAACGGTAGCCGCGCGCCGCCGCTTCGTCGCGCCAGGGCTCGAAGGTCGGGTCCGTGTCGATTCGCCGGGACGTCTGGACCGTCCCGGTGGCGATCGCACGTCCCGCCGGGCCCCGGGCCGTCTCCTCGTCGCCGACGGTGACCTCGATCCCGTCCAGGTACCCGTCGTCGAAGCCGGCCCACGACTGCGGGGTGATCCGTTCTTCGACGGGGTCGAATTCCCCGTACCAGGCGAGACAGTACGTGTCGGTCTCGGCCAGTTGCTCGCAGACGACGGACTCGATCTCCGCCCGCGTGGTCACCCGGCCGAGCGCCCGGTTGAGCGGCCGGAGGTTCTCCGTGATCTGCTGGATGCGCTTCAGGGTCGCCCGCTGGCGTTCGAGAGTCCGCTCGCGCTCTATCCGGTCGGTCACGTCGACCAGGTAGCCCAGATACCGGGCCGGGCCCCCGTCGCGACCGACGACCTTCGTGGTCTCCTGGACCCACCTGATGGTCCCGTCCGCGGCGTACAGTCGGTACGGATCGATCTCGAACCGGTCTCCCGGACGGCTCTCCGGGGCTCCGATCGCCGTTTCGACCTCCCCGACGTCGCGCGGATGGACGAGATCGGTGAACGACCGCCCCTCCTCGACGAGCGTCTGAGGATCGTACCCGAAGACCGTTTCGACGTTCGGCGAGACGTACGCGATGGGCCATCCCTCCGTGGCCCGCCGATCGACCACGACGGCTGGCCCCTCGGCGAAGAGATCGCGCTCCTCCTCGAGCCGGCGCTCCGTTCGCTCGCGCTCGGTCACGTCCCGCCCCAGCGCGAGGAACTGCGTTTCGTCGCCGATGGCGAGTTTGGTGACCCAGACCTCGACGGGGAAGGTCGAGCCGTCCTTCCGCCGGTGTTCGCTCTCGACTTTCACGCGACTGGCCGTCTCCATCTCGCGCCACGTCGACTGCAGTTCCGCGAGACTGTGTCCGACGTCCACGTCGGCGACGTTCATCCCTCGCAACTCCTCGCGGCTGTACCCGAGGTCCGCGACGGTCTGCTCGTTGACACGCAGGACCGATCCATCGGCGTCGTGGATCGCGATCGCGTCGGGCGACTTTTCGAAGAGGTACCGGTGTCGCGCCCGCTCGGCTTCGTCCACCCCGTCCACCTCGAGCACGTACAGGAACCCCGCCGAGTCCCCCTGGCCGTCTCGCGCGATGCTCACCGTCACGGTCCCGCGGAAACGGGACCCGTCGGCGTCGACGTGCCAGGCCGTGTCGCTCCAGAGTCCCCGTTCGGAGGCCCCCTCGAGGGCCCGATCGATCCAGGCCTCGCCGTCGTCGGCGAGAAGTACGGCGATCGACTTCCCCACGACCTCGGCGGCCTCGAAACCCGTCAGGGCGGTTGCGGCACGACTCCAGGTCCGAACGCACCCGTCGGCGTCGAGTCCGATGGCGGCGCTGGGGGTCGGAGCGGCACCGGCGGCGGCTGCGCTCGCATCGGCTCCCCGCTCGAACTCCTCCCCGATCGCGGCCCGCGGCCACCCCCCGTCCATGGTTCCGTCCAGTTCGCCCGGTACGATACCGTTTGGGGTGATTCTCAGACGTGGGAAACCCTGCTCGGTCTGGGGCGAACCCCGGCCCGGCCGATCCCCACTCAGAGTTCCGAGAGGTCGACGCCGGTCGTGTAGTTGAGCGTGTTCCCGTTCGGCACCGCGTAGGAGAAGACGTCGTTGTCGCCGAGGAACTCGTCGATGCCCGGGTACTCGTCGAGGACGTCGCTGTAGGACCGATTGGAGGTTCGCTCGCCGCTGATGACGTCCATTTCGCCGGGGACCTCGAAGGACTGCCAGTCCATGATCTCCGCGATGGCGTCCACCAGGGCCTGCAACGACGCCTGCCTCTCGACGGGATCGACGAAGGTACACTGGTATCCCCCGAGGCCGCGATGCCGGGAGGTCACCTGGCCGCGCCCCCGGCCGAAGCCGGTGGATTCGATCCGGGGGTAGACCGTCTCGGCGAGCGCGTCCTCGAAGTCCGCCTGGTCGATCCACTCGAAGGAGTCGATCATGAAATCGATCGGGACGACGTTGAACAGCCAGTCCTCGACGTTCTCGCGGAACCGATGGGACTGTCCGTTGATCCACGTCGAGTCCGGCACCCAGTAGAGAAGTCGCTGGGTCTCGGTCGCCTGCGTCGGCCGGTCGTGGAGCCAGGACAGGAAGTGCACGGTCCCCAGGGGATACTTCCGCGGGAAGTTCCCGTGGTACGTCCCGCGCAGCAGGTTCGGATTCAGGGTCCGCTCGTGGTGGGGTATCTCGTCGTCGAGGCGAAAGTTCAGGATGTGGTGGCCGATCGAGGCGATCTCCGGGTGGTAGACGTCGAGGTCGACCCAGACCGCGTCGAGGACGTCGCGCCGGGAGGCGTCCGGCACGGTGAAGAGGTTCTCGAAGTCGGTGTAGAAGCCGATGGGGGTCCAGTCCAGGTGGTCCGCAAGGAACGTCGCCGACATGATCGCGTCGATGTCCGAGCCAACGATCATGTCGCGACCGGTCTCGGTGACCCAGGGATATGCCGACTCGATCTCCTCGCGGGAGAGCGAATCCGCGGGCTCGTGCGCCATGGGCCAGTGAATACGCCTGCCCGAGATAAAGGCCCCGCTCGGGGATCGATCGCACCCGGGAGCGGTCCGGATGCCTTTTAGTCCGGCGGCCCCCTTGGACGGGTAGACCCCCGGATCAAGAGAATGAGTGACCTCGACGACATTCGACCGGAGTGGCGGACGCTCAAGCGCAAGTGGGAGCACAGTTTCCACCCGATGTGCTCGTACATGGGGATGTTCCCCGCGTCCCTCCCCCACTACTTCGTCCGGAAGTTGACCGACGCTGGCGACGTGGTCCTCGACCCCTTCTCGGGGCGCGGGACGACCCCGCTGCAGGCCTGCGTCGACGACAGGATCGGCGTCGGTAACGACCTGAATCCGATGGCGTACGTGCTGACCCGCGCCAAAGTCGAGAGTCCCCCCGCACCCGCCGTCCGGGAGCGAATCGAGGACCTGCGCCGGGCGTACGACCCCCCGGACACCGATCACGTCCCCGATCGGATCCGGATGCTCTACCACGAACGGACCCTCGGACAACTGGTCTACATCAAGGACGAGTTCGGGCTGGGCGAGCGGGCAGCGCCGGACGACGTCCGATCGCTCTCCGCCGTGGACACCTTCATCACGGGCATGATCCTGGGCATCATGCACGGCCAGAGCAGCCAGTACCTCTCGATATCGATGCCGAACACCTTCTCCATGTCCGAGGGATACGTCAGCGACTACATCGAGGAGGAGGGGCTGGAGCCCCCGAACCGGGACGTCTTCCAGAAACTCCTCGATCGACTGCGCGATCTGTACGCCGACGGCGCACCGGCACGGACCGGCACTGCGTACCTCGGCGACGTCCGTGACCTGCCCGAAAAACTGGCCGCCGACGCGGGCGTCCCCGACACCGTCGACCTGATCTTCACCTCGCCACCGTACCTCAAGGTACTGAAGTACGGGCTCTACAACTGGATCAGGCTCTGGTTCCTGGACAAGGAACCCGACGCGGTCGACGAACGACTCGACGACGAACTCGACCTCGCGGAGTACCTCCAGTTCATGCGGGAGACCTTCGACGTGGTCGACGAGGTGCTCGATCCCGAAACCGGCGTCGCTGCCTTCGTCATCGGCGACGTCGACCAGGGCGAGGAGACCGTCAATCTCGCCCGCGAGGTGGCCGACCGGGTCGTCGCCCCGATGGACTCCCTGGAGGTGGGCCGCATCGTCGAGGACCGCGTCCCCGACAACGAGAAGGTCTCGCGCATCTGGGGGGACACGAAGGGCGAGGCCACGGAGATCGATCGCATCCTGATCGCCCACCGGGGGGAGGTCACCGTGAAGGACGACCCCAGCGGCCTCCAGACGAAGTCGCTTCCGGGTCGCCAGCAGACGCTGGGCTCGTTCGAGTGAACGCCCCGCGAGCCGTCGTCTTCAAGGGGCGTCCCCCCGTCGGTTCGGCCGACTGATCGCATGGTAGGCGTCGCACCTCTCGGGGACGTTCTCCTCCCAGCGGCACAGTCCGGTGCCAGCGGGGTGACGACCGACATGGTCGTCGTCTTTCTCGTCGTGCTCGCGGCCGTCGTCCTCTTCGTGACGGAGTGGATCGCGATCGACGTGACGGCCATCGCGATCATGGTCGCGCTGATCGTCCTCCGGCCGTGGACGCACATCTCCGCGAGCGAGGGCATTTCCGGGTTCTCGAGCTCGGCGACCATCACCGTCCTCGCGATGCTGATCCTGAGCGCGGGGATCAGTCGAACGGGTCTCGTGCAGATCGTCGGACGGCGGATCGCCGACTTCGCCGGCGACCGTCTCGACAGGCAGTTGCTCGCCACGATCGGCGTGGCCGGACCCGTCTCCGGCTTCGTCAACAACACCCCGGTGGTGGCCATCCTCGTCCCGGTCATCTCGGACGTGGCGCACAAGGGCAAGACCTCGCCGTCCAAACTCCTGATTCCACTCTCGTACGCCTCCCAGCTCGGCGGCATGCTCACGCTCATCGGCACCTCGACGAACATCCTCGCGAGCGACACGGCCGCGCGCCTGGCCGCCGAGTACCCCGCCTTGCACGCCTTCGACTTCTTCGAGTTCACCGCGCTGGGCGTGATCGTCCTCCTCACCGGGTCTGCGTACCTCATGACGGTCGGTCACCGGTTGCTTCCCGAGCGGGTCCCCCCGGAGGAGGACTACGTGGAGGAGTACGGAATCGGGGACTACCTGGCGGAGGTGGTCGTTCGCCCCGGGTCACCGCTCGTTGGGATCACGGTCGGCCGGGCCATCGAGGAGGCCGAGACCGACGCCGACATCCTCCAGCTGGTCAGGAACGGGGAACGCTTCACCGAACCGCTGTCACGCAAGGAGATCGACGCCGGGGACACCCTGGTGATCCGGGCGAGCACCGACACGCTCAAACGATTCGCCGACGCGGACGACCTCGCCGTCCAGGGATCGGTCGACACGACCGCAGACCTGGAACCGTCCGCGACCGACGAACAGACAATCGTCGAGGTCGTGGTGCCGTCGTACTCCTCGCTCGTCGGCGAGACGCTCCGGAGTTCCACGTTCCGACAGCGATACGACGCGAACGTGCTGGCGTTTCGGAGCCACGGGGACGTGGTACGCGACCGCATCGAGAACCTGCGGATCAGTGCGGGGGATACGCTCCTCGTCCAGGCGAACGCGGACAGCGTGGACCGCCTGGCGCGGACCCGCGACTTCATCCTCGCCCACGAGGTGGACGAACCGGACTATCGAACGGAGAAGATACCGCACGCCGTCGCGATCATGGTCGCCGTCGTGGGCTTCGTGGCGGTGCCGTGGGCGGCCCTCGGGAGCGCCCTCGCGTCGGCGACGGGCGTCGGGGGGTTCGCATCGCTCGCGGTGGTACAGCAGGACATCCTCGTGACGGCCCTCGCGGGCGTGGTGGCGATGGTCCTCGCGGGTGTGTTGAAGCCACACGAACTGTACGAGTCCGTCGACTGGGACGTGATCTTCCTGCTCGCGGGTGTCATCCCCCTCGGCATGGCCCTGGAACAGACGGGTGCAGCGCGTCTGCTCGGTGGATCGGTCGCGACTTCCGCGGGGTTCCTCCCGGTCCTGCTGGTCCTGTGGCTCTTCTACGTCGCGACGGGGCTGGTCACCGAGGTGATCAGCAACAACGCCAGCGTCGTGTTGATGATCCCGGTCGCGGCGTCCGCGGCGACGGCAATCGGGGCGAACCCGTTCGCGTTCGTCCTCGCCGTGACCTTCGCGGCGTCGACGGCCTTCCTCGGGCCGATCGGGTATCAGACGAACCTCTTCGTCTACGGCCCCGGGGGCTATCGATTCGGCGACTACTTCCGGGTCGGCGCGCCGCTGCAGTTACTCCTCTCGACGGTGACCGTGCTCGGCATCGCGTTCTTCTGGGGGGTGTGATTTCCGTTGCGCGAAGATAAACCGTAAAGGCGACTCGCGCTCGCTCTCGAGTCGAGACTGACCGATGGCCGGCACCGACACATGACGTGGGACGTCCGAACTCCGCTCGTGGCCGTTGCGAACCGCCCGTTCCTCAGGCGACTCCTTCGCCCGCTCGCCGCCTTCGGCGCAATCGTGGCCCTCGGGGTCGCCGGCTTCTCGTACTGGGCACACGTCGGTCTCGTCGAGGCCCTGTTCTGGGTGATCGATCCGACGAGCATCGAGTTGCATTACCGGGCGCACGACGGCGACGGCCGGCTCGTCAAGGCGTTCGCCGTGCTGGTCCGGTCGGGGATGGTCGTGACCGTGTTCTGGATCGGCGAGACGGCCCTCGCCTCGGCGTTCGGCGGTCAGATACGGGAGGAACTCCGACACATGAAAACCGAACGAAAGATCGAGAATCGAACGGATCACGTCGTCGTCTGTGGATACGGCACCTTCGGGAAGACGATCGCCCGCTCGCTCGAGGAGGACGGTCGCGACCCGGTCGTCATCGAACACCAGGAGGCCCAGTTCGAGCGCGCCCTCGAGGACGGCCTGCTCGCCGTCCACGGGGACGCCCGTCGCGAGGAGGTCCTGGTGGATGCGGGCGTGAAACGCGCCTCGACGGTGGTCGCGGCCATCGACGACTCGAACGCCAACATCCAGATCGCGATTACCGCCTCGCAACTCGCCCCGAACGTCAGGATCGTGGTCCGCGTCGGGGACGCGATGTACGAACAACTGGCCCGCCGGGCCGGTGCGGACGACGTCATCATCCCCGAAGTCGCCAGCGGCGAGCAGGTATCCGGTGCCCTGTGACCGGACGGTCATCGCACGGTCGTTCGAACGGCGTCGATCGCGAGTGACACCGGCCGACGCCGTCGTTTTTCCGGGTACGGTGCCTCTGAACGAACGCACCCGTAACACTCGGACCGGCCCCCGGGTTCGAGGGCTACCCCTCCGGACGGATTTCGACACTTCGCATTACTATATTTATAAAATATCATAGCATAATAAAAATATATAATATTTATTGTTTACCTCGACAATTTATATAACGATACTTTCTTTTGGGATGGGCGTCGCATCTCACGACGGATTGATCAGACAGCGGCGGGTATACCGGGTATCGGTCACGTGAAGGGGGAGAAAGTGTGGGGGGAAGAAGGATCCGTCCGATCCGGCGGCAACATAGCGGTCGAACGAATATAATTTATCAGAAATGAATGGGAACACATAACCATTCAAACTGTTTTTCGAGCGGGCGAAGAATCGAACCGATAAAACGTTACAATTACAGAGTATGGATGTAATAGAACGCGGAACTTTTGTAACCGGCCGTCGAGACTCGGGTATGAGCGACGAGACGCAGTCCGGGGGCGTCAGTCGGAGCAAGGTCGCGCGCGTCATCGACGACTACGACCTGGCGGGCCTGGGCGAGGAACTCGAACGGAAGTGGACCCGGGAGGACGACCGGTCGAGTCTCAGGGAACTCGCGACGCTGTTCAACCGACGGGTGCTCGAGGCGGCCCTGCGCGACGCCGGCAGAACCGTCTCACCCCACGAGGTCGAGCACGTGTACACCCTCCTCACGGCCGACGACGTGACCGAGGGGGCCCGGGTGCAAAAGCGACGCGAACTGGAACGCGACGGGATCGACGTCGACGCCGTGGAGGCCGACTTCGTCACGCACCAGGCGATGCACACGTACCTGAGGGACGTCCGCGGCGCGTCCCTCGAGCGGGACGACCGCGATCCGGTGGAAAGCGCCAGGGAGACGCTCGAACGTCTCCGGAGTCGGACGGTGGCGGTGCTCCGCGAGACGGTCGAGCGACTGCGTGACACCGACCGAGTCGAGGCGGGCGACGTCGACGTCTACGTCGAGATGCGGGTGCACTGCGAGGACTGCGGGGCGGACCAGGACGTCGCGGCGTTCCTGGAGAACGGCGGGTGCGAGTGCGAGACCTGACGCCCCGAAGCGACAAACTATTTTTACCCCGTCGGTCAAGAATGGACACATGAGTGCTCCGCCAGCCGGGTCGCCGACACCGGCACGGGTCTCCGCGAAGAACGTCGGCGGCATCGACGAAACGACGGTCACCCTCGAACCGGGAATCACGGTACTCTCCGGTCGAAACGCCACGAACCGAACCTCGTTCCTGCGGGCGCTGATCGCCGCCCTGGGCGGGAGCGACGTCTCGCTCAAGGCCGACGCCGACGAGGGCAAGGCGACCCTCGAGTTCGACGAGGAACGGTACGTCCGGACGCTGCAACGGGCGAACGGCCGGGTGCGCCTGGGGGGTGAACCGTACCTGGCCGACGGACAGACCGGCGACCTCTTCGCGTTCCTCCTCGAGGAGAACGAGGCCCGGCAGGCCGTGATCCGGGGCGAGGACCTCCGCGAAATCATCATGCGGCCGGTCGACAAGGCCGACATCGAGGAGCAAATCGAGTCCCTCTCCGACCGCAAGCGAGCCATCGATCGGGAACTGGATCGGATCGACGACCTGAAGGACCGGAAGACGGAGCTCGTCGAGCGACGGGCCCGTCTGGAGCGCGAGTTGAGGGAGACCGAGGACGCCCTCGAGGAGAAGCGGTCGGAACTCGAGGGGATGGACCGCCCGCTCGCGGAGTCGAAGGACATCGAGAACGAACTCGACGAGGCCCTGGAGGACCTCCAGGCCACCCGGGGCGACCTGGAGGACGTCGAGTTCCGCATCGAGACCGAGCGCGAGAGCCTCGAGGCCCTTCGATCCGAGCGCGAGGAGGTGCGGGACGACCTCGACTCGCTGTCGGCGGACCCGGACGCCGACCTCGAGACCGTGACTGCGGAGATCGAACGGCTCCGCGAACGGAAACGCTCGCTCGAGTCGACGACGAGCCAGCTCCAGCGCATCATCCAGTTCAACCGCCAGATGCTCCAGGGCGACCAGGAGGAGGTCCGGGAGATGATCGACCGGACGCCGGACGAGGTGACCCGCCAGCTGGTGGACGACGTCGTCGTCTGCTGGACCTGCGGGAGCGAGGTCGAGACGTCGAACATCGAGGAGACGGTCGCCCTGCTGCAGGACCTCCGGGAGGAGAAGGCGTCCGAGCGAAACGAGGTCCAGGCGACGCTGGAAGCGAAGACCGACCGGAAGAGCGAACTCGAACGAACCCGACGACGACGCGAGCGCCTCGAGGACCGGCTCGCCGACGTCGAGCGAGAGATCGAGGACCGGGAGGCGACCATCGAGAGCCTGACCGAGCGACGGTCCGACCTCGAAGACCGCGTCGAATCGCTGGAGGCCAGGGTGGACGAACTCGAAGCCGAGGAACACGGCGAGGTGTTGGCGGTCCACCGGGACGTCAACGAACTCGAGTTCGAGCGCGACCGGCTCGAGTCGGACATCGACGAGGTGGACGGGGAGATCGAGTCGATCGAGGCGGAGATCGACCGGGTGGCCGACCTCGAAGCCGAACGGGAGGAGGTCACCGACGAACTCACCGATCTCCGCACTCGCATCGAGCGCCTGGAACGGGAGGCAGTCGAGGCGTTCAACGACCACATGCAGGCGATCCTCGACGTCCTCGAGTACGACAACGTGGAGCGCATCTGGATCGAGCGCTCGGAGGAGGACGTCAGACGTGGCCGGGAGACGGTCACGGAGGGGGTCTTCGCGCTCCACGTCGTCCGGTCGAACGAGGACGGCGTCACCTACGAGGACACCGTGGAACACCTCTCCGAGAGCGAACGCGAGGTCACCGGCCTCGTGTTCGCACTGGCCGGATACCTCGTCCATGAGGTCTACGAGCGCCTCCCGTTCATGGTGCTCGACTCGCTGGAGGCGATCGACTCCGACCGCATCGCCCGGCTGGTGGAGTACTTCGAGTCCTACCCCACCTACCTCGTCGTGGCCCTGCTCCCGGAAGACGCGGCGGCCATCGACGTGGACCACCACCGCGTCACCGAGGTCTGAGGCCGCCCCGATCGCCGTTCGAGAGAGCGGAACGGCTGGATCGATCCGGCGAAAACGGAGCGACCGGTGGACGCGCATCGGGAACTGGGTAAATTCGCAGCATGAGTGGGCAAATTCGCATTGGGAACGGGGTGAATTCGGATCGGGGGCCGGTTTCCGGTCGTGCGAACGCGAATCCCGATCGCCAGTGGCACGATGAATCCCGTAACAGACCGACGGTCCAGTTCCGCTTACTCGAATCCGATCCGACCGGGTGAGGACTGACGAGCCCGGATCAGTCCCAGTCGCCGCTCGGCCCGACCCGCTCGCCGTCCTCCCAGACGTAGAAGCCCTCGCCGGTCTTCTTCCCGAGTTTCCCCGCCCGGACCTTTCGGCGCAGCAACTGGGGCGGCCGGAAGCGCTCGCCGAGTTCCGACCGCAGGTGTTCGGCGACGTCGAGGCGGACGTCGAGACCCACCACGTCCGTCAACTCCAGGGGACCGATCGGGTAGTTGTAGCCGACCACCATGCCCGCGTCGATGTCCGGGGGGCTGGCGACGCCCGCTTCGACCATCCGGATCGCCTCGAGGCCCGTGATCACCCCGAGGCGAGAGGTCGCGAAGCCCGCCGAGTCGGCGACGACGATCGGCTCCTTCCCGATGTCCTCGACGAAATCGACGGCGAACGACGCGGTCGCGTCGCTGGTCTGTTCGGCGCGGACGATCTCGACCAGGTCCATCAGGTGCACCGGGTTGAAGAAGTGCAGCCCGACGAACCGGTCCGGGCGGTCGAGCGCGTTCGCGATCTCGCTCACCGGGAGCGACGACGTGTTCGACGCCAGGATCGCGTCGTCGGGAGCGAGCCCGTCCACGGAACCGAACACCTCGGTCTTGAGGTCGAGGTCCTCGGGGACGGCCTCGATCACGAGGTCGGCGTCGGTCACCGCCGCTGAGAGGTCGGTCGTCCCGTCGATCCGGCCCAGGGTCGCCTCGCGCTCGTCGGACGACAGCAGGTCCCGATCGACCGCCCCCTGGAGGTTCTCCGCGATCGATTCGATCCCAGCGTCCACGATCGACTCCTCCACGTCCCGGAGGACGACGTCGTGGTCGGCCTGCGCTGACACCTGTGCGATTCCGTGGCCCATCTGGCCGGCACCCAGTACTGCGACGCGCATACGCGTGCGTCGGTGCGGGGGATTATAACTGTGGGCGGCCCCGACGCGACCCACGGGGCCCTGGCCGCCAGACTGTCCACCCCCGACCGGCCACCTCCTGACGGGGGCCACTAGGAGCCGTCCTAGTGCCAGTCCGGACCCGGCGTCTCCGGGCCCGGTCCACGATGCAGTCGATCGACGCCAACGACACCTGGGGGATCATCCGGGTCACCTGCAGGGCACCTGGGGGATCATCCGGGTCA
>JBDGUD010000017.1:16083-37532 GCA_042216165.1 Halanaeroarchaeum sp.
CACCTGGGGGATCATCCGGGTCACCTGCAGGGCACCTGGGGGATCATCCGGGTCAATTGGCGTCGTCCAGAACACGTCCGGAGCGGCCGAGGGCGATCACGGTCTCGGCCGCCGGACGTCGGGTGGAAGTGAGTAACTATAGGTGGGTCCGCTCCGATGCCTGGGGACATGCGAGACGTGTACCTCGTTGGCGCGGCCCAGTCCAAGTTCGGGTCGTTTCCCGACGAGTCGTATCGAACGCTGTTCGCGGAGGCGTACTCGTCGGCGATGGACTCCGTCGACGGCGAACTGGACCCGGACGCCATCGACGAGGCCTACGTGGGAACGCTCGGCGTCGGGGGACGCCAACTCGGCCTGAGCGCGCCGGCCGTGACCGAACACGTGGGGCTCTCGGGCGTCCCCAGCACGCGTGTCGAGAACGCGTGCGCGGCGAGCGGGACGGCCTTCCGACAGGCCGTACTGTCGGTGCGGGCGGGCGCGGCGGACGTCGCCCTGGCGGGCGGCGTCGAGGTGATGACCGACATGAGCAGCGAGGAGACCCGGTACTGGCTCGGGGTGAGCGGCGAGACGGAGTGGGAACGAACCGCCGGGACGACCTTCGCCGGCGTCTACGCGCTCATGGCCGACGCCCACATGGACGAGTACGGCACGACCCGCGAACAGCTCTCCCGGGTCGCGACGAAGAACCACGCCAACGGGGCGAACAACCCCAAGGCCCACCTCGGGTTCGAGTGCTCGCTCGAGGACGCGATGGACAGCCCCACCGTCGCCCACCCGCTCAACCTCTACGACTGCTGTCCGACCACGGACGGGGCCAGCGTCGCCTTCCTCGCCACGGAGGACGTCGCCCGGCAGGTCACCGACCACCCGATCAGGGTGGCCGGCACTGGCCAGGCCAGCGGTGCGGTCGGCCTCTACGACCGACCCACGCTCACGGGCATCCCGGCGACCCAGGCGGCCGCCGAGCGGGCGTACGAGACGGCCGGCGTGGGTCCCGACGACGTCGACTTCGCCGAAGTTCACGACTGCTTCAGTATCGCGGAAATCATGGCCTACGAGGACCTGGGATTCACGGAGAAGGGGACCGGTGGCGACTTCGTCGAGCGCGGCGCGACCGAACCGGACGGCGAGCTCCCCGTCAACCTCTCCGGTGGGCTCAAATCGAAGGGCCACCCGATCGGCGCCACCGGGACCGGGCAGATCGCCGAGATTTACGCGCAGCTCCGCGGCGAGGCGGGCGACCGACAGGTCGAGGGGCTCTCCCGTGGCCTCGCCCACAACGTCGGTGGCTCGGGCGGCGCCGCGACCGTCGCCATCCTCGAGGAGGGGTGGGCATGACGGCCATCGAGAGCGTCGGCGTGCACGTCCCCCGGTACCGGATCGCCGCCGACACCGTCCGCGAGGCCTGGGGCCAGTTCGAACCGGCCGGGATCCAGACGGTCGCCGTCGCCGGCCCCGACGAAGACGCCCTCACGATGGCGGTGGAGGCAGCGGAACGGGCACTGGAGACGTCGAGGCACGATCGCTCCGCGATCTCGACGCTCGCCGTCGGCACGACGACACCGCCCCTCGACGAGAGTGACCTCGCGGCCCAGGCCACCGAGATGCTGGGACTCCCGCGGGCCGTCGAGAGCGCCACGTTCACCCAGTCGACGCGGGCTGGAACCAGCGCGCTCCACTCCGCCACCGCGCTCCGCGAGGGGCCGGCCCTCGTCGTCGCGGCTGACGCGCCCGACGGCGAACCCGACGAAGCCCTCGGTCAGGCGGCGGGCGCGGGCGCGGTCGCGTTCGTGCTCGCGGACGACGGTCCGACGGTGCTCGAGGAGACTGGTACGGCCACCCGGGCCTACCCGGGGACGCGCTTCCGCGAGCGCGGGTCCGAGACGGTCTCGGCCTACGGGGCGACGACCTACGAGCGACGGGCCTACACGGAGACGATCGCGCGGGCGATCGAGGACCTCCCGGGCGAACCGGACGCGATCGCCCCGAGCGCGCCGGACGGATCGATGCCGTATCGCGCGACGTCGGACGTCGACGCCGACCCGGACGTCTACCAGCGGGCGAGCGACCTCGGCGACACCGGTGCGGCCAGTCCCCTCTTCGGGCTGCTCGCTGCCTGGGACGCCGACGAGGAGGACGTCGTCGTGGTCGGATACGGCGACGGGGCGAGCGCCGACGCCCTTCGGCTGACGGGCAGCGCCCCGGTGGAGAGCGGGTCGATCGATCCGGTCGAGGTGACGTACGCGGAGTACCTCAGGATCCGTGGCGACCTCGTCTCTGCGGGGGGTGATCGGTGATGGGTGCGTACATCAGCGTTCCGACGTGGTGGCGCAACCTCCCGAGCCGGTATCGGCTGGCCGTGGGCGAGTGCCCCGAGTGCGGCGCCGTCAACTTCCCGCCCGAGGGCGCGTGCAAGCGCTGTGGCGCACTGGTGGACTACGACGTCTTCGAACCGGCGGGGACGGGCGAGATCGTCGCCAAGACGATCATCGAGGGCGGTGCTCCCCCGGAGTTCGCCGACCTGCTCGCCCAGCAGGGTTCGATCGGGGTCGTCGTGGTCGACCTCGACGAGGGCGCCCGCGTCCCGGGCATGCTGACCGACGTGGACCCGGAGACTGTCGGACGGGGTGACCGCGTCGAGGCGGTCGTCCGCCGGCTCTACACCCAGGAAGGCATCCCCCGATACGGGTTCAAGTTCCGGCCGGCGGCCGGAGACTGACACCCCGTTTCCGCGACGTGGAACGGCCGATCGAATGATCGAAATCCTGATGCCATTTGGCCCGAACGTTCGTGTATGACCGACGACGCGCCACGGACGGAGGGGGTGTCCACGACGCGCACGTCCTTCGAGATCCTGGAGTTCATCCGTGACGAGGGCGGTGCCACGCTCGCCGAGATACGCGAGGAGACCGGACTCGCGAAGAGCACGGTGTTCAGACACCTGCGCACCCTCTACGACATGGCCTACCTCGTCGAGGAGGACGGGGAGTACCGCCTCTCCCTGCGCTTTCTCCAGCTCAGCGAACCGCCCCGGATCCGGGAGAGCGGGTACATCGTGGCCAAACAGAAAGTCATCGAGCTGGCCCAGGAGACCGGCGAGCGGGCGCTCTTCCTCGTCGAGGAGCGCTTCGAGGGCGTCTACGTCCACCGTGCCGGTGGCCACAATCCGCTGCAGAGCGACACGATGATCGGCAAACGGCGGCCGCTGCACGCGCTCGCGTCGGGGAAGGCGATCCTGTCCGAACTGCCGGACGAGCGGATCGACGAGTACGTCGAGCGGGCGGGTCTCGAGCGTCTCACCGACCGGACGATCACCGAACGGGATCGCCTCTACGACGAACTCGAGCGGATCCAGGAGCGCGGCTTCGCCACGAACGAGGGCGAACACATGAAGGGGTTGCGAGCGGTCGGCGTCCCCGTTCACGACCAGTCCGGGGAACTGATCGGTGCCCTGAGCGTCTTCGGCCCCGCCGGTCGGGTGACCGAGGAGGAGATGACCGCGACCTACCCCGACCTGCTGAAGGCCAAGGCCCAGGAGTTGAAGATCGATCTGACCTACGACTGAACTCGAGGCGCTCGTAGGACGCGTGTCCTGCATCTCCACGCAGGGGAGACGCACCGGGCAGGGGACGGTCACCGCCGGCCGGATCGACTGCCTGACCTCCGGAAACGATCGACTGCCCGGCCTCCGGAAACGATCGACTGCCAGGCCCCGACCGCGGTTGCAGTACAACTAAATACGCTGGACGAAACACCGTAGGTGAAATGCTATCGTTTACCGATTCGCCGGCTGCCGAGGAGCTCGCGGAGCGGGCCCGCCGGCTGATGGACGAGGTGGTGATCCCGGCCGAACGCGACCTCGCTGGCGGCGCGACGGTCTCGGAGGGGCGGGTGCGGGAACTCCGGTCGGCCGCGAAGGAGTACGACGTCTACGCGCCACAGATCGAGGAGGAGTACGGCGGCATGGGCTACGACTTCCGCGACGTGTTGCCCACGTTCGAACAGGCGGGCCGGAGCGCACTGGGCCCACTCGCCATGCGCGTGGACGCGCCGGACGAGGGCAACATGCACCTGCTGGAACTCCACGGCACGGAACTCCAGAAGGAGCAGTACCTCGAACCCCTCGTCGAGGGGGAGATCTCGTCCGGCTTCTCGATGACCGAACCGCTGCAGGGGGCCGGATCCGATCCCAAGATGCTCAAGACGACCGCCGAACGCGACGGCGACGACTGGGTCATCGACGGCCACAAGTGGTGGACGACCCAGGGGATCGGCGCGGACATCCTGCTCGTCTTCGCGCTGACGGACGAAGACGTACACCCGTACGAGGGGAGCTCGGTCTTCATCGTTCCGACGGACGCCCCTGGCGTCGAGGTCGTCCGGAACATCCCCCACATGGGCGGCGAGACGACCGGCAAGGGGCACGCCGAGATCGTCTTCGACGAGGTTCGCGTGCCAGAGGAACACCTCCTCGGGGAGGAGGGCGAGGGATTCACCCACGTCCAGGAGCGCCTCGGGCCGGCCCGGCTGACCCACTGCATGCGCTTCTCCGGGATGGCAGAGCGGGCACTCGACATCGCGAAGGCATACCTCTCCGAGCGCGAGGGCTTCGGCTCGTCGCTCTCCGAACGGCAGGCCCCTCGCTTCGACATCGCAGAGATGGAGACGAAGGTGCAGGCCGCCCGCGCGTTGAACCGCCAGGCCGCTGCCGAGATCGCGGCCGGCGAACAGGCTCGGGTCGCCGTCTCGATGGCGAAGGTCTTCACCGCCAACGTTGCCCAGGAGGCGATCGACACGGCGGTCCAGTACACGGGCGCGAACGGCATCGCACAGGACCTGCCCCTGGCGGACTTCTACCAGAACGTCCGCCAGTTCCGCATCATCGACGGCGCGGACGAGGTTCACAAGCGGACCATCGCCCGGGAGGCGTTCGCGGACGTTGACCCGGCGGAACTGGACCCGATCACCCGCTTCCGCGAGTGATCACTCCCCGGCGAACTCGGGGTCGCGGTCCTCCTGGAAGGCCGCCGCGCCCTCCTGGAAGTCCTCTGTGGTCAACAGGAGACCGAACGCCTGGCTCTCCATCTCGAGGCCGGCGTCGAGGTCCTCGTCTGCCCCCTCGTTCATGACGCGTTTCGCCCGGCGGAGCGCGATGGGTGGACCGTTCACCAGGTCGTCCAGGTAGTCATCGACCACGTCGTCCAGGGACTCCTCGGCGACCCGGTTGATCAGTCCCCAGTCCGCCGCGGTCTCCGCGTCGACGTGCGTCCCCCGGAAGACGAGTTCCTTCGCCCGGCCCTCGCCGAGGAGCCGCATGGCCCGCTGGGTGCCACCGCCGCCGGGGATGAGCCCGAGGTCGATCTCGGGGAAGCCGAACGACGAGTCGGGGGTCGCGACCCGCATGTCGCAGGCGAGCGCGAGTTCGAGGCCGCCGCCGAGACAGTAGCCGTCGATCGCCGCGAGCGTCGGCCTGGGGAACTCGTCGACGGCGGTGAAGACCTCTGTCGGCTCGGCGTACTTCGCGGGGTTGATGTCACCGAAGCCGGAGATGTCGGCCCCGGCGGAGAACGCGCGGTCGCCCGCCCCCTCGAAGACCACCGCGCGAACGGCATCGGTGTCCACCGACTCGAGGAGGTCCACGACGGCGTCCATCATCGCGTCGTTGAGGGCGTTGAGCCGCTCGGGCCGGTCGAGAGTGACCGAGAGCAGGCCGTCATCGTCCAGATCGTAGGCGATGGTCTGGTAGTCGCCCGGTCCATCGCCGGCGTCGTACTCGTGGAATCCCCGTCCGGCCTCCTTCCCGGTGTGTCCCTCCTCGACCAGTTCCACGAGGTACTCGGCCGGTTCGAACCGGTCCTCGCCAGTCTCCTCGTGCAGGGCCTCGAGTTTCTCGAGAACCACGTCCAGACCGATCTCGTCTGCCCGGCGGCACGGTCCCTCGGGGAAACCGGTCCCGAGGCGCATCCCGACGTCGATCTCCTCGGCGGTCGAGACGTCGTCCCCGATGAGTTTCGCCGCCTCGTTGATCATGCGCGCCTCGACACGGAGCCAGTCGAAGTCCCCCGCGTCGTCCATCTCGTAGTCGGCGCCCTCGCCCTCCTCGTAGTCGTAGTAGCCCCGTCCAGTCTTCCGCCCCAGGTCCTCGGCGTCGATCTTCTCCTGCATGATCGGTGGGACGGGCTTGCCCGCCTCCGTGCGGACGTGATAGCCCACGTCGATTCCCGTGAGATCGCCGAGTTCGAACGGCCCCATCGGGTAGCCCCGCTCGTGCACCATCGTCGCGTCCGCGCCACGGACGGTCGCCTCGTCCGCGGAGACCATCCAGGCCGGTTCGTCGAGGTAGGGACCGAGGACGCTGTTGACGACGAATCCCTGGACGTCCTTGCGGACGTAGATCGGGGTCTTCTCGATGGCCTCGACGAACGCGTAGGCGGTTTCGGCGGTCTCGTCGGCGGTCTCCTCGCCGTAGATGACCTCGACGAGGTCCATCTTCACGGGCGGGTTGAAGAAGTGCAGACCGACGACGTCCCCGGGTCGGTCGGTCGCGGCTGCGATCTCGGTGATCGACAGCGAGGAGGTGTTGGTCGCCAGGATGGCGTCGTCCGGGGCCATCTCGTCCAGGTCACCGAAGATGTCCCGTTTCAGGTCGAGTCGCTCGGGCGCCGCCTCGATCACCAGTTCCGCGTCGGCGACCGCGGCCTCGAGGTCCGTCGTCGTCTCGACGCGCTCCATCACCGTCCCGGGATCCTCGTCGACGACGCCCTTCTCCGCCAGTTTCTCGACCGACCACTGAATGTCCTCGTAGCCCTCGTCGACGAGGTCCTCCTCGACGTCCCGCATCACGACGTCGTAGCCGGCGATGGCCGCGACCTCGGCGATGCCGTGTCCCATGTTGCCCGCACCGAGCACTGCGATCTGGTCGATGTCGTCGAGCTCGACTGCCATGACCGGGGATGCACTCCCGACCCTATTCAATCCCCGTGGTGTCAGCCGCGGATCCGGACGCCAGCCCTACAGCGGTTCCTCGCCGTCGCGGATCCGGACGCCCCGATCGGCCAGGGCAGGGACCCGATCCTCCATCTCGGGGTAGATCGGGTCGTCGGCGTTGCCCTCCAGGTATCGCCGGAAGAACATCTCGCCGAGGGCGGCGAGCTTGTAGATGGCCAGCACGCGGTAGAACCGCTCCTGCTCGAACGTCCACCCGGTCGCTGACTCCCACTGCTCGACCAGGTCGCGCCGGCTGGGGTACCCGGGAGCGGTGGTGAACTCGGGTCCCCGGTGGGCCCCGCCCCCGTTCGGGTCCCGGGACTCTGGCCAGTAGACCAACAGCCACCCGAGGTCGGCGCGTGGGTCGCCCAGCGTCGCCATCTCCCAGTCGAATATGGCCGCGATGTCCGGTGGCGTCCCCGGCGCGAAAGAGACGTTGTCGAGTTTGTAATCGCCGTGGACGAGTGCGTGAGGGTGTTCCTCGGGTGCGTTCTCGGCGAGCCACGTGCCCAGGTCGTCGAGTTCGGGGATCTCGCGGACGTCCGCGGTCCGCTCGAACGCCCAGGACAACTGGGCCTGCCATCGCTCGACCTGCCGTGCGGTGTAGCCCCGCGGCCTGCCGAAGTCCCCCAGTCCGACCGCCTCGTAGTCGATCGAGTGGATCGTCGCGAGTCCCTCGACGAGTGCGTCACCGAGGCGCCGGCGCATCTCGGGGTCGGCGAACCGCTCCGGTTCCGACTCGCGGAGCACGTCTCCGCGAACCCGTTCCATGACGTAGAACTCGCTCCCGATGATCGACTCGTCCTCGCAGGCCAGCACCGTCGGCGGTACCGGGACGGGGGTGTCCTGGAGGGCGTCGATCACCCGGTACTCCCGGAGCACGTCGTGGGCCGTCTCGGCCGTTTCGCCCGGCGGCGGGCGACGGAGGACGAGGTCCCGGGCGCCCCACGCGACGAACAGCGTCTCGTTGGAGTGTCCCTCGCCGTGGCGCTCGACGGCGACCCGATCCACCGGACCGAGTCGGTCGGCCAGGTACGCCGTCAGCGCCTCCTCGTCGACCAGCCGTTCGAAGTACTCCCCGCTATCGTCGACCATGGCTCACGTCTCGGCCCGGGGGACCGAATACATTTCGGAGACCTCAGACGAAGACGTCCCGGAGGTGTTCGGCGTAGGCGTCGGGTCGGTCCTCGACGACCCAGTGGTACGCGTCCTCGAGGCCGATCACGGTCGCGTCCCCGGCGACGTCCCCGGCGAGCCGTTCGGCGTAGTCGATCGGCTGGAGCACGTCGTCGGCCCCCCAGAGCAGCGTCGTCTCGGCGGTTATTGCCCCGTAGTCGATCTCCGTCGTGTGGTTGGTGTTGGTCGCGACCGCGTCGCGGACCAGCGATCGCCACCCGCCCTCGGACCGCCAGGGGGCCATCATCCCCTCGACGAACGCCTCGTGGTCGGCCGGGTCGCCGTGCAGCCCCTCCTCGAACGCAGAGCGGACCTGGCTCGCGAGGTCCTCCTCGTCGCGGTCGAGGGTGGACGGGACCCCCAGGCCGTTGACGAACGAGACCGGCCAGGAGTCGTAACAGACCGCGTTGGACAGCACCAGGCGCTCGACCCGCTCTGGCTGGTGGGCCGCGAACCGGAGGGCCACACCGCCGCCGATGTCGTGGGCGACGATCGAGACGCCGTCCGCCTCGAGATGGTCGAGGAGCCCGTCGAGGACCTGCTCCTGGGCCCGTATCGAGCGGTCGATCCCCTCGCGCATCGTGGCGTTGCCGTACCCGACCATGTCCATCGCCACGACGTGCCGGTCGGCCGCGAGAGCGTCGACGACGTTTCGCCAGAGGAACGACCAGGTCGGGATGCCGTGAACGAACACGACCGGGGGACCGTCGTTCCCGGTTCCGTCCTCGTAGTAGGTCACGTCGGCGTCGTGTCCGTCGACCGTCACCGATGCAGATCGCTGTCGTTCGGACCAGGTCTCGTGATCGACCGTCATCCGAAGATGGTGTCGGCGACGATGCCCTTTTGAATTTCGCTCGTCCCCTCGTAGATTTTCGTGATCCGGGCGTCGCGGTAGTACCGCTCGACGGGGTGGTCGCTCACGTAGCCCGCGCCACCGTGTACCTGGATTGCCTCGTCGGCCACGTCGACGGCGTGCTCGCTGGCGAACAGTTTGGCCATGCTCGCCATCCGCGTGGCCCGCTGGTCGTTCCCGGCGGCGACCTGCGCGGCGGCCCGGTAGGTCAGCGAGCGTGCCGCCTCCACGTTGGTCGCCATCTCCGCGACCTTGTGCCGGATGGCCTGGAACTCGCTGATCTTCTGGTCGAACTGTTCGCGCTCCTGGGCGTACTCCTCGGCCGCGTCGAGGGCGGCCTGGGCGGCCCCCACGGCCTGGGCGGCCACCGAGACTCGCCCGGCGGCGAAGAACTCCATCAACTGGTGGAAGCCGCGGTTCTTCTCGCCGATGACGTTCTCTTCGGGTACGCGCACGTCGTTCAGGATCAACTCTGCGAGGTCCGAGGCGCGGATTCCGAGTTTGTTGTCGATCTTCTCCGCTTCGAAGCCATCGAGGTCGGTCGGGACCAGGAACGCCGTGATGCCCCGATGCCCCTCCCCGGGGTCGGTCTTCGCCATGACGATTGCGGCGTCCGCGACCGTCCCGTTCGTTATCCACATCTTGTTCCCGTCGATGACGTACTCGTCGCCGTCCTTCTCGGCGCGCGTCTCGATGCCCGCGACGTTCGAGCCGTGGCCAGGTTCGCTGATCGCGCTGGCCGTCGCGGACTCGCCGTTCGCGACCCGGGGCAACCACTCCTCTTTCATCCACTCGTCGCCGAATTCGACGAGCATCGTCGTCCCGAAGCCACGACTGCCGATCGCGCTCCCGATGCCCGGGTCGGCCCGCCAGAGTTCCTCTGTGACGATGGTCGTGGACAACTTGTCCATGCCGGCACCGCCGTACTCCGTGGGGATGCTCGGTGCGACGAAGTCGAGGTCGGCGGCCTGCTGGATCAGGTCCTCCGGGTACGCGCCCTCCTCGTCGTGCTCGGCGGCGACGGGTTCGATCTCCTCCTCGCCGAATTGCCGGACGGCCTTGCGGATAGCCCGCTGCTCGTCCGTGAGCGTGAAGCCCATGGATGTGGGTCGGAGTGACACGGAAAATATCTTTCTATGTAACGCACGCGAGCGCATCCGCCACGTGTGTGCGTGCCATACATTTATGTGAAATCTGGCGCTATGGTCCAGACATGCCAGGAGGCGCAAACCTCAACCTGCGTTCGTTCCTGTGGCGCGCGGAAAACGTCTATCCGAACCAGGAGATCGTATCCCGGACCCACGAGGGGATCCACCGGTACACGTACGACGAGTACGCCGACCGGGTCAGACGACTCGCGTCGGCGCTGGATCGGGCGGGGGTCGAACGGGGCGACCGGGTGGCGACGTTCGCCTGGAACAACCACTGGCATCACGAGGCCTACTACGGCGTCTCCTCGATGGGCGCCGAGGTCCACATGATCAACCTGCTGTTGCCGGACGGCCATATCCAGCACATCGTGGACGACGCCCAGGACACGGTCATGATCGTGGACCCCGTGATGCTGGAGAAACTCGAGGGCGCCTACGACGAGGCGGCCTTCTCCTCCATCGAACAGTACGTCGTCATGGGCGACACCGTCCCCGAGACGAGTCTCTCGCCGGTCACGGACTACGAGTCGTTCATCGCCGACGGGGACCCGGAGTACACGTTCCCGGAGCTTCCAGAGGACCAGCCAGCCGGCATGTGCTACACGTCGGGCACCACGGGCAAACCGAAGGGCGTCGAGTACACCCAGAAGATGTACTGGACCCAGGTGATGAGTTTGCTGACCGGCGAGGTGGGCCTGCAGGCCGACGACGTGGAGCTCACCATCGTCCCGATGTTCCACGTGAGCGGCTGGAGTCGCCCCTTCGCGACCGTCGCGGCTGGCGCGAAGACCGTCCTGCCCGGTCCACAGCCCGATTCGGCGGACATCGCGCGGCTCATCGAGGAGGAGGGGGTCACGAAGAGCGCCGGCGTCCCGACGGTCTGGATGGACCTCCTCGAGTACGCCATGGAGAACGACGTCGACTTCTCCACGGTGGACGTGCTGTTGAGCGGCGGGGCGGCGACGCCGAAGGGACTCATCGAGGATTACCGGGAGAAACTGGGCCTGGACCTCGTCTCGGGATACGGGATGACCGAGACGACCCCGGTGACGCACGTGGTTGAGTCGAAGCCCCACATGGACCTCTCGGGCGACGAACTGGACGACCTGCGCTCGCACTCGGCGGGCCTCCCGCTGCCGGGTCTCGAGTTCAGGGTGGTGGACGACGAGGGCGAGGAGGTCCCCTGGGACGACGAGAGCCTGGGGGAGCTGTGGATGCGCGGTCCGTGGGTCACCCGCGAGTACTTCAACGCCCCCGAGAAGACCCGCGAGACGGTCACCGAGGACGGTTGGCTCCGGACGGGTGACATCGTCCGGGTGAACCCCGAGGGGTACGTGGACGTGGTCGACCGCGAGGACGACCTCGTGAAGAGCGGGGGCGAGTGGATCGCCAGTGCCGAGGTCGAGAACGCCATCATGGGCCACGACGACATCAAGGAGGCCGCGGTGGTGGGCGTCCCCCACGACCGGTGGAACGAGCGCCCAGTGGCCTTCGTGGTCCCCCGCGACGACGTCGACGAGGACCGGTTGACTGAAGAGGTCCGTGCCCTCGTCGCCGAGGACTACCCGAAGTGGTGGGCGCCCGACGCAGTGATCGTCGTCAGGGAGATTCCGAAGGGATCCACGGGCAAGTTCTCGAAGAAGACGCTCCGCGAGGAGTACGTCACCGAGGAGGTCGAGCGGGAGGTCGCCGAGAACGCGCCGTCGCAGTAGGGGCTACGCCCGCTCGAAGGTAATCGCACCGCCCTGTCCGAAACCGACGCACATCGTGGCCAGGCCGCGATCGGCCCCCCGCTTTTTCATCTCGTGGATCAGGGTGACCGGCAACCGCGCCCCACTGGCGCCCAGCGGGTGACCGATGGCGATGGCGCCGCCGTTCACGTTGAACACGTCGTCGGGGATGCCGAGTTCGCGCTGTGAGTACAGGGTCTGGGAGGCGAACGCCTCGTTGAGTTCGACGAGGTCGAAGTCGTCGATGGACTGGCCCGTGCGCTCGAGCAGTCCCTCGGTGGCCGGGACGGGGCCCACGCCCATGATGCGTGGATCGACGCCGGCCACGTTGTTGTCGCCCACGTACGCCAGGACGTCCAGTCCGTGGTCCTCGGCGAACGCCTCGCTGGTGACGAGCGTGGCCGCTGCGCCGTCGGAAATCTGTGAGGCGTTCCCCGCCGTGACCGTCCCGCCCTCCTTGAATACCGGCGAGAGACCCTGGAGGTCCTCGAGCGTGGTGTCCGGACGGATCCCCTCGTCCTCCCGGACCACCCCGTCCCCCGTCTCGATGGGGAGGATCTCGTCGTCGAACCGGCCGGACTCCGTGGCCTCGGCGGCCCGGCGGTGGCTCCGGACCGAGTACTCGTCCTGTTCCTCGCGCGTGACGTCGAACCGCTCGGCGACCGCCTCGGCGGTCCGGCCCATCGTGAGTTCGTTCAGGTCGTACCGTTCGCCCAGTGCGGGATGGACCTCGTCGTAGGAGCCGCCCCCCATCGGGACGCGGGTCATGTGCTCGGCGCCCCCGGCGATGACGGCGTCGCGCTGGCCGGCCCGGATCGCGTCGCTGGCGCTGATGATGGCCTGCATCGAGGAGGCACACCACCGGTTGATGGTCGTCGCCGGCGTGGTCTCGCCGAGGCTACTCAACAGGGCGATGACCCGCGCTACGTTGTTGTCCTGCTCGCCGCGCTGGTTCGCGATGCCCCACATCAGGTCGTCGACGTCGTCCGACTCGAGGCCGGTCTCATCGAGGACGTGTTCGATCAGGGGAACCGAGAGGTCCTCGGTCCGCACGTCCTCGAACACGCCGCCCTCGCGGCCCTGTGGCGTTCGCACCGCTGCAGCGACGACTGGGGTGGTCTCTGCTGACATACGTCGTGGTTCCGCGCCGGGTACCATTAAACCACCGCCACGCCGGCGGACGGAACACCGTCCTCGTCGCTCACCCGTCGCGACGCCCGTCCGGGACGTCACCCACCGAGGTAGACGTCCCGAATGTACTCGTCGCCCCGCATCGCGTCGGGGGCCCCCTCGCGCTCGATTCGGCCATTCTCGAGGAGGTAGACGTGGTCGGCGTGATTCATCGCGAAGGTGACGTTCTGCTCGGTCAGGAGGACGGTGACGCCCGACTCCTGGATCTGATCGAGGGCCTCGGCGATGTCTTCGAGGATCACCGGCGCGAGGCCTAGCGTCGGTTCGTCGAGGATCAGGAGGTCCGGGTCGCCCATCAGCGCCCGGCCGATGGCAAGCATCTGTTGTTCGCCACCGCTCATCGTTCGGGCGTTCTGTGTGGTGCGGTCGGCGAGGGTGGGAAAGAGGTCGTAGACGTACTCGAGTCGCTCTTCCTCGTTCTCGTCGCGACGGTAGGCGCCGAGTCGGAGGTTGTCCTCGACCGAGAGGTAGTCGAAGAGGTCGCGCGTCTCCGTGCAGTGGATGACGCCGGCCTCCACGAGGTCGGTCGTGGATCGGTCGCCGATCTCGTGGCTCCGGTACTCGATTCGCCCCTGGTACTCGAGGAACCCGCTCACGGTGTTCGCCAGCGTGGACTTGCCGGCCCCGTTCGGGCCGATGACCGCGACGATGTCCCCCTCGTCGACCTCGAGGTCGATCCCGCGCAGGGCCGTCACCTCGTCGTAGGAGACCGCGAGGTCTTCGATGGCGAGCACGCTCACGCGAGATCACCCCCGAGGTAGGCCTCCTGGACCGCCGGGTCCTCCTTGATCGTCGCGGGTTCTCCCTCGGCGATCTTCGAGCCGAACTGTATCACGATCGCCCGGTCGATCAGCGAGAGCAGCCCCCGCATGTTGTGATCGACCACGACGAACGTGGTCCCCTCATCGCGCAACGTCTCGATGAGCGAACTGATCTCGGCGACCTCCTCGTTCGAGAGACCGGCGAAGGGCTCGTCGACCAGCAGGAGGTCCGGGTCGGTCGCGAGCGCGCGCCCCAGCTCGAGACGGAGCAAGCCGGCGTGGGGGAGTTCGTCGGGCGTCTGGTGGAGCCGATCGCCCAGTCCCACGCGCTCGCAGATCTCGGTCGCGCGCTCGACGGTCTCGCCCCGGAGTCCGGAGAGCGAGAAGATGCGATTCGGCACCAGCGAGAGCGCCACGTTCTGGACGATGCTTCGGTCCTCCAGCGGGCGGAACGACTGGAAGGTCCGCGCCATGCCCCGCGTGACCATCTCGTAGGGCGGGACGTCCGTGACGTCCTGGCCGCGGAAGTACACGGTCCCCTTCGTCGGCCTGTAGCGACCGGTCACGACGTTGAAGGTCGTCGACTTCCCCGCGCCGTTCGGCCCGATGAAGCCGAGGATCTCACCCTCCCGCACGGCGAAGGAGAGGTCGTCTACCGCGAGGAGACCGCCGAAGGACTTCGTGAGTCCGTCGAGGACGAGGACGCCGTCCCCGGGTCGGTACTCACTCATCGTCGTCACCCCCGATCCGGGACAGGGCATTCCGGTACGTCTCGATCGTCTGCTCGACCGGCGTCTTCCCACCGTCGGCGACGACTCCCTCCCCGTCGCCGCGGAGCGCACGGCCCCGGCGGATCCCCCACCGGAGCAGTCCGCCCGGGAGGCTGAACAGGAGCGCCAGGGTGACGACGGCGAACAGGAACAGGTCGAGTTCGGCGATCGGGATGCCGACCCCGGGGACCGTCACGGCCACGTTGCTGAGCCAGCTGCGAAAGACCCCCAGGACGATGCCGCCGAGTCCCGCCCCGACGATGGTTCCCATGCCGCCGACGATGGACGCGATGATCACCTCGATGCTGACGCTCATCACGAGCAACTGACTCGGCGAGGGTTTCCCGATGGTGTGAACGAACACCGCACCGGCCAGCCCCCCGACGGCCGCCGAGAGGACGAACGCGAAGGTCTTGAACTTCGCCGGGTTCAGCCCCGATGCCGCGACCGCCTGCTCGTCCTCGCGGATCGCCGTGAACACGGCCCCGGCGTCGGATCGCGTCACCGCGAGCAGTCCGCCGAGGATCACCACGAACAGGCCGAAGGCGACGAAGTAGAACGCCCTCGTCTCGGCGGCGAACCCACCGACGACCGGGACCAGTGGATCTGGGTTCGGGATCCCCAGCTCTCCGCCGAAGACGTCGCTGTAGACGATGAACACCTGCAAGAGGATCAGGGGCGACACCAGGGTGATCAGCGAGAGGTACGGCCCCTCGAGACGGAGTGCCGGCACGCCGATCAGGAGGCCGACCGCAGCCGCGAGGGCCGTCCCCAGGACCACCGCGAGCACGGGGGGAACGCCCCAGCCGAGGTTGAGCATCGCGCTCGTGTAACCACCGACGGCGAAGAACAGCGAGTGGCCGAAACTGATCTGGCCGGTGTACCCGGAGACGGCGTCCCAACTCATCGCGAACATGCCGAAGAACATCGCACTGGTGAGCGTCCGGAGGAACAGCAGCCCCTGGCCGCCGCCGTAGAGCAGCGGGACCCACAGGGGGGCCAGTCCCATGGCGACCAGTGCGAGGAGGCCCAGTTGGTGTCGCCGTGCGAGCGTGCGCGGATCGACGAGATCGGAGAGTCCTGTTTCGACCATGGTCATTCGGTGAATTCGCGACCGAAGAGTCCCTCCGGCCTGACGAGCAGTATCAACACGAGGACGACGAGCGACGCGAGGCCGCTGAGCGAGGAGTCGACGTAGGACGTCGTCATGGTCTCCAGAAAGCCGATGACGTACGCGCCCACGAGACTCCCCCTGATAGAGCCGATTCCCCCGAGGACGACGATGCTGAACGAGAGCACGAGGGGCGTTCGACCCATGTCCCATGTCGCGGTCTGGATCGATCCCAGGAAGACGCCGGCCAGTCCGGCGAACGCGCCCGCGAGCACCCAGGTGATGAGGTACATCCGCTCGCTCTCGATCCCGACCAGTGCCGCACCCTTCGTGCTCATGCTCGTGGCGAGGATGGCCTTCCCCGTCCGCGTGTAGTTGACCACGACGAACAGGAGGCCGATGAGCACCCAGGAGAGCACGAAGACCAGGACGCGGTTCATCTGGACGCCGCCGGCCACTGCCAGCTGCCCCGAGAGCAGCGACGGAATGGCGACCGGCTGGGTACCGACGAGGAGTTTGATGAACTCCTCGACGGCGATGGCGGTCACGAGCGAGAGAATCATCACCGTGATCGGGTCGTCCTCGACTCGACGGATCAATCCCAGGTAGAGCGCCCCCGCGAAGACGGCCGGCACGACCATCGCGCCGACCGTCCCGAGGACGATTCCCAGTCCGAATACCTCGGCGACGTAGTAGGCGGTGATCGCACCGACGGTGAGGGTGGCCCCGTGTGCCAGGTTGAGGACGCCGCCCACGCCGAAGATGAGAGTGAATCCAATGGCGACCAGGGCGTACAGCGCGCTGATCATCACCGCGTTGGCGATCACGTTGACCGGCGACAGCGCCATCGTTCAGACCCAGGGCGGCTTCACGTACGACCCACGCGCGAGGGAGTCGGGCCAGATGGTGACCTGCTCGCCCTGGCCGCCGGACTTCTGCCACTGAAGCCAGAGCGGGAGCACCCCGTTCTCCCCCGTCTCGTCGTAGACGACGTCGTGGGGGTAGGTCTGATCCCGTCCGTAGTACCGGGTCGGGCCTGCCGTCCCGGTGTACGTCATGCGCTCGAGTTCCGCGACGACGTCGTCGGACGCGCGTGAGCCGGCGCTCTCGACCGCGGCGGCGTAGTTCTTCACGGCGTCGAACGCGATGTAGCCCGTGTAGACGGGATACTTGCCGACGAAGTCGTGGTACGCGTTCGCGTACGGAACGGTCTTCTCGGTGATCTCGGAGTTCGGCGTCGCGGTGTTCTGGGTCACGCCGTACCGGGCGGCCCCGTTGACCAGCCCGTAGTAGGACGGCAGTTGCATGGGGACGTGGATGCCGCCGAACTCGAAGGGACGCTGTTGCTTGGCCCACTGGACGATGGCCGCGGTCCCGGTGTGGGCCATCGCCACGAACGCGGCGTCAGCACCGGAGGCCTCGACCTGGTCGTAGATGGTCGAGAAGTCCTTCGTCCCGCCGGCGTACCGCTTCATGCCGACCACTTCCGCGCCCGCGTCCGCGAGCTGGTTCTTGAGGACCGCGTCGATGGGTTTGGTCCACGCGTAGTCCTCGGTGAGGACGTACACGGAGTCCCAGCCCAGACTGTCGAAGGAGGCCTCGGCGAAGTCGACCATGTTCGCGCCCAGGTAGTGGGCGTTCACCGGGCCGGTCCGGAACCAGTACTTGTACTTCTCGTAGTCGTCCTTCACCATCGTGGACGCCTCCGGCGTCGCGGCGCCGGCGGTCATGTGGACCGTCTCCTGGCCCGCGATGCTGTCCATGAGGTTGAGGAGGACCTCGCTCGTGAACACGCCGACCGTCACGTCGACGGACTCCCCGACGGTGAGTTCCTGGTGCTTGTCCTTGCCCGTCTGGGGGTCCTCCTTGGTCTCCTTTACGACGACCTCGACGTCCTTGTCCATGACGCCCCCGGCGTCGTTGAGTTGCTGCCCCGCCAGTTTCGCCGACTTGGCGATGGAGTTGCCGATCGGATTTTTCGTCCCCGTGTGGGGGGCAAGGACGCCGATTTTGAAGGGTCCCGTCGGTCCTCCACCGCCGCCACCCCCGAGACACCCGGCGAGGCCGGTCAGTCCCGCCACGCCGAGGCCCGTCGTCGCCAGGACGTGCCGCCGCGACGCGGTGGGAAGGCCGTCGTCACCACTCGATTGGGAGTCGGTTCGGTCGCTGCGCTGCGATTGATGGGTGCTATCACGACTCATCTACGTGTGCTCAATCACCAACCTTCACCATAAATCCAATGGGTTACCGATAGCGAACGGACAGGAATCGTGAGAGCCGGGCACGGCGCGGACGATACATTGATGCCCAGCCCGGGACTACCACCGGTATGGACGAGGTATCGCCGTGGGAGGCGGTCTTCTGGGACGTCGGCGGCGTCATCCTCTCGCTCCCGTCGGTCCGGCGAGCACACGCCGCCTTCGTCGACGACCTCTGTTCGCGGTTTTCCTGTGCGGTCCCGACCCAGACGGCCGTCGACCGGTGGCGGACGGTCGTGGGCGAGTACTTCGCGGAGCGCGAGGAGATGGCCTACCGACCGGCCAGGGAGGCATACGATCGGGCGGTAGACGCGGTCGTGGAACCGACGGTTCCCCGATCAGCGTGGCGACCGCTCTTCCGGTCGGCGTTCGACCGACACGTGGAGGCGAACCCCGAGGCCGTGGACACCGTCGCGGAACTCGCCCGGTCCCCGGTTCACGTCGGGGTCGTGAGCGACGTCGACCACGACGAGGGCCGGCGGATTCTGGACGCGTTCGACCTGCTGGACCGGGTGGACTCGTTCACCAGTTCCGAGGAGGTCGGCCACACGAAACCGCACCCCCACACGTTCGAGACCGCACTCGCGAAGGCCGACGTCTCTCCTGGGCGCTCGCTCATGATCGGCGACCGGTACGAACACGACGTCGAGGGGGCCGCGGCGGTGGGGCTCTCCACGGTCGCCTACGGGGCCGAGGAGGGTCCGGCGGTCGATTACCGCGTCGAGTCGCTCTCGGAGGTCCTCGACATCGTGGCCAGCGGTCGACCCGAGACGTGAGACCGACCACCCAACATTCATGGTGACCGGCTCGGAAGTCGAATGCATGCGCGCAGTCACGTTCCAGGGTGTCGAAGAACCGATGGCCGTCGAGGAGATCGAACGGCCGGAACCGGGGCCGGACGGCGTCGTCGTCGAAACCGAGGCGTGCGGGGTCTGTCGGAGCGACTGGCACGCCTGGCGCGGCGACTGGGAGTGGCTCAACATCCAGCCGACAGAGGGCCAGGTGTTCGGCCACGAGCCGGCGGGCACCGTCGTCGAGGTCGGAGAGGACGTCGAGACGTTCTCGGTCGGCGACCGGGTCACCAACCCCTTCAACCTCTCCGACGGCACGTGCCGCCACTGCCGTGCGGGCAACGCGAACATCTGCGAGCGGTCGATCCCGATGGGCCTGGTCCCGTTCCAGCAGGGCGCCTTCGCGGAGTACTACCCGGTCCCGAACGCCGATCACAACCTGGTGCACCTGCCGGACGGCGTCGATCCGATCGCGGTCGCCGGCCTGGGCTGTCGGTTCGCGACGGCCTTCCACGGACTCGTCCACCGCGTGGATCTGACGGCCGGCGACTGGGTCGCGGTTCACGGGTGCGGGGGGGTCGGACTGTCGGCGGTCCACGTCGCCGACGCACTCGGGGCCAACGTGGTCGCGGTCGACCTCAACGAGGACAACCTCGAGAAGGCGGCAGAACTGGGTGCCGACCGGACGGTCCGGGTGCCAGACGTGGAGGACGTTCCGGCCGCCGTCCGCGGGCACACGCCGGACGAGCGCGGGGTGGACGTCTCCGTGGACGCCCTCGGCATCGCGGAGACGACCCAGAACTCCCTCGCCTCCCTCGACAAGGGGGGCCAGCACCTCCAGATCGGGTTGACGACCGCGGAGGAGGGCGGGAAAGTGCCGATCCCCGTCGACCGGATGGTGGCCGACGAGGTGGACTTCTACGGGTCCTACGGGATGCCCCCACACGAGTACGAGGAGATATTCCAGATGATGGCAGAGGACGCGATCGATCCCGGCGCGGTCGTCACCGAGCGGATCAGCCTCGAGGAGGTTCCCGAGGCCATCGAGCAACTCGACTCCTTCGAAACCGTCGGCATCCCCGTCGTGACCGAGTTCTGAGACGATGCCACGACGCCGATCACTCGCATGACGGACCTCTCGCCAGAAATCGAGGCCGCGTTCGCCTCCTTCGTCGAATCGCACGGCTTCCTGTCCCGTCTCGGCGTCGAATTCGACGAGGTGTCGACCGGCCGGGTGACGATGCGGGTTCCGTATGACGAAACGCTCACCAATCCACGCCGGACCGGCGCAGCCTCGGTCCACGGGGGCGTCGCGGCAACGCTCGTGGACACGTCGAGCGCGTTCGCGCTCCGAACGACGTACGAGGATCCGGCCACCGCCTCCCTGACGACGATCGATCTCGACGTCTCGTACCTGCGCCCGGCCACCGGTGACCTGATCGCGGACGCCGAGGTGGTCCGGGCCGGTGGTCGCGTCGGGGTCACGCGCGTGCTCGTCGAGAGCGAGACCCCGGACGAGGGCGTCGCGCCAGTCGCAGCGGGGATGACGAACTACCGGCTGTTCAGGGGCGACTGACCCGCGGATTCGACTGTCAAGGTTTATTACCGGTCCGGGGCAAACCAGTCGTGGAATCACCGATTTCTCATGCCAACGGAACAATTCGCCGTCGACGGACGGAGCACCATCGTCACGGGCGCGTCGAGCGGAATCGGGCGGAGCATCGCGGAGCGGTTCGCGGCGGACGGCGCGAACGTCGTCGTCTGTTCGCGCGAACAGGAGAACGTCGATCCGGTCGCGGAGGAAATCAACGACAGCGACCGCCCGGGGCGGGCGATCGCCGTCGAGTGCGACGTCACCGACAGGGACGCGGTCGAATCACTCGTCGAGGCGACGGTCGAGGAGTTCGGGTCGATCGACGTCCTCGTCAACAACGCGGGGGCGAGCTTCATGGCACCCTTCGAGGACCTGAGCGAGAACGGCTGGAAGACCATCGTGGACATCAACCTCCACGGGACCTTCCACGCCACGCAGGCCGCGGGCGCGTACATGCGCGAGGACGGGGGCGGCACCGTCATCAACGTCGCCAGCGTCGCGGGCCAGCAGGGGTCTCCGCTGATGAGCCACTACGCTGCCGCCAAGGCGGGCGTGATCAATCTCACCTCGTCGCTGGCGAACGAGTGGGCCGACGAGGACGTCCGGGTCAACTGCATCGCCCCCGGGTTCGTCGCCACGCCTGGCGTCGAGTCCCAGATGGGCGTCTCCGCGTCGAACCTCGAGCGGGACGACGTCGATCGGCGCATCGGCACTGTCGAAGAGATCGCCGACGTCGCCCAGTTCCTCGCGAGCGACGCGAGTTCGTACCTGGTGGGCGAGACGGTCACGGCTCAGGGCGTCCCGCGGAACCTCGAGGAGCCCCCCAGCGAGTGACGATCGCGTTCCGATAACCGGAACAGGCGACGTTCGCCGGTGACGGTCGCATGAACCGGCAATTTTCGCGGGCCTCGCCGGCGGATCGGTCCCGTCATGCGGAACGACTCCCGCCCTCGAGCCCGGACTTACAGCCGTAATTCTGTAATGGGACGAGACCGTTCCGGATAGTCGAACCGGGCGCCGCTGGCCATCGACGACAGCGTCTCCAGGGCCCGTTTCACCGCGGGCGGATCGATCCC
>JBDGUD010000017.1:37632-88011 GCA_042216165.1 Halanaeroarchaeum sp.
TTCGGGATCGTCGGACCGCCATCGCTCTCCCCGGTTCGGGATCGTCGGACCGCCATCGCTCTCCCCGGTTCGGGATCGTCGGACCGCCAACTCTCGCCGTCTGGGGCCCCACGGCACTTCCTATCAGAACTATATTATACTATGAAAATTGTTAATTCTGCGAGTGCCATCCCGCGCCCAATCCGTCCGCCCTTACGGTATTGCGCATATATCGGACTTACAGGCCACGTAGACGCCTTGCGTCGAATCGTTTCGTCTTCCAGCCATCGAACGCCCGTGCGGATTCTCTCACCTGAAATATTCGAGAAATCTACAGATTTAGCGGATATACGTCGCGATTCGCTGGAACGAGACGGACGTGAAACCATACATATTTGGCATTCGAATTATTTGAAATAATATCTGAACGTTGAGATAACTTCGCGTCCATCGGGGAGGGAGGGCGAGGGGAGGATTGTCGAGCCTGGTCCGGAGGAGTGGGATCGCTGGACCGGAAAAATATATTGGCTGGCTGCCCGTTCTCGGAGACGAACCGTGACAGAGCGCGAACACTCGGTGAGTGGCCCGGCGTGGCTGTTCGGCCTGCGCGCCACGCTGCACTCGCTGCTTCCGGTGGCCCTCGTGGCGATTCTCGGCGTACTGTACGTCGAGTACGTCGCACACCTCGAGGGTCTCCACCACGAGGTCGTCCTCCTCCAGCGCGGGGTCATGGTGTACTTCGTCCTCCACGTCGCGGTCGAGTTCGTCCTGTACGACGACAGCCGGGCGTTCGTCCGGGAGAACTGGCTCGACGTGCTGCTCGTCGTGCCGTTTCTCACCGCGTTCCGCCTCGCCGGCGAACTGGCCCAACTGGCCCGGAGTGCACGCGTCCTCGCGCTACTCGAAGGGTTCGAGACCGGACGGCTCCTGGAGCGCGTCGCCGCGCTCACGGTCGTCGGAGCGGTGGATTCGGACGAGGCGGTCCTCGCCCGGGAGTCGCTCGTGAACGCGGACGTCACGAAGACGTCGTCGCGAGAGGACCGCCTGGCGTACGAGGTCAAGCGGTCGTCGTCCAGACTCCGTTTCGGGGGCGCGCCCACCGCGTCCTCAAGAAGATTCCCACGGCCCGCGAGGTCGGGCACGTCCTCCGGGGGGGTACCCAGGGGCGCGGGGCGTGTCCGTCGGCCCTCCCGGTACCTCACCTCCGTCAGGGACGTGGGGTCCGCGGCGGTTACCAGGGTACGGACCGCAGTGTCGGCGGTGCTCGGGTCGGGCGACGGGTGACCCGGCGGCCACCCGGTTTCGGGGTCGAACTCGTGGCCGGACCCGGACGTGGGTCACCAACCTTTTTTATACTCTGTTTCGAACCTGCGCTCATGTCAGACGACGAGACTGGCGGTTCGCCGCCGACCGGGGACTCGATGGCCGACCAGTTCGAGTCCCGGATTCGAGCGTACGCCAGCGGTTCGGAGTTCCTGATGGAGACCCTCGAATTCGCGACCGCGGCCCTGATGGTGGTCCTCTTCGGCATCGGGGTCTTCGACCTGGGCCTCAAACTCTTCGAACTGATCCGGACCGGGAATTTCACCGATCCGAACAACGTAATCGCGCTCATCGACACGGCGTTGTTGCTCCTGATCATCGTCGAGATCTACCGCACGGTGGTCGCGTACATCGAGAACCTCAACATCCTCCCGCTGGTGATCAACGTGGCCCTGATCGCCATGGCCCGGAAGATCATCAGTTTCCGGACCGGGAAGTATCACTCCTACGACGACGCGTTGCTCGCCGCTGCCTCGTACGGGTTCCTCATGCTCGTCCTCATCGCGACCTTCTACGTCGTCCACCGCAGTCAGGAGATCACCCACTTCGACATCTACACGGAACCGTTCTCCTCGACGGCCGACCGGGAGACGACGGGAGACGTGGACGAGTGACCCCGATCACCACGCGACCCGGCGACCCAGGACGAACACCACCAGCGCGACCAGCAGCGCCCCGATGAAGGACTCGATGCTGGCCAGCAACCGCGCCACCGCACCGATCGGCTGGATGTCGCCGTAACCGAGCGTCGTGAAGGTCACCAGGCTGAAGTAGAGGTTCTTGCCGAAGACCACCACCCCCTCGGTAGAGAGGAGTTCGCCGAGACCCGACAGCCCGGCCGTCGTCACGCCCGCCGGTCCGCGGGTCCCCCGGGAGAGCGTGGTGAAGAGGAACGCCCACGTCACGACGACCACGGCGGAGATGTAAATCACGCGCCAGAGCCGCTCCCCGTAGCCGCTGGTCTGGTAGAGCAGGTAGTTCCCGAACCAGCGCCCGAGGGCCCCCGCCCGTTCGCGGACGGCCCCCACCGACCGGGTCTGGGTCGGGTTCTCGCGGCCGGTGGGGTCGTCGGCGTGGGCTGCCCGGCTGGTCCCCGCGTCGGCAGGGCCGTCGGCGGTTCCCTCGGCCGCGCCGCGGAAGATGGACCAGTTCTTCTTCCGGCGGTAGGTGAGTTCCTTGATGAAGAACTCGGCTGCCGCCTTCCGGTGGCCGAACGCGTCCGCGGAGTTCTTCGCCTTGAGGTAGGTCGTCTCGAGGAGCCCTGGGTCGTCGACCGGTGGGACGTCGCCGGGGAGCGCCTCGTCGTCGAGGCCGAACCGGTGGATGATCCAGTCGTTCCGGGAGAGTTCGTCCATGTGCGCCGAGAAGTCGAACCCCTCGAAGGTGGTGTCGCTCAGGCGGAAGTAATCGAAGACCTCGTGCTCGGCGTTCTCCTGGGCGAATTCGATCTGTCCGACAGTCGCGCCGGTGAGGTCGTAGTAGGTCGCACCGTCGGGGGGCTGTGCGATCCGGCCCCCCTCGAGGGCCGTCCCGCCCATGTCCACGACGAGCTGGTCGCCCAGCGGCCGGATCTCGCTCACGAGCGACTCGCGAACGACGGCGTCGGTGAACGCCACGGGGTCGGCGAACGCCGTCTCCTCGAACGCCGCCGTCTGGAACTCGGCGCGCTCGAAGGAGACCGCGTCGTGGAACGCCGCGTCGTCGAAGGTCGCACCACGACCGTGGACGTTCGACTCGCCCGCGAACTCGGTCTCCTCGAAGTCCGCGGGTCCCCGGACCTCGATGCGGTCGAAGGTGACGTCGCCCTCGAACCGAGCGTCCGCCGCGGAGAACGCACCCCCGACCTGCGCGGCCTCGAACGCGCCGCCGATGTCGAAGAAGGCGTGCCGGAACGTCGCGTCGCCGGCGAAGTCGGCACGTGAGAAGTTGCCGTAACGGAACTCCGCCTTCTCGAAGGAGACGTCGTCCTGGAAGGAGGCTCGTCTGAAGTCCGCGTCGTCCTGGAGGACGGTCGCGCTCCCCTGCATCGCCGTCCCCTCGAAGGACGCCTCCGCGCCGAACGTGACCTCCTCGAAGGAGACGTTGCTGTGAAACTCCGCCTGGTCGAACGTCGCACGTCCCTCGAAGACGCCCTCCGCGAAGTCGGTCCGCTGCTCGAACGTCGCCTCGACGAAGTCGGTGGCCCCCGCCACCGTGATGCCCGAGAGCAGCGCCCGATCGGTGAACGTGGCCTCCCGTACGGAGACGTCGCCGCCGGCGTCGATCCCCTCGAGCACCGCGAAGCCGAACTCCGCCCGGTCGAAGCGGACGTCGTCATCGAAGGTGGCATCCTCCGCGTCGAAGTCGGTGTCCACGACGTTCGCGCCGCCGTGGAATTCCGCTCCCTGGAAGTTCGCCGCCTCGCGGAAGGTCGCCCCGCTGACGGTCGTGTCCCGGTGACAGCGGATCTCGGCGAAGTTGGCTTCCCCCTCCACGGTCACGTCCTCGAAGACGGCGTCGCCGTCGAATCTCGCCTTCTCGAAGGACACCGCGTCTTCGAAGGTCGCGTCGGTGAACGCCCCCAGCCGGAACTGCGCGTGCTCGAACGACGCCGACCCCGAGACCGTGACGCCGCTGAAGTCGAGGTCCCGTTCGCGGACGTTGGCACCGCCGTGGAACTCCGCTCCCGCGAATACCGCCTCGTCCCGGAACGCGGCGTCGGCGAAACTCACGTCGTCGTCGAATCGGGCCTCGTCGAACCGCGCCGGTCCCTCGAAGACCGCCTCCTCGAAGGTGGCGTCGTCCGCGAGGGACACGCCCTCGAAGCGTGCCTCGCCCCCAACGGAGAGGCCGTCGAAGACGCCGAGGCCGAGGACGCCGCGCTCGAGCGTCAGCGATCCGTGGATCTCGGCGTTCGCGAAGGTGACGTCGTCGTCGCCGACGTTGTCGCCGCCGCGGAACTCGGCTCCGGCGAAGTCGGCCGCCCCGTCGACGAACGCGCCCTCGAATGAGGCGTCGCCGTCGAAGCGCGTTTCCGGAGCGAGGAGGGCGCCGTCGACGGCCACGTCCCGGAATATCGATCGATCGCCGAACGAACACGAATCGAGTCGGAGGTCCCCCTCGACGCGCACCCCCTCGAAGTCGGCGAACTCGAAAATCGCCCGCTCGAAGTCCACGCCCGCCTCGAAGACCGCGCCGGCGAAGGTGACGTCCTCGTCGACGACGTTGTCGCCACCCTGGAACTCGACGCCCCGGAAGCTGGCGGGTCCCCGGAACTGACTCTCCTCGAAGGAGGTGTCGTCGGTGAATCGCGCCTCGTCGAAGACCGCCTCCGCACGAACGTCCGCGTCCTCGAAGGAGGCCTCCCGATCGAAGCGGGCGTCCTCGAGTTCGCACTCCGCGGCGAACGTCGCCCCGTCGAAGGAGGCGTACCGGAATCGGGTACCCACGAACCGCACCGGCCCCCCGAAGGTGACGCCGTCGAAGTTGGCGTCGTCCCGTTCGACGTTCGCCCCGCCACGGAACTCCGCTCCGACGAACGCGACCGCCCCATCGAAGACCGCGTCGGTGAAGGTGGCGTCGCCCTCGAAGGTGACCTCTTCGAACCGCCCCTCGCCACCGACCGCGAAATCGCCGAAGTCCGCGTTGCGGAACGTCGTGTCCCGAAAATCGACGTCGCCGTCGACGCGGGCATCCACGAAGGACGCGTCTTCGCGCTTGACGTTGGCCTCGCCGTGAAACTCCGCGCCACGGAACGACGCCGTGCCCTCGACGGCAAGCCCGTCGAAGGACGCGTCGCCGTAGAACCGCGTCTCATCGAACGCGACGTCTCCCGCGACCTGAAGGGCGTCGGCCTCGACCCGTCGATCGAACTCGACTCCCTCGACCACGACGTCGTCGAGGTCGGCTCCCGTGAGGGTCACCGGTCCCTCGAACTCGGCGTCGCGGACTGCGAGCGATTCGATTCGCGCGCCGGCCAGGTCGAGGGGCTGTGCGACGGTCGTCTCCTGTATCCGGAGCGTGCCGTCGACGGTCGACCCGGCGAGGCGGATCGGATACCGGTCCGGGGCGTCGAGGACGGCGTACTCGAGGGACAGCCCGTTCAGCCGGGCCCCGAACACCTCTTTCGATCGCTGGCCCGGGGCTGCCACCGCGGATTCGAACGCCTCGTGGACCGCCTCCTCGTCGATCCCGAGCGACTCGCGTCGCTCCGGGTCGAGGTGGAACGCGCATCGGTCGGAACCCGCCACGGCGTCGTGTGGACAGGACCACGTCCCGTCCAGGAAGTCGCCACCGCGGTCGTCGTCTGGGGAAAGGGTGAACGAACATGGCTCCGTCATGACTGGTCGACGAGATGATCATCAGACCTGAACCTGAAATAGGTTACCGTCAGCCTCGTTCGGTCGCGCGGTGATCGCTGTCGGACACCAGCCCCCAGATGGCGAGCGCGGCGAGGACCGTCACGAGGACGCCGGCGACCAGTCGGAGCGCCACGACGGTCGGGGTGAAGATGACGAGGCCGAAGGGCACCCGACCGATCCCGATGACGTTGTACCCGACGTACATCGAGAGCAGGGCGACGTAGCCGGCTCCCTGCTCCCGGACGCTTCGCATGATGGGATACGTCGCGAACGGCCCTCCCAGGAGTGCGCCGCCGAGCAGCCCCGCGAGGACGGCGTGTTTCGGCCCGCCGCCACTCCCGAGGTAGCGGACGACCGTCTCCTCGGGCAACACCGACTCGAGGGCGCTCGCGAGCAGCAGGGAGGCGAGGATCAGGGTGAACAGTCGAACGAGGGTGTCGACCGCGCCGCGCGCGCTCGCCATCGCGGCCGCCGGTCGGACGAGCAGCAGGTACCCGTAGACCGCGACCGTGAGGAGGATGACGATTCGCTGGCCCCACGACCGGCCGACGAGGGGATCGTACCAGGCCATCGTCAGAGGAGTGCCCACGCAGCCACCGCGACGAGTCCGGTCGCGACCACGCCCACCGCGAGCCGCGTCGATACCGTGCGGAGGTCGAAGAACACCATACCGTAGGGGACGCGTCCGATCCCGATCGCACCGTACCCCACGAGCATGGCAAGCACCGCCGCGAGACTGGCCCCCTGGCTCCCGATGCTGTCCACGATCGGGTACACCGCGTACGGACCACCGGGGAGGAGTCCCCCGAGGAGGCCCGCGAGGACGACGCCCTGCGGCCCCGCGGCCCGTCCGAGCAGTCCACCGACCATCTCTCGTGGCAACACCGTGCCGATGGCGCTCGCGAGGAACAGCGCGGCCACGATCAGCGTGAAGAGGCCCCCGAACCGGCGGAGGCCGCTCACCGCGCTCTCGCGGGCGTCCTCGGGGCGGCGCAGGAGGAGGGCGGCGTAGACGACGACCGTCCCGAGGATCACCACCCGCTGACTCGGGCCGCTGCCGATCAGGAGATCGATCCAGGCCATGGGCGCGACTTCGCCCGGCCGGCCTATAAATGCCGACGGTCCGCCGCTCAGCGGTCGGGGCGGTACGGGGTTACCCAGTCGAGTATCGAGCAGCCCAGTCGGCGGACGCGGTCCTCGACGGACGGATGGGTCGCGAACAGGGCGAACACGAGCGACCGGTCGGCGGACCACGGGACGGGCCCGGCGACGTCCTCGACGTCGTCACCGGTCGCGACGGCCGCGACGCGGAAGAGGGCCTCCGCGAGCGTCCACGGATCGACCACGGTCGCAGCGAAGGCGTCGGCCCGGTACTCCTCGAGCCGGTTCGCGTACCGACTCGCGGCGAGTGCCGCGGGATCGCTGGCGAGGCTCAGGGCGGCCCGCGTCGCCCGTGCCGCGGGATGCTCGTGGGTCGCGAGGCCGACGTAGAGGACCGTCCCGGCCGACGCGAGCAGCGGTCCCCGGCCGGCCAGGAAGACCAGCCAGTACGCGCCGAATCCGATCGCCTGGGGCGCGTACGCGCGGACCGCGTCCGAGGTCAGGTCGGTCCCGAGGTGGCCGAGTTCGTGCGCGAGGAGCGCCCGCACCCCGTCGGGGCCCACGATCCGTGGGAGGAGCGGATCCACCGCGACGACCGGGGTTCCGGCGTCGTAGCCGACGACGGCCCCCGGTGCGTCCATCTCCACGACGACCAACCGGGGCAGTCGGCGGCCGCTTCGCTCGGTCACCTCGAGGAGCGCCCTCCTGACCGACGGGAGTTCGTGCACACCGACCGGTCGCGCCCGCTCGTCCTCGAAGGCGTACGTGCCGCCGGAGCGCGCGGCGGCAACGGATATCGCCGCGAGGCTGACCAGCCCGACTGTCACGAGGGAGGCCGAGCCGCCGGTTCGGACGACGACCGCGGCGGCGAGGAGGACGCCCGCCACGAGGACGACCGTGATCGCCCACGCCCGGGCCCCCAGCCACCGGTCCATGACGATACCGACGCGCCGGGCGGCCATAATCGCTCGGACGGTGGGTGGCTCGCGGCGACCCAGGGATCCATGATCGCCCAGGTGACCTGGAGGTCACATTGAGGTCACCTGCAGGTGCCCTGGGAGATCATCGAGGGCCCAGCGACGCGGACGGGAGCGGACGTCCGTTCCAGCGCCAGAGGCGGGAATCGGACGTCTGCTCCAGCGCCAGAGTCAGGATTCGGACGTTTTGCCCGCCGACGGTTCCGAGACCGCGGTGGGACCGCGACCGGATCAGTCGGCGGGTTCGGCCCGGGACTGCGTCGTGGTTCCGGACAGCGGCGTGCCACCGAGGGGAACGACCTCGTCGTCGAACGCCCAGTTCGTCACCTCGGCGAAACTCACGTACATCGCGTCGAGGCCGGTCAGGAGACCGACGTATCCGCCTGCGACGACCAGGGAGTTCGCGCCGAGGAAGTCCCCGAAGCCGAGCAGGAAGAACGTGACGGCGAGCAGCAGGAAGACCGACCAGAGCGCCCAGTTCAGCTTGAACGTGCCCACCCACATGTAGGCCGTGAAGACGCCCCACATGATGAGGGCGACCCCGACGGCCTGGGAACCGATCGCGGACACCCAGCCGTTGGTCTGGAACAGGACGAGCAGCGCGAACCACCACCAGAACGCACCGTAGCTGGTGAACGCGACCGTCCCGAACGTGTTTCCTTCGCGATACTCGAGCAGTCCCGCGAACAGCTGGATCGTGCCCCCGTAGGCGATTGCCATCGGCACGACGGCCATCTCCAGGTCCGCCCCGAAGATGCCGGCGTTCACGAGACTCAACAGGACCGTCGTCAGCCCGAAGCCGACGAGGCCGAGCGGTGCAGGATTACCGGTGTCGGTGTTTGCAGGCATGTGTCTGACCTCTTATCCGTGGACCATGTCGCGAATCTCCTCCGGGACGCTGGTGTCGCGGAGGGTCATCGTGTTGCCGAGGTCCTCGTCGTTGGAGATGTCCTCGAGGAGCCGCCGCATGATCTTCCCCGAGCGGGTCTTGGGGAGCTCGTCGACGAACCAGATGTTCGCCGGCCGCGCGAACGGGCCGATTTCGTCCTCGACGGCCGCGACGATCTTCTCCCGGACCTCCTCGCTCGGTTCGACGCCCTCGCGGAGAGTCACGTAGGCGTCCGGGACCGTGCCCTTCTCGGGGTCGTCCCGACCGGCGACCGCGGGTTCGGCGACCTCGGGCACCTCGGCGATGGCCGATTCGAGTTCCATCGTCCCGAGGCGGTGCCCGGCGACGTTCATCACGTCGTCGAGGCGGCCGAGGATGCGCCAGTAGCCGTCCTCCTCGTGGACGGCGCCGTCGCCGGCCTTGTAGACCCAGTCCTCGGGGTCGTCGCTGCCGGTGTCGGAGAAGTCCCGCCAGTACTCGTCGACGAAGCGCTCGTCGTTGCCGTGGACCGTCTGGAGCATCCCCGGCCAGGGCTTCTCGATGACGAGGTTCCCGGCCTGGCCGCTCTCCGGCTCCATCGGCTCGCCGTCGTCGTCGTATATGGCGGGCTGGATGCCCGGGGCCGGGTAGCCAGCGCTGCCGGGTTTCATGTCCTTGAGCGCGGGCAGGTTCGTGATGAGGTGCCCGCCGGTCTCGGTCTGCCACCAGGTGTCGACGATGACGGCGTCCTCGTCGCCGATGTACTTGTAGTACCACAGCCAGGCCTCCGGCTGGATCGGCTCGCCGACCGTGGTCATGTGCTTGAAGTCGAAGTCGTACTGCTGTGGGATCTCCTCGCCCCACTTCATGAACATCCGCACCGCGGTCGGCGAGGTGTGGAAGATGTCTACGTCGTACGTCTCGGCGATCTCCCAGGTCGCCCCCTTGTGCGGGTAGTCCGGGGCCTCCTCGACCATGAGGGTCGTCGTCCCGAGCGCGAGCGGCCCGTAGACGATGTAGGAGTGGCCGGTGATCCAGCCGATGTCGGCCATACACCAGTAGGTGTCCTCGGGGTGGATGTCCTGGACGTACTTCGAGGTGGCCGCCGCGTAGGCCATGTAGCCGCCGGTGCGGTGTTGTGCGCCCTTCGGTTTCCCGGTCGTTCCGGAGGTGTACATGAGGAACAGGACGTCCTCGGCGTCCCGGGACACCGGCTCGACGGAGGCCCGCTCCAGGTCGTTCTCCTCGACGATCTCGTCGACCAGCACGTAGGGATCGTCGTCCGTGATCTCCACGTCGGGGTGGAGCTCGTCCTCCCGCTGGAAGAGGAGGACGGTGTCGACGTCGTGATCGGCCATCTCGAGGGCCTCGTCGGCCTTCTGCTTGTGATTGAGGAACTCGCCCCGCCGGTAGTACCCGTCGATGGTCACCACGACGTCCGACTCGGCGTCGTCGATGCGATCCGCGAGGGCGCTCGCGGAGAACCCGGCGAACACCTCCGAGTGGGGGACGCCGATCCTGGCGGCGGCGAGCATGGCGACCGGCAGGTCCGGGACCATCGGGAGGTGCATCGTCACGATGTCGCCCGACATCTCGACGTCGTCGCCGTCCCGCTCGTAGTGGTGTTCCTCGAGGCCGACCTCCCGGTAGACCGCGGCCATCGTGTTGACCTCGTTGTAGAGGTCGCGATACGAGATCCGGCGGCTCTCCCCGTCGTGTGACCCCTCCCAGACGATGGCGGTCTCGTCTTTGCGCTCAGGGAGGTGCCGGTCGACGCAGTTGTAACACGCGTTCAGTTCGCCCCCGGTGAACCACTCGTAGAACGGGGGGTTGCCGTCGTCGAGTACCTCGTCCCAGCGATCGTCCCAGTCAAGCAGTTCCGCGTACTCCTCGAACGCGTCCGGATAGTTCTCGTCGAACCGGTCGAGAATTTCCGTGTCGGTGACGTTCGCCTGTCCGACGAAATCCGTCGGTGGTCGGAAGTACTCCTGTTCGGTCAGTCGCGATTCGAGTGCGCCGTCGTCTCGTTCACCGGACATGGGAACCCGTCCGTAATTAAATCAATAATTCGTTATAGATGTACAGTCTACCTGTTTTAACGACGCCGCGCGACTCTCCACCGTGGCGACGATCGCACGAGGGCGGCGACCCGTTCACCCTCGCCGCGCCGACCGGGGCGCTCGCTCCCGATGCACCGTTCGCGTTCGCGGAACGAACCACGTCGAACGTTCAAACTGTCTAGAGGTGTCCCGACCCGTCTCGACCGCTGCGCTGTCCTCGACGCCCGGCCCGGGCGGGAGCGAACCCATCGACGGCGTTCACGAGTCCGGTGTCCGATGCGGGCGACCCCCACCGGGGCACGCCCCTGATTTCGACGTTCCGAATCGGCAGAAACCGCCGCCAACGTGGAGGGTCCGCCCCCCTTCCGGGCCTGCAAACGGGCGTCGCGGGCCGCCATCTCCGGACCTGTTTCGCCAAATCGCGATCGCCGAATCACTCGAAGAGCGCGTCGTGGCGGCGGGCGAGATCGGTGTAGGCTCCCGAGGAGTACGACTCGAATATCTCGTCGACGTCGAGGTCGGTCTCCGCGAGCGGCGTGACCCGTGCCGGGACGCCCCTGACGAAGGATTCCCGGGGGACGTCCCGTGACTCCTGGATGGTCGTCCCCGCCGCCACGACGCTTCGCGCCCCGATCCGCACGTCCGTGTTGACCACCGCGTTGAACCCGACGAGCGCGTGGTCCCCGACCGTGGCGTCGTTGAGGACGCTGCTGTGGCCCACCATCACCGCCTCTCCCACCTCGCTGGCGTGGACGGTGGTGTTGTCGCCCACGTGCGATCCGCGACCGATCCTGACCGACCCGACGTCACCCCGGATGACGACGCCGGGCCAGACGCTCGCGTCGGCCTCGACCCGGACGTCGCCGACGACCACCGCCTCGCGGCTCACGTGGGCGTCCTCGTGGATCGTCGGTTCGGTCCCCTCGAACGGGTACGATCGACTGTCTGACATACGAGAACCGACGGGCCGGCGGGTGATAATACTTTGTCGAAATGAAACGTTTTTCGGCCCGGGGGGGGCGACCACGACGACGTGACACGAGCCGGCGTTGGCGCCGTGGTACTTTCCCAGCCTGCGTTGGCGCCGTGGTACTTTCCCACCCGGCGTTGGCGTCGTGACGCGCCCCGACGTCGTCCAGCCACGACGCAGTCCGCGGTGGGCAGACGCGGCCCGTGTCGCCGACACCTCCTCGCCCGCCGCTGAATAACGATTCCGTTACGCATGTCGAATTCAGAATTTTTATCTCCGGGGCGACGCCACCGTCTGCCAGGACGGGGCGACTCGTCGATCGATCCATGTCAGGTGATGGTGATGCCGACGGACGGTTGCACCGTGAACTCGGAGTGGTCGACGCCGTCCTCCTGAGCGTGGGCGGCATGGTCGGGGCGTCGATCTTCTACTATCCCGGGGCGACGGGGAAGGCGGTCGGGCCCGCGGCGATCCTCGCCTGGGTCGCCATGGGCGGACTGATGATCGCGGTCGGCCTCCTCTACGCGGAACTCGCCCTCGCGTTCCCCCGGGCTGGCGGGCCCGCCGTGTACCCCTTCGAGACCCTCGGGCCGAACCGGACGATACGGGCGTTCGCGAGTTACCTGGAGGGGATATCCTACAGTTTCGGCTGGACCTTCGCGGTCACCGTCTCGGCGCTCTCGATCGCGTCTTACCTCTCGATCACGTTCCCGGCGGCCTCGGGGTACACGGTTCCGATCGCAGTGCTGGCCGTCGTCGCGAGCTTCCTGGTCAACCTCGTCGGGGTCCACTCGACCAGCCGGACCAACCTCGTGCTCGCGGCGGTGCTGTTGACCGTCCTCCTCGTCTTCGTCGGCGCCGGGCTGGCGAACGCGGCCCCAGCCAACTACGATCCCTTCTTCACCGGCGACGCGGGGTCGTTCTTCGCCGCGATGGGCTTCGCGATGACCGGCTACGGCGCGTGGACGGCCATCCCCGCGGCCGCCGAAGAGATCGAGAACCCGTCGCGGACCGTCCCGCTCGCCATCGTCCTCTCGCTCGGGATCACGACGGTGCTCTACGCGGCGGTCCTGCTCGCGCTCCACGGGGTCGTGCCCCCATCGCAGTTCACCGACGGCACGATCCTCCAGGCGCCACTCGGCGTCGCAGCCGCGAATCTGGGTGCGACCTGGTTGGCGAAGTACGTCCTCCCCGCCGGGGCCATCGTCGCCATCTTCACCACGATGCTCGTCGGGACGATGAGCGCGAGTCGCGTCCTGCTCGCGATGGGCCGCACGGGCGGGCTCCCGTCGGCGTTCGCGCGGATCCACCCCCGATTCGACACGCCGTGGGTCGGACTGCTCGCCGTGTCGCTCCTCGCGGCCGGCTTCGCGACGGTCCCCCGGTACTTCTACGAACTGGAGACGATCGCGGCCCTGGTCGGAACGGCGATTCCATACGGCATCAACATCCTGGCCTTCCTCGGCCTTCGCTACTACCGGACCGACGTGACCCCCTCGTTCAGGGCTCCCGGTGGAATCGCGCTCGCGGCCGTCGCCTTCCTCGTCGTGTTGGTCGCCATCGTGGGTCTCGGCACGACCAACGTCCTCTGGTCCCTCGGTGCGCTCGCGGTGATGACCGGTTACTACGCGGTCAGGAAGTTCCACGCGGACGACGCGACGGTCGCGCCGGCCGACTGATCACCCGTGCAGGTACCGGCCGAGGGTCGAGAGCAACGAGATGGGTGCCCCGAGCACCACGAGCATGATCCCCATCGCGTAGAAGAAGTCCCAGATGTCCGCCCGGCAGGTGCCTCCGAAGGCGCAGAGGTCGGCGCCGAAGAGGGCCCCGGCGAGGAGCAGACCGATGCCCGCCGCCGTGAGGTAGGAGGTGAATACCCCCACGTTCGGTCTGGCCATGCCCGGGTCGATTCGTGGCCCCCGTGTTAAGATTGACCCGCCGGTCTCAGGAACGATAATCGCGGGCAGACGCCCCGGGGCTGCCCCTCAGGGCCAGAGTCCGCGGGTTTCCTTTGCCTCGCCGATGCGCTCCAGGGCGACGACGTAGGCGGCCTCCCGCCAGGGGAGGTCGCGCTCCTCGACGACGCCCCGGACGTCGTCCCAGGCGGCGAGCATCTGGCTCTCGAGTTCGTCGTGGACCCGCTCGAGGGACCACTGCCGGCGGTTGATGTCCTGGAGCCACTCGAAGTACGAGACGGTCACCCCGCCGGCGTTGGCCAGGATGTCGGGGACGACCGTGATTCCACGCTCGGCGAAGATCTCGTCGGCGCCGGTCGTCGTCGGTCCGTTCGCGCCCTCGACGATAACGTCGGCCCGGACGTCGTCCGCGTTGTCGCCGGTGAGGACGCCACCGATGGCCGCCGGAATCAGGACGTCCACGTCGAGGGTGAGCAGTTCGTCGGCCGCGAGCGTCTCGGGTGCGTCGTAGGTGGTGACCGCGTTCGGCTCCTCGTCGTAGGAGGGGACCGCGTGGGTGTCCAGGCCGTCCGGATCGTAGACGACGCCCTCGACGTCGCTGACGGCGACGACGGTCGCCCCCCAGTCGTCGAGGAGGCGGGCCGCGTTCGCCCCCACGCTGCCGTACCCCTGGACGGCGACGGTGGTGTCCTCGAGGTCGCGGTTCCGGTAGTCGATGATCTCGCGGGTGATGATCGCGACGCTGCGACCAGGGGACTCCTCGCGTCCCTTGCTGCCGCCGATGACCGGCGGTTTGCCCGTGACGACGCCCGGGATGGTTTCGCCCTGCTGCATGCTGTAGGCGTCCATCATCCACGCCATCGTCTGCGGTCCGGTCCCCATGTCCGGGGCCGCGATGTCGACCGTCGGCCCGATGACGTCCCGTAACTCCTCGGCGAACCGGCGGGTCAGTCGTTCCGTCTCCTGGTCGGAGAGGTCGTTCGGATCGACGACGATGCCGCCCTTGGCCCCGCCGAAGGGGAGGTCCATGACGGCGCACTTCCAGGTCATCCACATCGCCAGTCCGGTCGACTCGTCGGCGGAGACGTGGGGGTGATACCGGATGCCGCCCTTGTAGGGGCCCCGGACGTCGTCGTGCTGGGCGCGGTAGCCCGTGTAGGTCTGGATGGACCCGTCGTCCCGTCGGAGCGGGACGGTCACCTGGACGACGCGCGTCGGCTTCTTGAGACGCTCCAGGACGCCCTCGTCGACGTCCACGTGGGGAGCGGCGCGTTCGACCTGGTGGAGGGCGGTCGCCAGCGCGGAGTCGTCGGTTGCCTCTGTGCTATCCTCGCCGCCGTCCACTGCGATGTCGGGTTCCATTGGCAGACCTCGAATTTCCCGTAACATTTGCCACCTTGCCATTGAAGAATATGATGTTTTCTGCTTCTCCCCGCATCGCTAGAGTGTCCCAGCCACCCGAAACGGGCGGTATCGGGACCGCGACGGGAGCCCCGGCCGTCCGCGTCGCGGAGAACCCGCCGGATCTTACTGATCCAGTCCCAGTTCGTCGGCCCGCTCGTCGACGTAGGCCTGGATCTCGTCGAGGACCTCCTCGCCGCCTTCCCTGCCGAAGAGGTGGCTGAATCGACCCTGCTTCTCCAGGTACTCCTCGACCGGTTTCCGGTCCGACAGCGACGTGACGTCCGTTAGTTCGCCATCCTCGATCTCGAACAGCGGTTGCATCCCGGTCTGGACGCCGAGTTTGGCGACCTCCACGGTTTCGGCGGCGTCGAACTCCCAGCCGAGCATGCACGGGGCCGAGACCTGGATGTACTTCGGCCCGTCGTGTTCGAGGGCCGTCTCGATCTTCTGTTTGAAGTCGGTCGGGTAGGCGATGGAGGCCGTGGCCACGTACTCGCAGCCGTGATCGGCCGCGATGGCCGGCATGTTCTTCTTGGTCGTGTCGTTGCCGAAGCTCTCATCGCCGGGCGGCGACGTGGTGGTCGACGCGCCCAGGGGGGTCGCGCTGGAACGCTGGATCCCCGTGTTCATGTACGCCTCGTTGTCGTAGGCGATGTAGAGGACGTCGTGGCCCCGCTCCATCATCCCGCTGAGGCTGCGCATTCCGATGTCGAAGGTCGCGCCGTCGCCGCCGACGACCACGAAGTTGACGTCATCGTGGTCCTCGTACTCCTCGAAGCCCTCCTTCTCGTCGAAGGCGCGGTAAGCGGCCTCGACTCCCGAGGCGACGCCGGGGGCGTTCGCGAAGACGTCGTGGATCCAGCTGACTCCCCAGGAGCTCTCCGGGTAGGGGCTGGAGACGACCTCCATGCACCCGGTCGCGTTCGAGATGATGGTGTTCTCGCCGGTCGCCTCGGTGATGTACCGCATCGCGAGGGCCGGCCCACAGCCGGCGCAGGCGCGGTGTCCCGGCTTGAACAGGTCGTCGTCGTGGCTGATCTCCGGTTCCGGCGGCGCGTTCTCGTCCGTGGAACTCATCAGTGAGTCACCTCCTCGGGGAGCAGGTCGCGGTCCAGCTGCGGCCAGTCCTCCTCGTCGACGAACGTCTTCGCCGGCCCGCTGCTCGCGCTCTCGACGACGTCGTCCAGGACGTCGGTGACGTCGTCCTTCGGGACGTCCCGTCCGGCCAGTCCCAGCACGTAACTGTTGATCGCCGGGGTCGTATCGGACCCGTACAGCGCCGACTTGAGTTCCGAGGCCAGGGTACCCTGATGGCCGGGCGACACCTCCTTGGTGAGGACGCCCACGGCCTCGACGCCCGCGAGCGCCTCGCGGAGCGCCGCTGCCGGGTAGGGCCGGATGACCCGCGGCTTGACGATCCTGACCGCCTCGCCGTACTCCGCGACGACGTCGCGAATCGTCCCCACGAGCGAGCCGAGCGCGAGCACGGCGACGTCGGCGTCCGCGGGGCCGTACGTCTGGACGAGTCCGCCGTACTCGAGACCGTATTCGCGCCCGAACTGCTCGGCGAATTCCTCGACGACCTCGCCGATGGTCTCTTTCGCGCGGAGCATCGCCTCGTGGACGGTGTAGCGCGTCTCGGTCCAGTGTTCGGGACGCGCGTACGCGCCCATCGTCTTGGGACGCTTCGGATCGAGTGTCGCGTGAGGCTCGCGCCGTGGGAGGAAGGCGTTCGTCTCCGCCTCGGTGGGGATCTCGACGGGTTCCTTGACGTGCGTCAGGATGTAGCCGTCCAGGTTGGCCAGCGCGGGCAGGGAGATGTCCGGGTCTTCCGCGACGCGGTAGGCCATGAGGACGTTGTCGACCGCCTCCTGCACGTCCTCGGCGAAGAACTGGAGCATCCCGCCGTCGCGCTCGGCGAACGCGTCGGTGTGGTCGTTCCAGATCGACAACGGGGCTGAGAGGCTGCGGTTCGCGACCGCGAGCACGAGGGGCAGGCGCATCCCCGACGCGGTGAACAGGGGCTCCGACATGAGTTTGAGGCCCTGGGAACTGGTCGCGGAGAAGACGCGGGCGCCCGCCGCGCTCGCCCCGATGCACGAGGAGGCGGCGTTGAACTCGGAGTCCACCTTGAGGTACTCCCCCTCGAGGTCGCCGTCGGCCTTCATCTGGGAGAGCGTCTCGACGATGCCGGTCTGGGGCGTGATCGGGTACGCCGAGACCACGTCGGGCTGGGTCGAGAGCACCGAGTGTGCGACCGCGCGATCGCCCTTCAACATGACCTCTTCGCCCATCTCAGTCCACCTCCGCGAACATCTCGATGGCGTCGACCGGACACTCCTCCGCGCAGATGCCACAGCCCTTGCAGTAGTCGTAGTCGATCTCGTACCGGCGATCCCCGACGTGCTTGGCGGCTGCGTCGGGGCAGAAGGTCTCACAGATGCCACACCCGGTACAGGCGTCGTGGTCGATCTCCGGTCGGAACTCCCGCCACGTCCCGGTCTCGTTCACCAGGCTCGTGCCGGGTTCGGCGACGGCTCCCTTCGTGATCGTCAGGTCGGCGTAGGGGTCGGACGCGTCGCTCATACCGCCGTCACCTCCTCGTAGGCTGCGGTCGTCGCGGCGACGTTCTGCTCGCCCACTTCGCCCGGGAACTCGGACGTGATGACCTCGGCCATGCTCTCGGGCCGGAGCACGCCAGTCGCGCTCGCGAACGCGCCCATGAGCGCCGTATTCATGATCGGTTTGCCCAGGTGCTCGAGGGCGATGTTCGTCGCGTCGACCGTGACGACGGTCCCGTCCACCCCGACGTCGAAGTCCGCGGGATCGGCGTCGGCGTTGATGACGACGACCCCGTCCTCGACCAGTCCCTCGCCCACGTCGACGATGTCCAGGAGCGACGGGTCCTGTACGACGACGTAGTCGGGTTCGTCGACGTGGCTCCGGTCGGTGATCTTCTCGCCGTCGATGCGCGCGAACGCCTCGACCGGTGCCCCGCGGCGTTCGACGCCGAACGCCGGGAATGCCTGTGCCCATTTGCCCTCCTCGTACGCTGCCTCGGCGATCAGATGGGCCAGGGTGACCGAGCCCTGACCGCCGCGGCCGTGGATACGTATCTGTTTCACGATTGTGTCACCTCGAACTGGGTCCGCGACCGAACGGCGCGTTCGCGGCGTCGCCAGGACGACGACTGGATCCCACACCACTAGTTGCGACGTTCCGGGGATAGTCCTGGGTCCCACATTTTATGGGCAGTTAAGTGTATACACGTCCTTAATATTCTTTAATTTACATTGACGTTATACGTCGATCCGATCGACTATTTTCCGCTCAAACTGGCGATTCGCGGCGCTTCGATCCCTCTCGTCGATTCGCGACACCTGACGCAGTTCGATACGTACCAGATATTCGAAACGTAATGCGCCCCGCCGTGCAGTGGGTCCACGCCGCTCACTCCCGCCCGACCCGACGCCGTCGGCCGTCGGCGAATCCCGGTCTTCCCGGCAGTCCGGGCCGACGCAGTGACGATTATTGGTCGGCCAAAAGCGGCGAAATTTCCCGGAGAGAGTCACCGAGACGGGGAATCACGTTCTCGGTCGAGAACAATACTTTTCATCCTCCGTCACCAACCGACGGGTACATGGTCGACACAGAGGCAGTCAAGGAGGCCCTCCGCGACGTCTACGACCCCGAGATCCCGGTGAACATCGTCGATCTGGGACTCATCTACGAGATAGAAGAGCGCGACGACGTCGAGGACGGGATCCACATCGAGATGACGCTGACGAGCATGGGCTGTCCGATCGCGGACCAGCTCAAGCAGAACGTCTCCGTCGCGGCGAAGTCGGTCGACGGGGTCGGCGACGTGTCCGTGGAACTCGTCTGGGAACCGCCGTGGTCGCCCGAAGACGCAACCGAGGACGGGAAGGCCCAGCTCCAGTCGCTGGGTATCAGGATCCCGAACTACGACAGCGACGACGAGGCGGCCACGAACGAAGCCCCCTTCTGATCGGCCCCGTCGAATCGACTGCAGGTCGTCGACCCGTTCGTCGGCAGGGACGGGCGAACGCCGCGTCGCGGGTGTCGATCAACCCAAAATTTAGTATGGGACCCGCGTAGGTGGGTCACATGGCACTCTTACCCGTCGACGAAGACGTCCTCGAGGACGTCTGCGAATCCATCGCGAGGAAGAACTACGGGTTTCTCTACGTCTCGGATTACAGGAACGAGATCAAATCGGCGTACGAGAGCGCGGACACGGGCCTGTTGAACGCCAGGGCCCTCTCGGGGAGCGACCTCCGGGAGGCGCTGGCGAGCCTCGCGAACGACGAGTTTCGCGACCTCGAGCAGATCCGCGACGGCGTCTTCTACTTCGATCCGTTCGGGGCCACGAGCAACGAGGAGATCACCGACGAACTCACCCACCTCTTCAGCCAGCGACTCGTGGTCACGGCGGAGACGTTGCGCTCGCGGTTCTCCCTGGCCATCGACGACATCGAGTTCTTCGTGGACGAACTCGCCGACCGGGACTACGTCAGGCGGATCAGGGCCGGCAAGAAGGACTACTACACCATCGGTCCCGGTCTCAAGGAACACGCAGACGACGTAGGCCTCGACGCCAGGTTACAGAGCGAGGCGACCCACGGCAAGATTTCACACAGCGATCTCGAGAGCGTGATCGACGTCGCGGCGACCACCGACGTCATCCGCTATCTCGATCGCGAGGGGTACATCGTCGACCTCGACGGGGAGTACCTGGTCGAGGAGGCGATCGACGAGTACGGCGAACACCTCGCGAAACGGATCGAGGACACCGTGGCCGACGAACTGGCCGACTCGAGTTACGTCCTGCGGACCGACGAGTTCGAGCAGGTCGTCGAGAACGAGGCCGAGACGTACGTGGACCTCGGGCAGGTCAACCGGGTGCGATCCCAGGTCGTCGACGCGGTCCAGTCCGCCCTCGAGAGTCGAATCGGCCTCGAGCGCGACTCGGAGATGGTCGTCGAGAGCGAGTCCTTCGACGCCCTCGTCGACGACGAAGCCAGGCGCATCCTCGGCGAGGTCAAGGGCGAGTACGACGTCTTCGGGTCGCCGTCGGAGTTCGTCGAACGGGCCGAGGACCGCTTCGAGGACGTGCACGTGGCCACCGATCCGACCGTCAACGAGTACGTCCGGTCCGCGGTCGCCGACCGGTACGAGGAAATTGTCAACGAGGAGGAGTTCTGAACCGGTCGGTCGCCGCCAGTGGCGGGGAGGCGGTGGACTGATATAGAAGGCCTTTAACAAAGTACATCAACTGACACGATGACGCGCAAATACACGTTCGAGGAGAAGGAGATCAACGGGGAGACGTTCGCCATCGCCAAGGGTCGTGGCCGCGACACCGAGCCGGTCCGGGTCCGTGCGGACTGGGTCGAGAGCGACGACCTGGAGGGCAAGTGGGAGGAACTGATCAAGCAGGTCGTCCAGCCCGAGACCATCGAGGACATCGACATCGCGGACGGCCGCGGCGGCATCTCGCGACGCGAGGCGGTCGAAGCGCTCGCCGGGGCAGAAGTGGACGGGACGACCATCGTCTCCAGCGAGGAGCAGGCAGACGCACTGGTTGAGTACCTCGCCGAGGAGGACATCATCGGCATCGAGGGCGACTCGCTCGTCCTGTTCCGCGACCCCGACTCCACCTCGCTCGACGGGCCCGGATTGATGAACTGGGCCGCCCTCATGTCGGCGGTCATCGAGAGCATCGACGACCACATCCAGCGGGTCGAGGAGGCGAAGGAGAAGTTCGACGAGACCCGCGACTCCCTCGAGACGGATCGGTCCGACTCGAACGAGCGCCTCTCCGAGACCGCCCAGCGACTGAAGAACCTCGGGGACGGCCAGGGCGTTCCCGACCCGAACAGCCTCGACGAGGACGAGTACCAGCAGTACCAGCGCCTGAAGAGCCACTACCTCTACCTGCGGAACATCGAGAAGGCGAAGGAGAAGAACCTCTTCGAGAACATCAACGCCGGCACGGAGAAGATGGGCCTGGCCATCGACAAACTCAAGGCTGCCCAGGAGGCTTACGACGAACTCCACGTGAGCCTCCGGGAGGCCGCGACGCAGAAACAGGTGTTCCCGGAGGAGGCAATGGAGTTCGTCCAGAACGCCGGGAACCTGATCACCGACCTCACGGGCGTCGAGGAGACGGCCGAGGAGGACGTGGACCACACCGACCTCGAGGAGATGATCGAGGAGGACGTGGGCCAGTCGGTCCAGGAGCAGGCCAGCGAGGTCTCGGACCTCGCCGAGACGGCGGAGAAGGCGGCGGGCAAGAACCTCGAAATCTGAGATGTACGCGGCCTCGTTCGTGGGAACGCTCCGGCGGGTAGACGCGATTCTCGACAGAGCCCTCGCGCTGCAGTCCTACCGGGACGAGCCCTCGGCGCTGGCGATCGCCGACGAGGCGATCTCGGTCGTCGACGATCTGGGCGAACAGGCGTCCGTGGTGTTGCCGAACGCGGACCTGGACGGCCACCGGCGCAGGCCCGGCGACGACGCGGTGGAGGCGATCCTGCGGGACCGGTTCGAGGACGGATTCGACCATCGGCCGGCGGACACGGCGGTGGACGACGCGCGCGAGGCGGGGCGGGTCCAGGTGGTGGACGACTCGGTCCTCGTCCCGATCTCGGGGGATCAGCCGGGAATCAGGAACTGGTGGCTCCTGGTGGGCCTCGCAATCGACTGGCTCGACGACCTCGCGGACGGGTTCGCGCGGACGCACGGCCGCGCGAGCCTCAACGGGTCCGACACCGTCGAGACGGCCTACTGGGCGGTCGTCGACCGCCTCGCTGCACTCAGGGAGGCACTCTCCCGCGCACGGACCATCGGCCGCTACGTCGTTCGGTCGCTGCAGCGTGGCGGAGCCGGTTTCGCATCGGCGATATCGACCATCGCGACCGCGATCACGGAGGGTTCAGATGCTTAACCTACAGCCAGTCGCGTTGTCGGGACAACCGACCTCGCACGTCAAGATCGGCGCGTCGAAGATCGGCGACTCGACCGACCTCGTCCGACTCAAACACAAGAACCGGAGCGTCTACAGCTACGTCCGGCCCGTCGACGACCGTCTCGTCGACGACATCGGCAACGACGTTCGCATGCACGAGAACGTCCAGTCCCTGTTCGGTGGGTTCGACCGGGGTCAGGACTTCTTCGTGGACCCCGACGTGAACCCGGCGGAGATCCCGGACTGCGAGTCCGTCTCGCTGTTCACGTCGATGGACGAGGACGAACTGCGGTCGTTCCTCCGGGAGTCGAACTACCTCCTGCATCCCATCGAGGAGGCGGTCAACCGTGGCGACGGGATGGCGACGTTCGAGCCGGTCGAGATCGAACCTGGCGGGTACAGCACCGTCCGGATCACCGATGAGACCGACGTCACCTTCGTCGACGCCGGCGAGTATCGCGAGCAGCGTGCGGTGTCCGAGCGCTCGCAACCCGGGGCCCGTGGCGGTGCCGGACACGAGCGCGGCACCGAGGACGAGGAGGTCCAGGTCACGCTCGACCCGAAGAACCCCTCGGTCAACTTCGAGGACGACGTGGCGGGCCTGGACGAGGTGAAGCAGACCGCGAGCATGTTGCTGTCGCTGTTCGAACCCGACGTCCGCGACGAGGTGATCGGTCGGTACGGCGACCAGTTCGCCAGCCGGGGGAACAGCATGCTCCTCTACGGGCCGCCGGGGTGCGGGAAGACGCTGGTGTCGGAGGCCATCGCCTACGAGGCGAAGTACAACGCGGGCATCGAGGAGAACTACGGCGAAGTGAAGTTCCTCGAGGTGAAGGGCAGCGACGTCCTCTCGAAGTACTCGGGCGAGGCGGAGAAGCGGGTCGAGGCGATCTTCGAGAAGGCCCACGGCATCGCCCAGGAGGGCTTCGCCGTCCTCTTCTTCGACGAGGTGGACACCCTCATCCCGGACCGCGGCGACGACTCCCTCCAGCGCCACGAGCGCTCGCTGACGAACGCATTCCTCCAGGAGATGAACGAGATCGAGGACAACCTCCTCGTCATCGGCGCGACCAACATGCCCTTCACCATCGATCCGGCCGCGACCCGTCGGTTCCCCACCCAGCAGTTCATCCCGCAACCGGACGAGGCGGTCATGGCCGAGGTCTGGCGCAAACACCTCTCCTCGCTCGCCAACGCCGAGGAGATCGACTACGAGCGGCTGGGCGAGGCGTCCGCTGGGTACACGCCTGCCGAGATCGGGGACCGGGTCCTCGGCAGCGAGTTCCAGCGCGAACTCGTGATGAGCGTCCAGGATCCCGACCGCACGCCGATCGAACCGGACACCGAGTACTTCCTCGAGCGACTCGGGGAGACGGACCCGAAGACGATCAGCCAGTACATCGCGAGCGTCCGCAACCAGGTCGACGACCTCGCGGGCTATCCGGAGATGCGCGAGTACGTCGAAACGCAGGCCGACCGACTGGGCATCTCCCTCGCAGGGGGGTCGCCGTTCGAGCGGCTCTTCGAGACCGCGAGCGAGACGGAGGGAGACGATGACTGAGCACCGGCGCGTCGACTCCTTCGAACGGGAACGGGTGGACGCGGTCGCGGCCGGCACCGGTGCGGTGGTCGTGGTCACCGGCGATCACGTCGAGGTCGTCTCGGGCTCCGACCGAACCGAATTCGACCACGACACGACGATCCGTGACGTCGCACTCGGCAATCGAATCCTCGTGTTGACCGAAGGATCCCTCGTCGCGTACTCCCGGTCGGGCGATCGACTCTGGGAGCAGTCGCGACCGGAGGCGTACGCGATCACCGCCGCCGACGACGGAACGATCGCACTCCTCGAACCCCGACAGGTCCGGGTCCTCGCCGACGACTCCGGACGCGAGGTGGCCACCGTCGAGCGGGAACGGCCGGGCCGCCCCGCCGACGACGAGGTCGTCGCGACGGCGAACGGCTTCGCGATCGCCACCTGGACGTTCCTGACCGGCGTGGGACGCGAGGGCGACGTGACCTTCGATACGAACTTCGACACCGTCATCCGCAGCATCGGCCGCTGTGGGGACGTCCTGGTCGTGGCCTTTCAGAACGACCGACTGGCCGGCGTGGACGCCGGGACCGGGGAAGTCGAGTGGGAGACGGAACTCCCGGTCACGCACGTCGCCCCGGGGGGAACCGACCGGGTTCTCGTCACGACCGCCGACGGCGTCCGTGCAATCGCGTGCGACGGTGCCATCGAGGCCGCCAACGGGATCGACGACGGCGAGGTCCACGAGGCGACGGACGGTTCGGTCGTCTGTTCGATTCGCTCGGGAACCGTCTCGACGCACCTGCCCGTCGAGGACCGAATCGACGTCGAGGTCGCGACCGAGCGGGTCGGCGTCGGGGGCTCCATCGAGGTGCACGCCTCGAACCGGACGGAGGCGGAACGGCGGACGACGCTCGAAGCGACCGTCGACAGGGGAACGCTCTCGCCCGCCGAACGGGCCGTCGAACTCGACCCCGAATCGTCCACGGTCGTCGACTTCCCCGTGGCGTCCGTCGCCGCCGAGGGCGAGGCGACCGTCGAGGTCCGGGACGACGACGCGATACTGGCGACGGCCGACGTGACCATCGAGGACGCTGCCGACACGACCCTCGGCGTCGAGACGTCGCTGCGGCCGACCGAGATCGTCGACGGAACCGTCACCCTCGAGGTGGCCGTCCAGAACGTGGGGGACGTCCCGGTCGATCGCGTCGAACTCTTCGAGACCGACGAGCGCACCACGGACCTCGCCCCGGGCGAGACCTGGACGACGACCGTCACGCGCCGGTACGAACGGGAACGGACCGCGACGGTGGGTCTGGTGGCCGTCCGTGGCACCCGCCGGAGCGAATTCGCCCCCACCTGTACGCTGCCGGCCGCCCCCACGATCGACCTCACCCAGGATGGCGACGCGCTCAGGGCCCGCGTCGACGGGTCCGAGGGGGTGACCGTCGCGGACCAGCTCGTCGTCGAGATGCCGGGATTCGGCCGCGTTCGCACATCGGTCGAGATCGAAGACGATCTGCTGGCGATCGTCCCGACGTTCGAGGACGGCATGGCCAGGATCCGCCTCGCGAACCTCGACGTCGCGGCCCGGAAACGGGTATCGGGCCGGGGCCCGTTCGCGGACTCCTCTCCCTCACTCTCCAGTCGTGACGAGCGCTCGGACCGGACGCGTGATCGCGATCGGGGGTCCACCGATCCGTCGTCCGAGCGGTCTGGGACGCCCAGGCGGGCACCCTCCGACCCCGGGGCCCGGGCCGAGGGGGCGGACGACGCGACGGACGCGGCCGACGGCCTCGTGATCGAGCGCACCGTCGAGGGAACGCCAGCGCCACTCGGACAGGTCGTCCGGGACCGCCTCACCCTCCGCGGCGAGGGTCGGTCGGTTTCGGACGTCGTCGTGTCGGCCGGAAGCGACAGGCTCGAGGTCGGCGCCCTCGACGGCGGCGAGAGCGTCACCCTCCAGAGGCGGGCCGCCGTGCTCGCCGCCGAGGGCGGGACGTTGACGCCGATCGAGGTCTCGACCGGCGGAGAGACGGTCGAACGCCTCGACGCCGAACCGGTCCCCGTGGCCGACGAGGGCGTCCCCGTGCAGGTGGCCGCCGATCCCACCGACGGGACGGTCAGGGGACGGATCGGCAACGAGACGGGAGATCGAATCCGGGTCCGCAGTCTCGACGTGGACGGACAGGCCGTCACCCCGAAACCCGACGCGACCCTCGAGTCGGGCGAGTGGACGAACGTGAAGGCGCGCCTCCGTCGGCCCCCGTCGGGCGACGTGGACGCCGTGGAGGCGACGGTCGGCGTCGACAGTCCGACGGGCGACTCGCGAACCGTCAGCGCCGCCGCGTCCGTCCAGTCGATCGAGACCCGGTCGCCAGGCGGCGCTCCCCTTGGCGTGTCCATCGGCGAGGCGACGGAGGTCGCTGGCGACTACGGCACCGTCGTGATCGTCGTGGAGAACGAGGGAGACACCGCGCTCGCCGACGTCTCGGTGACCGCCGAGGGCGAGGCGATCAACCGGATGCTCTACTCGGGGGCCCACCGCGAATCGTTGCCGCCCGGCGAGCGGATCGAACACTTCGTCGACCTGAAGACCGACGAGAGCGCGGCCACCGTCGATCTGGAGGTCGCCTTCGCCGCCGACGGGTCCGAGGGCGTACTGCCCTACCGGGCCAGCGGGCCGGTTATCGACGACGAAGGCGACTGGACCGGAGAACACCTCGCGGAGTGGTCGGTCGAACGCCGCTCCGAGGACGGGACCGCGACCGTCGAATTCCCGTCGCTTCTCGTCACCGCGTTCGAGGACGTCTGACCGCTCAGACGAGGAAATCGCCCGAGACGGCCTCTCTGGAGTCCTGAACGTACTGGTACATCCCCCGCCCGGTCCAGATGACGAGTCCGAACGCCAGGAGGAACGTGGCGGCGATCGATCCGAACAGGGTGTACCGGGCGATGGTCAGCTGGCTCGCACGTCTGGCACGGGTCGCGGCCACGGCGTTGGCCTGGCTCGTCTCACCCGCCTCGCGGAAGGCGGCCTCGGCCTCGTCGTAGGCTGCCAGCAGCGCGTCGGTCCGGTCCTGGAAGGACTCGTAGGCCGTCGGGTTCAGGAGCACTGGCTGCCCGAGCACCATCGCCGTGAACTGGTCGCTCCGCATCTCCTGCCAGATCGTAGCGGCCCGCTGGCGGGCCTTCTCCCCGCGTGCGACCGCTTCGGAGTACCGCTCGAACGCGGCGTCCGCCTCCCGGTTCAGGCGCTTGGCGCGCTGATCGTCGCCCTGGAGGGTCGCCATTAGCGCCATCTCGCGTTTGATCGCCGCCTTCTGCAGCAGTGACGTGTCCTCGGAGTTCAGCCGCTGCTTGTAGTACGACCGCTGCCGATCGATCAGCGCGTCGAGGCGCTTGTCGGCCCGCTCGACGATCGGGTCGGCCATCGCTGCCAGTTCGTCGTTGCGGATCGTGTCGGCGTAGGTACGCATCGTGTCGTAGGCGACGGCGGCCTTGACGATCGCCTCCTGGGCTGCACTGTGCTCGTTTGCCTGGAGGTGCTCGTTCGCCTGCCGCGTGGCCTCGATGAACCTGATGACCCCGTCGCTTAAGGTCAGGACCGTCGAGATGTCCCGCTTGGGAACGGTTCCGTCCCGGATTCCCTGGTCCAGGGTCTTCACCACGTCGAGGGTGGAACTCGCCATCGCGGCGCTCGCGCCGCCACCACCAGTGTACTGCGAGAGGCTCTGCTGGATCGGATTGAGGTTGAGCGGGATCGGCGTCGCGCTCACCACGACGGTCTCCCTCCCTCCGGCGTCGCCCGCGATCTCGAACCGCCACCGGTAGGTCGTCCCGATGTCGGCGCTCGGGTCGAAGTTGACCCGGTACCTCACGGTCGCGGAGGTGCCGCCAGGAAGGGTGTCCGGTGGCCCGCTCGAGACGCTGAGCCAGGAGTCGGGCCCGTCGGTCATCGTCATCTCGAGGCCCGAGATGGACTCGTAGCCAAGCGTCTCGGCGATCGTCACCGTCCCTGATCTCCGTTGCCCGATGGGAACGTCGCCCAGGCGGACGTGCCCAGTGCTGGCCCCGAGGTCCACCTGGTGGACGACCTCGAGCTGGTCAGTCACGCTGGCCGCGTCCACGCCGTAGTTACTCGACGTGACGGTGCCGGAGACGTCGTACGTCCCCTCGCCGAGGGAGGTGCTGGCCACGACCGTCACCTCGGCGTTCCGGCTCTCGCCGCCCGGTATCGTGTTCGGAACGGACTCCACGCGAACCTGCTCGAAGGCCGTCGAGGAGAGCGACAGCGATCCCACGTCGAGCGGGCGATCGCCACCGTTCGTGATCTCGACCTCGGTCGACTTCGCGATCTGTCCGACCGACTTCGGCTCGTCGAAGACGAAGTCGTGATCGGTGAGGTGGACGTCACCGAAGGACGGCGGATAGGCCACCCATGTCTCGAGGGTCACCGAACTCGTCGCGGCGCCCCCGTCGTTCTGTGGCTCGAGCGAGAACGTCCCGCCGATGTCGGCGTGCTGTTCGGCTCCGCTCGGGGCGGTGAACGAGACTTGCACCGTCGTCTGGCCGCCGGCAGAGAGGCTCGTCTGCCTGAGATTGGACAGGTCGACGTTGCTCCCCGAACCCACGTCGATCCCGGAGAAGCCGCTGTAGCCGCCGACCTCCTCGACGGTGATCTCGGCGGTCCGCGTGTTGCCTGTCAGGACGCCCTCGTCGTCCATCCAGTCCGGAAGCCCGGATATCTCGACGTACGCCGGGGTCTCGACGGTGACGGGGACGTCGACCGACTTGCCACCGCCCGAGATCGTGAGCGTTGCACTTCCGTCCCCGCCGGCGTTCAGCGTCACCGTGATCGACGCGCTCTCGCCAGGCCCGAGCGTCGGTCCCGCCTCGACGTCGTGGCCGCCGCCGATGCTCGTCGAGAGGTCGACCGAGTTGTTCTGGTCGGTGTTGACGACGGTCACGTCCCTCGTCAGCGAGTTACCGTCGCCCGGTTCGAACGTGACCGACAGCGAGTCCTCCTCGACCGTCCAGTTGCTGGTGGCGGCCTGGACGCCGGTCGCGGCCAGGGCGGGCAGCGACAGCACGGCGAGCACCGCCATCGCCACGGCGATCCTGTCAGACATCGCTATCACCCATGGCGACGACGGAGTCGACGCTCGCGGCCACGAACGTCTCCTCCCAGGTGAACACCCGCCAGACCACGAGTGAGGCGATCAGGCCGACCACGAGCCCGTAACCGAGCACGAGAACGACCGACGCGATGGCGAGTGCGCCCCAGACCGCGCCGGTATCCGACGCCAGCGTGGCGAAGGTCTGGGCCCGCTCCGAGAGGCCGTGTCGGCTCGCCCGGTTCCGCGCGTCGACGGCGTCCCGATGGTGCTCGCGCGCCGTCTCGTAGAGGCCGAAGACGTCGAGTCCCTTCGCGCCGATGGCACTCACGGCGCCGGTACATCCACTGCAGCGCTCGAGGAAGGAACGGGCCTGCGACGCCGTCTCGTTCATGAATGCCAGGTCGGCCTCGTACTCGGCCTCGAGGCGCTCGCTCTGTCTGATGAACTCGGCTGCCTGTTCGGGCTCGTTCGCCCGCTTGTAGGCCGTCGCAGCCATCGATCGCAACTCGATCTCGACGGGTGTCCGCTCGACCTGGTCAGCGCGCGATGCGAGCTTGTTTCCGAGGTTCTCGTAGAACCTGGTGAGCGCGAGGGTGGCGAGGACGCCGTAGGTCTCGTCGTGTTCGTTGAGGGTATCGATGTACCCGTCGATGCGTTCGGCCTCCCGGAACGCCGCCCGGTAATTGCCGTTCTCGACCAGCGAACTCGCGTTCGAGAACGACCGGAGGAGTCCGATGACGGCGTCCAGTTTCTGCCGCTCGGCGGCGGTGAACTCGCCGACCTGGACCTCCGTCAGCGAGCGCGCGTGGATCGTCTCGAGTTCGCCGTACTCTTCGAATACCGCCATGCCCTCCATCGACCGGAGCGTGTTGAAGTACTCGCCCGCCGTCTCCGGCTGTTCCTGTGCCACGACGGTCCCGCCGCCGATCGGCAGCGACAGGACCACCACCGCCAGTACCGCCGTCCGCAGGATCGATCGCCGTGATGGTATCGTCATATCAGAACACCGTCCGTGAGAGTCTGTCACGCAGCGAGCGGTGTTCGAAGAGGCCCTCGATCGCGTCGAGGACCGCTAAATCCACCACCGTCGCTGCGGCCGTCTCGACCACCGTCTCGTGGTCGTCGATGCTCACCTGGTCCAGCATCTCCCGCGCCGGGGCGACCTCCGAGAGGTCGTTGCGCTCCCGGTCGATGCGCTCTGCCACCTCGTCCGTCCGCGCGGCGACCCGGCGCCGCTGGTCCATCGGCCCGTCGACCGTCTCGACGACCTCCCCGACGTCGATCGATCCGCCCCACTGGACGCCCGGATCGGGCATGTCCGTACACGCCGCGAACAGGTCCACGTTCCGCTTGGTGGACATCGCGTCCCCGATCCACGTCACGGTCCGGTCAGCCGCGTCCAGGAGCGCGTCCGCGACGTCGTCGGGATGGACGTCGGCGGTCGCGAACTCGTGGCCCGTCTCCGGCAGCGATTCGACCGCGTCGAGTACGCCTTCGACCACCGACGCGTAGTACGCGGGGATGGCGACGTCCTGGCCGGACCGGTCGGTGACGGCTCGACAGTCGTCTCTGAGCGCCTGGATCCGGTCGCGCTGTGCGGCCGAGAGCCGCCAGGTGAACCGCGCGTCGACGGAGACGTCCGTCGTCTCGCCCTCCCGGACCCGCCAGGTCGTCTCGTCGACGTCGAAGAGGCCGTCCCGGTGACCGGCGAGCAGCGGTTCGCTCCGGTAGCGCCCCACCAGGAGCCGGTTCGTCGGGGCACGCCCGTCGTCGCCAGTCGTGACCGTCGTCTCCTCGTGGATCGCGGCGAGGAACTCCTCCGCCGGCGTCACACGGACCTCGACGCCGCTCGCCGGTACCCCGTCGACGCGGGAGACGAGTTCGCCGCTACCGGTCTGGGGATCGAGGCGAATCCGGTCCCGTACGTCGTCGCCGCTCCCGTCGAGACGGTACTCCTCGGCCCGACGGTCGTACTTCTCGTGTGTGGCGGTCACCGTGACGTTCGTGGCGTCTGCCGGTGGATCGAAACTCGCCCTGCCGTCGCTACCAGTCCGTTCGGTGTCGGTCTTCTCGCCGGTCTCCATCCTGACCGTGGCGTCCGGCAGCGGCTCGTCGCGCCGGTCGTCCAGCACCGTGACGTGAACGCCGGGGAGGGGGATGTGCAACTGGACCCGCTTCGCCTCCCCCCTGAGCGTGACCGTCCGTGGGCTGGAGGTGTACTCGCCGTGTTTCGCCTTGACGCTCCAGCGCCCCTCCGGGAGGTTGATCCGTCCCCGTCCCTCGTCGATCGTCGTTGTTCGCGGCTCCCGGTCGTACTCGGGGCCGGGCGTGGCGACGATCGTCGTGGGACCCGTGAGGGCGGTCGCACCGTTGGTGATGTCGACGGTCAGCGGGAGGGTCCGGGTCCGGGACTCGGTGCCGGTGGTCAAACCACCCAGCGTGTAGGTCCCGACCAGCATCACGAGGCCGACGGCCATCTCCCAGCGGAACGGGATCGACACCTGGATCCCGATCCCGCCGAGGAGCCAGGCGACGACGCCCCCGACCAGGAGGGCGAACAGCACGATCCCCCCGAGTGCGAGGGTCTGCGCCGACGGAAATCCGAGGCGGGACCCGGAGACGAATCCGACGAGCCCGCCGACGACCACCGAACCGATCAACCACAGGATCGTCCCGAGGAGCCCGCCGCCGGAGACCAGTCCCCCGTCTGGCGGTGGCGCCTGGATCGTCTCGACGGTGAGCACGCCGGCGTCGGTGAACAGCGTCATCGACTGGCCAGACGCGACGGTGGTACCCTCCAGCACGATGGACCGTCCATCGGTGCGGAACGATTCCGAGGCGAGGACCGTCGAGCCGTTGACGGCCACCCTCGAGACGTCGAGGGCGCCCACCGGCAGGCCGAATCGAACGGTCGTGGCATCGACCCGGACGGCCTCGACGCTCGTCACGCCCACGTCGAGTCCGCCGTCGAACAGGGTAGCGTTCCCGTGCGTGATGGTGACGTTCGCTCCCTCGATCCCGCGTAGCGAGTCCGGGAGTGGCAGATATCCGTCCCGTGGCGCGACCGTCGTGTTGAGGTATCGGCCCGACCCCGACTCGAGGTCGATCGCGTACTCCGTGCCCGCGGACACCAGCGGGTGCCATATCGCCAGCCGACCCGTCACGAGCCTGAGGTCAGGTGCCACCGGGTGATACCGGAGGGACACCCTCGTCTCGCCGGCGAACGCGGCGACTCGCGTCTCGTTCGCGACGGCTCCGCGGTAGGCGTCGAGCGAGACGCGGACGGCCGTGGCGCCGGCGAGGACGGTCGCCTCGACCGGCTTCCCCCCGTCCGGTTCGATCGTCACGGTGTCGTTCTCGACGACGCCCACCGTCGCCGAGCCGTTGAGCGGTACGTAGAGGGCGTTCTCACCGGTCCACGGCGGTGTCGCCGCGAACGCGATCCGGTGGAGTGGCAGGTGTTCTCTGGCCGCCTCCGTTCCGTCGATCCGCACGACCACGGTCGCGTTGGTCAGCGACGCGTCGTACCTCCCGAGAGCGTCGAAGGGGTGGAGCCGGTAGACCCCGTCGTCGCTCCCGTCGACCGCGTTCCGCTTCGTCAGCGTCTTCGTCCACCCGACGTCCGGATCGACGACCGCGACCTCGATCGGCACGTCCGCGTAAGAGGCGTTCGCCCCGATCGCCGACTGCGGGACGCGGACCGTCACCTCGCTCGGTCCGGTGCGTTCGACCGTCACGCCGGCCCCGTCGGGGGCGGGCTGGGCCCCTACCGACGTCGCCGCACCACCGGCCGCCGCCACCGCCGCCGCGGGGACGACGGCGGCGAACACGACGAGGAGCGACGCGACTGCGATCGCCGCTCGCGACACCGCGACTCTCGGCACGTCGGTCTCGTGGGTCATGATTGGCCGGCGTTTGCCTCGACGTAGTCCTCGAGGTTCGTGACGATCCGATCCAGTTCCCCCGAGGAGAGGTCCGTGCCCCCGCCGCCCCGGGCGTCACCCGTCAGGTTGTTCCGCAGCACGTCGAAGTCGTCCCAGGAGTGATCGAGCAGGGGATTGAGGTCGAAGCCGCCCAGTAGCAACAGGACGTCGACGTCCGTCCCCCGGCCCGGTTTGGGGGTCAGACTCGCCTGCCCGGCGACGTTGATGTCGTGTTTCTTGGTCCACTGGCGGAAGGCGTCGTAGACCATCGGCTCGGTGAGGTCGTTGTCCTCGATCATCGCCTCGGGGGCGCGCACGATGGCGTACGCCGCCCGGGTCGTGCCGATGTCGAGGGGCACGTAGGCGTTGTCGGCCGCCTGGTCGAGCATGTACTCGAGTTCGTAGACCGACCCGTTCAGGTCGGTCGCGACGGCCGGCGTGAAGTGATAGGCGTCCATCTGCGACGGGATCGTGACGTAGTCCTTGATGTCGATCACGCCCCGCGTCTCCCGTCCGGCCCCGATCATGAGGTCGATCGCCGTGATGATGGCGTCGTTGATGGACTCGTACTGCTCGCCGTCCCCGTCGCCGTTGTCCTCCAGGTGGGAGTTCGCCGCCAGCAACACCATGTCGGCGTTCTGGACCCCGTCGTCGGTGCGGAGTAACCGCGAGAGCCCGGAGACCGCGTTGAAGTGCCGCTGTGGCTGCTCGTAGTAGTAAGGCCAGACCCCGAAGGCGGCGTGGATGACGCTGTCCATCCAGTCCTGTGCCTGGGTGTCCTGGAGGGCCGGGAGGCCGCTCTTGAACTGGTCGACCACGTACGGGATCGACCCGTTGCCCGTCCCGCCCCCGAGCGTGGCGACGTGCATGAACGCGTCGCTCGTCCCGAAGTCCTCGATCTTGTTGACGATCCGGTCGAGGTCCTCCATCGCGCACGCCTCGCCGTTGGGAAAGAAGTTTCCGGCCCCCTGCTGGGAGCCGAACTCCAGCGCGTGGGCCGCCATGATGTCCTCGTCGTCGCCCGATCCGATGTACTCCTGCAACCTGTTGATCGTGTTCCGCAGGTCGGACCGGTTGGTATTCATGACGAGGATCCGGTCGTCGATCCCCGGGTTGTCCGAGCGGCTGAAGAACCGCGATGCGATACGGCCGCCCCCTTCGCCGGAGGCGATGACGCTCCATCTCGTGAATGTATCTGAGGATGCCACGGTCGATCACTCCACGGTAATCGTCGAATCGGTCGTTCGCACGTCACGGTCGGTCTCGAGTCCGGCGACCACGTCGCGCAGGACGGCGTCCGGGACCGGCACCGAGAGGAACCGGGATCGCACCCCGTCGAAGGACAGCGAGTCCCCCTCCTCGAGGTTGTACCGGACGACGTTCTCGATCTCGCGAGCCACGTCCTGGCGGTCGTAGGCGACGACGTCGCCGTCGGCCGCCGCGGCGGCGTGGCCGTTCTCTTCGGCCCACGTCGCCACGAGGCACGGCGCGTGTTCGTCGCGGACGGGGAGGTCCATCGCCGTGGACAGGTACCCCTCGGACTCGAAGCGGCTCGCGAGTCGCTGTCCGATCTCCGAGAGGTGGGCGTCCATGTCGGCGTCGGTCTCCGCGCAGACCCGGTCGCGGAGGGACCGCTCCGCGAACTCGACGGAGCGGGTCTGGTCCGCGTCGACGGTGATCTCCCGTTCGATTCCCGCGAAGGACTCGTCACCCGGATCGGCCCGGAGCGTGTAGGTCCCCTCCGGGACGTCCTCGAACGTGACCGTCGTGGCGACGTGGGTCTCCGCGACGGCCGTCTCCGCGTACCCGCCTCCCTCGAGGTCGACGGTCGCCCGGCGAGCGTCGCCTCCACGCGCGTACGCGAGTTCAATTGTAACGTCGTGGGTTGCGACGGATCCCCGCCTGAGGGTCGCCGTCTCGGGATCGAACTCGACGCCGTCGTTTCGCCGGTAGTAGAGGCCGAGGAACTGGTCGCCGTGGCGGACGGGGAGGTCGTCCCCCGTCACCGTGCCGGTCGATTGCAGTTTCGTCTCGATTGTGTCGGCGACGTCGTCGTAGGCCTCCACGACGGCGGCCTTCGTCTTCGCCGTGTCCAGGGCGTCGACCAGTTCGTCGGCGACGGTCTCCCACCGGTCCGTGAATGCGTCCAGGTCGTCGATGTCGCCGAGTTCGTCGATGAAGGTCTCTCCCGCGATTCCCGGCTCGGAGTAGTAGCCCGGCGGGAGGTCGGCGTCCCGGAGCGTCGCGGCCGCGTCGTCGAGGTCCCCCTCCATCGACGCGATCATGTCGATACACGTCCGACGGAGGGTGGATCGGTGTCGCGTCAACTCCGCGAGGTCCAGGCCCGAGTCGAGGGAGTCGATTGCCCGGCCGACCTCCTCGACGTCCTCGACGTACTCCGCGTCCACGTGACGGTCCACGTCCGATGCACGCACCGTCTCGACGAGGTCGGAGAGGGCGTCCCGCTCTTCGCTGAACGAGCCTGAGAGCTGGTCGCGCAACTGATCGCGCGCCTCGAGGATCGCCTCGACCGCCCGCCGGTAGTCGTTCGCCTCCATCGCGTCGGCAGCCTGGTCGAGTTCCGCCTCGATCGAGTCGACGTCCCCGGGGCGCGTTTCGCCCCGGCTCATCTCCCGGACCTGATCCATCGCGTCCGTGAGCACCTCGTCGGTATCGGATCGCGCCGCCTCGAGGGAGTCCCGGTACCCGGCGACGGTACCGTCCGAGGGAGCGACGACCCTGCCGTCGTCGCTCACGACGCCCGCGTCGTTCAGGCGGTTCCGTCCCTCGCGCATCCAGTCGAACTCGGTCTCGACGAAGTCGACGAACTCGTCGACGTACTCGGACCGGAAGGCGTCGATCTCTGACTCGAGGCGCTCGAACTCCTGGACGTCGGCGTCCTCGACCGCCCCGCGCATCTCGAATGACCCCGTCTCCAGGTCGAAGTCGACGCCCTGTCGACCGAAGTCGTCGGCGATCGATTCGACCTGCGCATCGACGGTCGGCGACCACCGGGGGTAGGTGTTTTCGAGGTCGCGGAGGTCACGGAGGTGTGTCTGGAAGTCCTCGGCCACGCCCCTCCCTCGCTTGCGCACGTACTGCTGTTCGCTGGTGCTCCCCCGAGAGATCACGCCGCGGACGTACATCGCGACGCCGGCGACCACGACGATCGGGATCCCCGCGACGGTGAACCAGATCCCCTCCTGGAAGCCGGTGAACAGGAAGAGACCGGCCCCGACGGCAGCGGCCACGACGATCAGGCCACCGACGCCGAGGATCGTCTTGAGATTGGAGTTCATCGTCCCCCCCGGGCGGTCGCCCGTCCACTCTCGCCGATGGTGATCGATCGCTGTTCCCCCGTCCGCGCGTCACTGCCTGCCGGTTCGATGTCCTCGGATAGCATGTGTTCGTCCGCTCCACTCCGTGCCAGTTCGGCCCGCTCCCGGTGCGTCACCTGCCGCTCGTGACGCGGTCCGTGCCGGGATCGACCGTTCGTTGCCACTCGTTCGATGTACATCACAGGAACACCCCCAGGAGTGCGCCGCCGCCGATCCACCAGAGGAGCCCGACTCCCCCGATCACGAGCACGAGGCCGACGAGCGCCGGGATCACCGCCGCCCTGGCCTCGAACTGGACGTTCCTGCTCAGGCGGAGTTTCTTTTCGACGTTCCGTGCCTGTTTCAGGGGGATGGCGGCCCCGAGTCCGATCCCGAGGAGGACGCCGCCCGCGAGCGCACCGCCGAAGTAGGTCAGGACGGTCGAGAGGACGGTCCCCCGTCGCGCCCCGAGCGCCGCCTGGTAGGAGTCGACCGCTCCCGCGCCGTCGGCGATCACGGCCGAACGTCGCGTCTCGATCTCGCTCACGACGTAGGACGCAGTCGCCGGGTCGCGCATCCCCGCGGCGATGCCGGACAGTCGAGTCGCGTTTTCGAGAACCCACTCATGCGTGGTGGCCAGTCGCGTCAGGGTGTCGTTCGCCTCGCGGACCGTCCCCGCTGCGAGACTGCCCGACGGCCGGATCCCGTCTGCGGTCGTCCCGAGCGATTTCGCGGCGGTCCGATGCGCCTCCGCCGCCCGCAGGAACGCCGACTCGGTCCGGTTGAACGCCTCTGCCGTCTCCGGTGACGCGAAGGTGAGCGTTCCGGCGACGGAAGAGTGGTAGGTCCCCGCCGGGGCCTCGACGACCAGTCCCGCCGTGCTCGCCGAATCGTGGAGGGCCGAGAAGTTGACCGGGTATCGGTCGCCCGTGATGCGCACGGTGGGACGGCCCTCGTCGGGATTCGCGACGACCTCGTATCCGGGGTGCTCGGCCAGCTGCTCGGCGTCGAAGTCCGACGGCGATCCGTCGGTGCACACGCCCAGTTCGACGACCGAACCCCCGTGGAGCGCCGTGGCCGAATCGAGCGTCTCGTTCCCCACGACCCCGACGACGCCGCCCTCGCAGGTCGCGCCCTGGGCCGCGACGCCAGTCGCGCCCCCGCCCAGGAGCACCGCCACGAGCGCCACGAGGAGGAGAGCGCGTCGACCCGTCATGATCGCAGTCGCTCCCTGATCTGTCGGCGTTTGTAGAGGAACGTCCCGAGGCTCCCCACGATCGCTCCGAGACCGAGGCCGAGCAGCACGCCGCTCCCGGCCAGCAGGGCCGTCTTCCCGACGAGGCCCTGCAACGTGAGTACGTGCCTGGCGGTTGCTCTGGCGGCCCGGACGCCGAGTGACGATCCCGACGCGGCGAGTGCCGCGCTCGCCATCACGCCGACCGCTATCGTCGTCGCCGTCGCCGTCCGGTGCACGTTGGACCACCTCATACGAGCTGTTCCGTCTCGTCCTCGTAGGCGTCGGCGGCGGCCTCGATCTCGTCGAGGCGCCTGAGTTCCGAGCGCTGGTAGGTGAGCAGCGAGGTCACCGACGCCAGCTGTCGCTCGTTGATCGCGACGCCCAGGTTGACCTCGCTCAGTCCCGAGCTCCGCTCGAGGTGTTCCTGGATCGTCGCCGTCTCGATCCCCTTCGAACCGTCGGCGATGTACGAACTCGGCGCGCGGACGAGCGCGATGGCCTTCTCGGCGTCGCCCGGATCCGCCCGTGCGACCGTCTGTTTCGAGGTCGAGAGCCGCGAGAGCGCCGCACTGTCGATCTCTCGCCGTCCGACGAACGGCAGGAGGTATCCCGAGAGCGACCGCGTCATCGACACGGAGCGGCCGATCGCGGCGTACCCCGGCGTCGAATCGCCGCCGCCCACGCCGAAGGACAGCGAGGTCACGATGTCCCGCACGTCGATGTCGGGCGTGTCCACCCCCTCGACTTCGCTCGCGTCGACGGTGTTGAACACGGGCCCGGCGATCAGGTCGTGCAGCGCCGCAGCGACGTACTCGTTGTACTTGCCGAACTGCCCCGCGGCCGAATCGAGGTACGAGATGCGCTCGTTGTCCACGAGGACGATCCCGTCAACCTCCGGTTCCAGCCGATCCAGCCCGTACCGGGCGTTCCAGGCCTGCCGACCCGCGTTGGCACCCTCCTCGTCGTCCGTCCCGGTGGCCGGGAGGATGCCGATCGCGATCACCTGTGCGCGCCCGTCCGTGTACGAATTGATCTCCCGCGCGAGATGCGGTGCGATGCCACAGCCGGTGCCGCCACCGAGGCCGAGGAAGAGGAAGGCGAACTGGACCGAGTCCGACGACTCCGGCGCGACGTCCTCGTCGGGATCCGGCGGGACCGCCTCCCCCACCTGGGCGTCGAGGACGCCGTGAACCTGTGCGGCGTGTTCGTCCATCACCTCGTCCGCCTTGACCGGGTCCCGCCCGAACCCGCCGGTGACCATCTCCTCGAAGCCCGGTTCGTTCCCTTCCACGAGACCGTGTTGCTCCGCGATCCCGTACTGTTGCTCCCGGGGAACGTTCGAGAGGTTCTCCAGGTCGCGGATCGTCGAGTTGAACACGATCGGTCGGCCCAACGTCGAGATATCGGCGGTGCTGAACAGGTCCAGCAGGGAGTCGTCGGTGTGCTCGAAAATCGCGTCGACGATCGCGCTCCCGGCCTGTCCCGCCCCGACGAATAGATATGTCATTGAGCTTTCGACCGCGGTTTCAGACGGTGCCCAAAAATAGTTATCGGAACGTATACCGTTGCTGACCCATTTCTCCCGTCCCGTCGCCCGATTACCCCCGCAGTCGCCGGAGCATCACGCTGTACTCGTTCCGCTCGTAGAGGTCCTCGACGTGGTCGAGGAGGGCCTCCGTCGCGACGAGCATGCCCGCAGCCCGGTCGGGGTGCGAGGACGCCTGTCTGTCGGCGTCGGCCTGCAGCGTCTCGGCGAGCGAGATGAAGTGCTTGGGGATCGAGTGGTTGTGGTCGGCCCGGACGGCGACGTAGTCCTCGCGCACGTGGTCGAGTTGCCGGTCGACCTCCTCTAAAAGGTCCGAGACCCCCTGGGGCGACCGGGTACCCCCCGACCGCGCGAGTCGGGGGAGTAACGTCCGGTCGTAGAACGTGCTCTCCTGATACATCGCGTACAACTGGACGTCGTGAACGCCGTCCGGGTCGTCGAGCATTGACTCGAGCTCCCGCACGCGGTCGGCCAGGTGATCGTAGACGTTGCCGGACCGGTCCTTGAGCTCCTCGTCGAGCGAATTCAGCCGCATCCGGACGTCCCGGGCGTCGATGTCCGTGACGACGGAGGCCAGCTCGTCGTGCTCGTCGAGTTTCGTCACCGTCGACCGGACGACCGAGGCGGCGTCGGTGCTCTCGGGGTCCTTCAGCGCGGCGAGCAGGTCCTTCGACGCGCTCGTCGAGGGGTCCACGCGTCGGGTGACGTCGTCGACGACCCGGGCGAGCGAGGGAGTGGACTCGTAGACGGTCACCTCCCCGTCCTGAACGGCGGTGGCGAGCGTCGAGGCCTTCTCCCCGAGGTTCCCCGACCTGAACTCGACAGCGCCGTTCCGTTCGGCCTCCGCGGTGAGCGTCTCGAGGGCCGTCCGTTGCTGGCTGCGCTCGCTCTCCGCGTCGGACAGGTCGTCCATTCGGGCGAGCAACTCGTCCAGGACCGGGGTGATCTTCGCCGCGAGCGACCCGTCTGCCCGCTGCACCTCCCGTCGGGCGGACTTGACCTGCCGCTCGGTGTCGAACTTCGAATCGTCCAGTGCCTCGCGGACGGACGCCGCCTCGTCGACCCGTTCGACGGCCGATTCGAGCGTCCGAGACGCCCGCGACTCGTCGATCGACGGGTCGGCGAGCGTCTCGAGCAGGTCCGTCGCCGCCTCCGACTGCGCCCGATTGCGATCGAGGAGCGACTCCGCGGCGTCGGCCATCGGGTGCGTCCCCGTCGCGTCCGACCCGTCGTCCGCCGAGTGACTGGTCCCCTCCGCCGATCGATCGGCACCGGTCCGTTCGCTCCCCGCGTTCGCGTCGGCGGGGCGGGACGACCCGGACTGCGACCGACCGGCGGCGGTCTCGCCACCGCTCCGGCCGCCGTTCAGTTCCGTTCCACACTCCCGGCAGAACGCCATGTCGGACGCGACGCTCGCACCACAGTTCGGACACGTCTGCCCGTTCGCCCCGCCGCCTCCCGACGATCTGCCCCCCTCCGGGCCCCCTCCCGAAAGGTCGCTCCCGCACTCCCGGCAGAAACTCGCCCCTTCCGGGTTCGCGGATCCACAGTTCGGACACTGGTTCGACGCCCTCGATCCACCGCCGACGGGCTGGGACCGGGGCGACCCAGCCCCGGCATCGTGTGACTGGTTCGATCCGCCTCCGGTCGCTCGGGACGTGCCAGTGCCCGCCCCGGCAGCGTTCGCCCCGCTCGAGGGTTCGCGTTCACTCCGGCCCTGGGTCTGGCTCTGCTGGGTCCGGCTCGGATCCGGTGAACCGGCAATCGCTCCCCCGATGAGACCACCCGTCATTCCGAGGAACAGCGAGTGGGCCACGATGATGATCACGAGGATCGCGAGACTCCCGGTCAACAGTCCGCCGATGATCGGGATTCCGGCCAGCATGTCGGCCGCGAAGACCCCGATGGCGATCGCCGGGAGCACCATGACGAAGCCCTTCGTGCCACCCGCCTTCAGGCCGCCACCGACGCCCTGTTTCTGCATGTACCCTGCCACGAGTCCGCCACCGATGGGTGCCACAAGCGAGACCACCGGGACGAAGTAGAGGACCGTCGACACGATCGCCCCGATCGTGGCGTTGACTAGCGTATCTCCTTGTCCCATACCTACCCGTCTACAGGTAACTGATAAAAATCCTGCCCTCGGTGTCGCCGCCCATCGATTCTCGTCTGCCGATCGCCCTCAATTCACGCTGCCCAGGGTGGTCCAGACCTTCTGGTGTTCGTGTTCCCGGTACGGGACGCTCTTGCCCGTCTTCAAATTGTGGTAGTGGACGAGCCCCTCGACGAGGAGCAAGCCGAGGTAGGTGCCGAAGGACACGAAGATCAAGACGATGTTCAGGAGCCGCCGAATGGTCTTCTGGCGTTGCCACGAGTCCACGAACGCGAATATGAACCCGACGTCCTGATTCTGGTCGTGGCGGCCCCGCGATCCGCCCCCGCTCGATCGGGACCTGGTCGGATTCGATTGGGCCTGCCGCTGGTCGTGGCCACCGCCCCGTTGCCGGGTGGCCCGGGGCGATTCCTGTTCCTCACCGCATTCCGGACAGAACCGGGCAGCGGCGTCGATCGACGCTCCGCAGTTCGTGCAGTACACCTGCCCGGAGCCATTCGTCTGCGCCGACATCGTCGGCGAGTCGCGGCCGTGACACATAAGAGTACTGGCATCCGCGGCCCCTGCCGACGGACGAGGGGGCTGCCACGAATCAGGGCATGTTCGTCCGGCCGAGCCCCGAGAACAGCGGTTCGATGTGCGTCCAGATGTCCCGCAGATTCTCCGCCTGTTGACTGTTTCCGTCCTGCTTGAGCGTCTCGGCGTGGTCGTACATCTCCTCCAGCGTCGGCATTCGCGGGTTCCACAGCGTCCCCCAGAGGTAGACGTCGTCGAGGTAGGGGGTCACCAACTGCTTGACGTGGATGTCGACCGATTCGAATCCGCTCGTGTCGCCGGCGTCGAGGAAGTCGTCGTCCGCGAGGATCTCCGCCACGGTGCCGTCGTTGACGTACTCGGAGACGGCCTCCATCTTCGCTGCTGGCCCGTAGAGGAGGAACGTCCCGCCCCAGGCCGTCGTGGGGTCGAACTCGGCGAGTTTGTTCTGGAAGAGTGCGTTCCTGATGAGGATCTCGAGTTTCGACCGGTCGAAATCGTTCGCGCGGGATCGACCCAGTACCGGGGCGAGGATCACGGCAGGCGTGTACTCACGATCGGGGTCGAGCTGGTACTTGTCCTCGACGGGTCGGAAACTGTCCGCCGGGTCGAAGACGTCGCCCATGATCGACATCGTCGCCTCCCGGTCAAGGAACTGGGGAACGGACGACATCGTGAACGCCTCGAGGAACGCGACCAGGGGTTTGTTGATCTCAGCGTACTGTGGCGGGTTGTACTGATCCAGGCGATTGATCCGTGGTCTGATGTCCGCCTGGACCTCCTCGAGGCGCTGGTTGTCGAACGGGATGATGGCGTCGACCGCCTTCGAGGCCCGCGCCAGGCCGACGATGCCGTTGACCTTCGCCCGGCCACCGAACTCGGAGTACTCGGAGCCCTTCGAGGGGATGACGATGCTGCTGAAAAACGGTTTGTCGACGACGAGGTCGTCGTCGATCACCCGCTCCCGGGTCATCTCGGCCAGCACCGGCGTCGATCCACAGCCGGTTCCCTTCGTCACGCTGTGGATGAACATGACCGCCTGGGAGTCCTTGATCTCCTGGGGGTCCATGTCCCAGCGCTCGCGGAAGGGATTCGCGTCGTCCCTGAAGTCGGCCTCGATGAGGTCCCGACCGATGTCCCACCGGAAGCCGGCCCCGGCGTAGTCGTGGCGACCGAACCCGATGATGCAGTTCGGGAGGAGGTCGTTCCGGCTGTAGTTGTGCTCCTCCTGGGCGTAGTAGGTCTGCTCGAGTTCGCTGACGTTCGTGTTCAGGCTCCCGTATCCGGCGAGGCCGCCCTGCCAGATGCTGGCTCGCTGCTCGTGGTTCTCCTCGAGCGTCTCCCGCCGCAGGAGGATCGCGTCGAGAATGTTGTTCCCGGCGCCGCCGACGCCGATCACGTACCACTTCTTGCCGTACGTGCTGTCGAGCAGGTCCTCGCTCAACTCGGAGCCGGCGTGCCCGTTGGGGCCGACCACCCCGTCGGAATCGTCCTCGAGCACCTCCTCGGCCTCGTCGGGATACACCTGCCTGACCGATTCCGGTTCGTTCCCGTGCGCCGTCCGGAGGTGATCCACGAGCGTCTCGGCCTCCCAGTCCTCCGCCCGCGCCATACAGATTTTACATAGCGTTGCCATGGCAATCCCTCGTCCGCTGGCGTGGTGGTCGTAACCGACCGCCATAGGTCATGCGGTCCCGGTCGAGGCGGGTCCGTCTCATCGCCCGCCCCCGTGTTGGTCGGCGAAGCGCTCCCTGAGCGTCGTGATCGCTTGACTCGGTGGACCGTTCGCGAACGTCACCTCGAGGAACCCGGGGGGCGCTCCCGGCTGAAGGTCCACCGAGTCGACCACGTCCGTCTGCCGCCGACAGAACGCGGCCAGTTCCACGAGGACGGCCGGGTCGCCCACCCCATCCGGCAACTGTTCGGTCTGGTACTGTACCCGCAGTTCCGTGTCGTCGACGGCACCCGCGAGCTCCCTGAGGACGTAGAGGATCTCGTCCGATATCTCCGCGGGATTCCGTCGCTCGACGTCCCGTGAAACGGCGTCGGTCGCGTCACCGTCTCGGCGGTTCGTCGTCGCCTGACCGTCACCTCCGCGCTCGCTCTCGCTCGAGTCGTCAGCCGTGGAGCGGGCCGGACCGAACCGGACCCGCTCCTCGGTGACGGTGACCGGCCGATCGACCGACGCCTCCAGCGCCGGTGACAGGTCCTCGAGCAGCGCCCTCGCCGTCGCGTTGGGTACGCTCGCCCCGCGGCCGTCCGCCTCGGCCATCCCGGCGAGCCCCCCGAAGAAGTCGACGGCGGTCAACAACGCCTCGGCCTGGTCTTCGACTTCGTCGATGGTTCGTTCGGCCTCGTCGAAGGCGCACGCGTGGAGTCGATCCCTGGCGTCCTCGATCCCGGCGCGAACCTGGGGGACACCGTCGACCGTTTCGTGTCGTCCCTCGAGGACGTACTCGCGCGTACGCTTACCAAATGTTCCGTCCAGGCGCTCGCAGTCCGTCTCGACGTCGTCGATCGTCGCCTCGATTTCCTCGAGCGTGTCGTCGAACGACTCCTCTCGTCGACGGACGTAGCGCTCCATCTCGTCGTACTGGCGTGTCACGGTCTCGATCATCGTGGCCACCTCGGGGAGTGGACGGCGCTCTTCTGCCACCCGCTCGCGAATCGCCTCGCGCACGGTCCGCAGGTGGACCGGGTCGCCGTCCGGCGGCAACTCGACCTCGCGGAATCGCGTGGGCAGGTTGACGATCTCGTACCCCTCGCCGTACCGCGAGGAGACCGTCGGCGTGAGATCTCCCCGATCGATCGCGGACACGATCTCCTTCCGGAGCGCCGACTCCGTGACGGCACTGGTCCCGTCCGATCCCCCTGCCCCAGACCGGGATCTGGCCCGATCGACGACCTCCGGGAGGGCGTCTTCGACCCGCTCGACGACGGCGTCGTCGACGACTGACTCGTTCTCGGCCGCCGCCTCGGTGCCCGGTCGGTCGCCGTCGGACTGCCGCGAGCCGTCGCCCGATCCCACGACCACGGCACCCACGCCTGCGGTGCCGACCAGGGCCACCGTGGCCGTCCCGAGGCTTTCGAGAACCGAGAGAAGACTCCCTCCGGCGGTTGCGGAGACGAAACTCCACCCGCCGACGAGCAGGATTACCGCCCCGGTCGCCAGTCCCAGCACTGCGCCGTGCCCGTCCTTTCGCAACGAGAACAGGGCGACCCCCTGACCGATCCAACCGAGGACCACGACGACGCCCACGGCGAGGAGGAGCGTCGTCCCCGTTCCGCTGGCCACCGACGGGCCGAAGAGACTGGGGAGCGATCCGATCGCCTCGAGGCCGCTCCTGGCGCCACCGACCTGGGCCGCCGAGGCGAGTACCACGATTCCCGAGAGGGCCCAGGCGAGCGCGACCGGTCGGCCGACGTTGGACCCGCGGGCGTCTGCGTCCATGTACGCGGAGCCGACGCGTGATGTCTCCTAAAGGTTTGCCCCGGCGATAGATCGGACACCGTCGAGAAGGCGGTCGCCCGATCCGTCGTGGGTGGGTCGCCCGTTCCACCGATCGGCGACGCCGGGTGACCCCGTCGTCGGCGAGGGAGGGAATCGTATCAGTTGGCGTGCCCCGAGTGATTGTGGCCGTGCCCCGAGTGATCGTGGCCGCGACCGCCGCCGCCGTGCCCGTGGGCGTCGGCGGGGTGGATCTCGTCGAGGTCCCCCGCTCTCCACCGCTCGAGGAGGTCGCTGACTGTTCCCTCCCCGCCCCGGTACACGTCGACGTCGTGGGTCTCGAACAGCCGGACGCCGCGCCGACCGATGTGTCCGGCGACGACCGCGTCGACGCCGTGGTCAGCGAGGAACGCCGGAGGCGGTTGCTCGCCGCCCCGGTGTTTGCTCTCGTTCCGGATCGGTTCGACGGCGTCGGTCTTGGTATCGACGATCGTGTAGTAGGGGGCCCGTCCGAAGTGCTCGACGAGAGTCGCGTCGCGACCGTCGTCGTCCGCAGTCGGGAAACAGACTCGCATGTTTCGCACTGCGCGCTCGCCGTGGGTCAATCTTTCTCTCTCTCTCTATCTCTCTCGTCTCTCGATCTTTCTCTCGTCTGCGGTCCCCGTGCAGTCCCCGATCGTGCAAGGGACGGACGCCGAACGGGAGTCGAGACCGATCCTCCGGTCGCCGCGATTCGAACGGGTTTTGGGCGTTCCCGGTGACGGTCGACGTGCGAGGAACGACCGTGTCGATTTCACCCGCCGTGGACACCCTGCCGATCACGTTCGCGATACTCGACCAGGAGGGCGTCATCGTGGACGTCAACGACTCGTGGATCGCGTTCGCCAGGGAGAACGACCTCGGACATCCGGACGCGTACGTGGGCGAGGAGTACCTCTCGGCGGTGGACGAAGACGCGTCGGAGACGGCGCGACGGGCGGGGACTGCGCTGCGCCAACTGCTGGCGGGAGAGCGCGCGTCGGTCGAACTGGAGTATCCCTGCCACGGGCCCGAGGAGCGACGCTGGTTTTCCCTGCGGGCCGGTGCGTTTCGGGAGGACGGGCAGCGCTACGTGGCGGTCGGCCACGTCGACGTGACCGAGCAGAAACGCAGGGAGTACGAACTCGAACTGAACGAAACGCTGCTCGAGAACCGCCGTGGAATCGCCGTCCTGTTCGACGAGGAGGGAGAGGCGGTGCACGCGAACGACCGCTTCGAGACGGTCACTGGACTCCCGAAATCGGCGCTGGTCGGCCGGCGGTTCGACGACCTCCCACCCGCGATCGAGGACAGGGTCCGGTCCGCGGACCAGCTCGGCGGGTTGGTCTCGCAGGTACTCTGGGGCGACCTCCAGATCGCCTCGACGGAGATCGAATTCGAGGATCCTGGCGGCGACCACGTGACGGCCACGGCCCGGGTCGTCCCCCACCGGATCGACGCCGACACCGGGGGTGCGATCCTGACGGCCCTCGACATCACGGAACGGAAGGCCCGCCAGGACCAGCTCAGACTCTACGAACGGGCGATTCAGGGCTCATCGGAGCTGTTGGCGGCCATCGACCGCGACTACGAGTATCTCTTCGCGAACGAGGCGTACCGGGACTTCTTCGGCGTACCCGACCCGACCGAGGTCACGGTCACCATCGCGGACGTGGTCGAGGACGACGCGCTGGACCGGACCGTGCGAGAGGTCGAGCGGGCGTTCCGCGACGAGTTCGTCACCTACACCGCCGAGCGGGTCGGGGGCGAGGGTAACCGACGTCCCTTCGCGATCCGGTACTATCCACTGCGCGACCGCGACGGCTCGATCGTGGGGGTGGTCGGCGCCCTCCGGGACATCTCGAAGCGTAAGGAACGAGAGCGACAGTTGCTCGTCCTCGACCGCGTATTCAGGCACAACGTGCACAACGACATGAACGTCATCGCCGGCTACGCGGACCTCGTTCGGCGGCGGACAGACGACGAACGGGTTTTCGACCACGCGACGACCGTCGAGGAGACCGCCCACGCCCTCATCGAGACCGTCGACAAGCAGCGGGAGGTCATCGACCTCCTGACCGAGGATCACGAGATACGCCGGACGGACGTCGTCGACTCCACGACGACCGTCGCCGAGTCGTACCGCCGGGAGTACCCCGAGGCGACGATCGACGTCGAGGCTCCCGATCGGCCGGTCCACGCCGAGGCCGTCCCACAGTTCGACGTCGCCCTCGACGAACTCGTGGAGAACGCCATCACCCACGTGGACCGCGATCGGCCCAGAATCGGGGTGACCGTCGAGGCCCGCGAGAACTCGGTGCGAATCGCGATCGAGGACGACGGTCCCGGAATCCCGGAGGACGAATGGCGGGTGCTGACCGACGACCGACGCATCGGGCCGCTGTATCACGGGAGCGGGATGGGTCTCTGGATGGTCGACTGGATCGTCTCCCGGTCGGGGGGCGACCTCGCGTTCGACGCGAGCGACGAGGGCACTCGCGTGATCGTCGACCTGCCGGAATGGACCGTCGAGCGACCCTGAGACCGGGTTCAGTCGTCGAGTTCGTCCCGTCCCGTCGGGAGTTCGATGGTCACGGTCGTTCCGTCCCCGTCTGTCTCGACCGCGAAGTCGCCCCCGGCGCCCTCCACGATCCACTGGGCAACCCAGAGGCCCAGTCCGCTCGTGTGAACCAGTTCCGTCTCGCGTCCGCGCGCGAGCGCGTCGACCTCGGTATCGGGAATGCCGGGCCCCTCGTCCGAAATCCGAATTCGCACGCCGCCCGCGGTGGTCCGTGCGCGGACCGTCACCGCACCCCCGTCGGTATCGGTGTGTTCGACCGCGTTGGCGAGTACCTCGTCGATGGCTTTGCCGACGTCCGGACAGGTGGTCCCTGGAACGTCCTCCCCGACGTCCGTCCGTATCGTGATTCCGGGGTGGTCGTTGCGGGCTTCCATCGCCTTCGTTCGCAGCAGACTCACGACGTCCACCTGCGGCGTGGTTCCCTCTGTGCCTCCCGATTCGAGGATCTTCGCCTTCTCGCTGATGTCGAGCAGTCGGTCGGCGGCCGACCGGATCGTCTCGAAGACCTGATCGGGGGGCGCCTCCTCGCCCGCACCCAGGTTCGCGTTCCCCCGGATGATGTTGACGGCCGACCGGATGTCGTGGCGGAGGATCCGGTTCGCGACCGAGAGCCGCTTTTCGAGAGCCGAGCGCTCGCTGACGTCCCGGGCGAATCCGCCGACGAGACTGCCGTCGTCCTGCAGTGTCGCGAGCCGCACCCACAGAACGTCGAGGTCGGGTCGGTCGACGGGGAGTTCGGTCTCGAACGTGTCGGTCTCCCCTTCGAGCACGGCCGACAGGCCGTCGAGGAACGCGTCGACGTCGTAGCGCCCCGGGGTCAGGTCGTCGACGACCGCCGCGATCGGCCTGGCGGTCACTCCCTGGTCCGGTCCGACGATCTCCCGCACCCGTTCGTTCGCGAACCCGACCGTCCGGTCCCCGTCGACGGTGAAGATGGCGTCGTTGGTGCGCTCGACGATCGTCTCGTAGCGCTCGAGCTGGCGTTCGTACTCCCGTTTCTCGGTCACGTCCGCGTTGACGGCGACGAAGTGGGTGATCGATCCGTCGTCGTCCTCGATCGGCGCGATCGTCTGATCGACGACGTACCGCTCGCCGTCCCGATTCTCGTTGACGATTTCGGCCTCGAACACCTCACCGCCGAGGATCGTCCGCCAGAGCTCTTCGTAGAACGCGTCGCTCATCTCGCCCGACTTGAGGATGCTCGGATCGCGCCCGACTGCCGTCTCCCGATCGTAGCCGGTGGTCCGTTCGAACGCAGGGTTCACGTACTCGATGGTTCCGTATCGGTCCGTCCAGTAGATCGAGTGGCCCGCGTTCTCGATCGCGGCCTCGTAGACGTCCCGGGTGGTTCGTCGGCGCACCCGCTCCGTGACGTCTCGCTGAAAGACTGCGAACGCTCGCGAGCCCGTCTTTTCCTCCCCGAGAGTGACCACCCGCTGGTCCGCGTAGTAGGTCTCGCCCGTGGCACGCCGGGCGAGGATCTCGTCCTGCCAGATCTCCCCGTCTTCGACCGTCTGCCACAGGTTCTCGAGCGCGGCATCGTCACGCCGATCGCCGATCACGGCCGTGGCCGAATCGTTCGCCGCGTACCCGGTCAGGTCCTCGAAGGCGGGGTTCGCGTACTCGATCCGCCCCTCGGAGTCCATCACGGCGGTGGCACGATCGGAGGCCTCGACGATCGCCTCGAACCGATCGGGTGACGTCGCATCCGCTCGATCGCCGATCTCGCGGAAGATTCCCGTGATCAGGTGTCGGCCGTCGACCTCGACGACCCGGGCGTTGATCTCGACGGGGATCTCCGTTCCGTCGGCCGCTTCGACGGCGATCTGTCCGCCGTTCGGGAGGTACCGGAACGTCGTCGGCCCGTCGCCGGATTCCTCGACGTGCGTCGCGAACAATTCCCGGTACCGTTCCTCCTCTCCGCTCGGGTGGAGCCGCGTCACCGACGCGCCCTCGAGCTCATCGACCGAGTAACCGAGCATCTCCGTCGCAGCGTCGTTCGCGTCCACGAGGTCGCCGGTCTCGGCGTCGGCGACCAGAACCGGGTCAGGCGCCGTCTCGAGGAGCATGCGATACTTCGTTCGGTGTTCGACGCGAGCGGACACGTCTCGCACAACGGCCATCATCTCTCGGCCCTCGTCCCGGTCCACCGGATTGACGTTGATCTCGACCGGGACCTCTGAGCCGTCGGCGTGGAGGACGGAGACGGGCCCCTCTGGCGTCGTCGGTTCGGATGCCGATCCGTCCTCGACGGGGAGCGAGAGGCCCCCGTCCTCGCGGTCGTCGGGCGGCACGAGCACGTCCACGGGTTCGCCCTCGAGCTCTTCGGGGCCGTAGCCGAAGACGTCCCGCACCCGCCGATTCGCGAACGTGATCGTCCCAGACCCGTCCACGAAGAGGATCGGATCCGGCGACGAGTCGAAGATGTGGCGGGCGGGCGCCTCCGTGGTCTCGTTGTCGGCCATTCGTCAGGTCGTCGAGAGGTCCTGGATCGAGGACTCGATCTCCTGGACCTTCGCCGATTGCTCCTCGGTCGCAGCGGCGACGCCGTCGATCTCCTCCGCGACGGTCTGTGCCTTCTCGTTCACCTCGTCGACCATCGCGGCGATCTCCTCGGCGCTCGCGGCCTGTTCGTCCGACGCCTCCGAGACCTCCTCGATGCCCGCGACCGTCTCCTCCACCTCCTCGACGATCGCGTCGAGGAGTTCGATCGTCTCCTCCACCGCCTCGTAGCCGGTCTCGATCTGTCGGCGCGTGGATTCGAGGCTATCGACCGTCTCCCTGGTGTCCTCCTGGATCTCGTCCAGCATCGACTCGATGTCGCCCGCCTGTTCCTGGGTCTCCTCGGCGAGCGACTTGATCTCGTCGGCCACGACCGCGAAGCCGTCCCCCGCCTCGTCGGCGCGGGCGGCCTCGATGTTCGCGTTGAGCGCGAGGAGATTGGTCTGATCGGCGATGTCGTTGATGACTTCGATCACCTCGTCGATCTCGCTCACCGTGTCGTGAAGCGATTCGACGTCGTCCATCACGAGTGGGTGTATCGTCGGGAGGACGTGGCGGCGGCGTACACCGATCAGGA
>JBDGUD010000015.1:0-79715 GCA_042216165.1 Halanaeroarchaeum sp.
GATCCGTCCCTCTCCTGATCAACTCACGCGTGCGGCCACGTCCGCCTGCGTGATGATCCCGACCGTCTCGCCGCCGTCGGTGACCATCACGGCCTTGTAGTGATCGAGCAGGTTCGAAATCTCCTCGAGCGTGGCGTCCGGGGAGACTGTCGGGAAGCTCTCGCTCATCACGTCCCGGACCGTGAGCGTACCGGCGTCCTCGCCCGCGCTCACGACGTCGCTCTCGCTGATCGATCCGACCGGGATGCCGTTCGTGATGACGGGCAGCTGGGAGTACCCCTCCTCTTGCATTCGATCGACCGCGACCGACACCTCGTCGTCCGGCGAGACGCTGACCACCGTCTCGTGCATGAGCGTCCGGGCGCGCACGACGTCGCCCGCGGCCTCGTCGAGGGCCTCGACGATGCGTCTGAGCGTTGAGAGTCGTGGATCGACGTCCCCGCCCTCGATGCGGGCGATCAGGGGCTGGGAGACGCCCGCACGCTCCGCCAGCTCGCTCTGAGTGAGGTCGAGCGAGGTTCGGCGCTCGCGGAGGTCCTGCGGGGTCGGCAGGTGCATACCGCCGAATAACCAGTAGTTATCAATAAAGCTTCGGGCTATGCGCTCTCCTCGTCTTCCGGTTCCTCGAGGACCTCGATGACCTTGAGTGGGACGTCGCGGAGGGCCCCACCGACCTCGCTCTTCGCGATGCGAGTGGCGTGCTCGTCGCTGTCGGCGTTGAACACCGTGAGTTCGAGGACGAGCCCGACCAGGGCTGTGTCGGCCGCGAGGAATGCCGCGTCGAGGGGTTCGCCACAGGCCGGACAGCCGGTCACGCCCACCTCCACCTCGACGTAGTCGAGGTCCTGCTCGTTCAGGCGCTTGCCGGCCTCGCTGACCGCGACGCCGATAGCGTCGTCGGAGTTGTCCACGTCTCGCACGAGCCACGCTGCTTCCATCGCAACGACGTAGTTGGTCATAGACCCCCCTTCTCGGCGGGGGCACAGGTGGTTTGTGGTTTCGGTTCGTTCCGGACCCGCTCACGTACGGACAACATTCGTATAAGGTACACGACGCCACCGGAACAGTCCTGGCCCACCTACGGCGACGTGTCGGCGAATCCAAATCCAGTTGCGCTCTGGACGTGATCAGTTGAACCGGCAGACGGCGCCGGGGTACCGACCGATCGGAGGGAGAAAGACATTTATAAGGGGACGTTCGACCGGTAGGCTACATCCGATGATCGATCGGCTCACCGCAACTGCGGCGTACACGGCCTACCAGACGACGGTCGCCCTGGGTATCACGCTCCTGCCCGTCGCCCTCCTGGCGAAGCGGCTCGGCGTGACCCTGCCCGTCCACCGGCTCATCGAACGCACGGAGTCCGTCTACGAGGCGTCGCGGTGATCGGGCCACCCGGAGCCGTCCCGGCACGCCACGATCGACCCCGGAAAGCGTGCTTTTATCTGTACGCCAGCGTTACGAGGCGATAATGTTCGACCCCCACGAGGGCTCCGAATTCGTCCGAAACGCCGCGCGGTTGCGCGACGCGGTCGGGAGCCCGTACGAACCCGAGGTCGGGCCGCTCCCCGAGAACGACCTCACCGAGGCGGACCTGGAGAACGCCCAGAAGACCGGCACGACGATCGTCGGCATCACGACCGGGGACGGCGTGGTCATGGCCTCCGACATGCGCGCCAGCCTCGGCGGCCGCGTGGTCTCGAACAAGAACGTCCAGAAGGTTGAGGAGATCCAGCCCAACGCCGCACTCTCGATGTCGGGGTCGGTCGGCGGCGCCCAGTCCTACATCAGGACGCTCCGGGCGGAGGCCAACCTCTACGAGGCCCGCCGGAGCGAGTACATGTCGATCAACGCCCTGGCGACGATGGCGAGCAACCTCCTCCGGGGTGGGCCGTTCTTCCTCGTCGTTCCGATCCTGGCCGGCGTCGACGACGAGGGTTCGCACGTCTACAGTCTCGACCCCACCGGCAGTTCGCTCGCCGACGACTACACGGCCCAGGGCAGCGGAATGCCCTACGCGCTCGGCGTCCTCGAACAGGAGTACACCGACGACCTCTCGATGGACGAGGCAGTCACGATCGGCGCACGGGCGATCGAGTCGGCCTCCGAGCGCGACACCGCCTCCGGGAACGGGATTCACATCACGAAGATCACCCGCGACGAAGTCGAGATCGTCGGGCACACCGACGTCGAAGCAGTCCTGTAAGGCGTCTCTCCGGGAGGACGGGTTCTCGTCGGGTTTTCGTGCTTCGCTTCACGGCCACATTTCTCCGAATAAACCGGAAAGATTTATATAGAACCATCACTTACATATAGTTAGCGATAACGGAGACGGTCCCCGTCTCCGACCCACACCATGAGTACGAAACTACAGACGTACACGAGCGACGCGCAATCCACGCGAGTGGACGCGACGGAGAGCGAACGGACGAGCACCGAGGACGCGACGTTCGAGTGTCCGGAGTGTGGCGGCACCCTCGCCGAAGACGAGACGCGCGGGGAGACCGTCTGTGAGGAGTGCGGTCTGGTCGTCGACGAGGACTCGATCGACCGCGGCCCGGAGTGGCGGGCCTTCGACAGCAAGGAGCGGGACCAGAAGTCCCGCGTCGGGGCGCCGACGACCAAGATGCTCCACGACGACGGACTCTCGACGAAGATCGGCTGGCAGGACAGGGACTCCTACGGGCGGAGCCTCTCGAGTCGGCAGCGCCGGAAGATGCAGCGACTCCGCACGTGGGACGAGCGGTTCCGCACCCGCAACCACAAGGAGCGCAACCTCAAGCAGGCGCTCGGCGAGATCGACCGGATGGGAAGCGCCCTCGGTCTCCCCGAGGACGTCCGCGAGACGGCCTCGGTCATCTACCGACGGGCGCTCTCGGAGGACCTCCTCCCCGGCCGAACGATCGAGGGCGTCGCGACCGCCGCGCTCTACGCCGCTGCCCGGCAGATGAACCACCCCCGGAGCCTGGACGAGGTCTCGGCGGTGAGTCGCGTCGATCGTATGGAGTTCAAGCGGACCTACCGGTACATCGTCCGCGAACTCGGTCTCGCGGTGAAGCCGGCCGACCCCCAGCAGTACGTCGCCCGCATCGCGTCCGACATCGACGCCTCGGACGAGACCGAGCACCGTGCCCGGCAACTCCTCCAGGAGGCCGCGGGGACGGGGGTCTTCAACGGGAAGAGCCCGGTCGGTCTCGCTGCCGCGGCGATCTACGCGGCCGGCCGGCTCACCGGCGAGGGTCTCACCCAGGGCACCATCTCGGCGGCGGCGGACGTGAGCGAGGTCACCATCCGAAACCGCTACCAGGAGATTCTCGCGGTCGGCGAGGAGAGCGTCCCCGCCTGATCAGAGGTCCCCGCCCGTCTCGACCCAGTCGGCGAAGGTGCCGGAGAGCAACGTCTCCCGCTGTCGGTCCATGTACTCGAACTGCATCTCGTGGACCGCCGTCTCGAGGTCCATCCCCGCTTCGAGGTTCTCCTCGACCCGTGCCCGCTTCCAGTCCGCCGGCGTGATGCGGTGGCGCGCCCGCCGCCGCAGGGGCCAGAGGTACTCCGCCGCCTCGTCCTCCGTGAAGCCCCGACTCACCAGTCCCGCCCGGGCCTCCTCGAAGAGATCGGCGTACATCTCGTCCTTGTCCGTGGTCTTCTCGTCGTCGACGGTGACGTACGCGATCTCGGCGTCCAGGCCGTGGCGCATCACGTCGTAGAAGTTCGACTTGGCCTCACGCCAGTCGAGGTAGTAAAGCGGGTGGTGGTGCTGGCGCATCCGTTCGAGGAGGCCGGCGTACATCGCGAGGAACGCGATGCTGTCGCGGACGGTTGGCTGGGCGGAGAGCGGACGGAACTCGATGCGGGCGTTGGCCTCCGAGCGGGACGCGCCGTCGAAGACCGGCCGCACCCAGCGCCAGAAGGTCCCGTGTTTCCGGCGGAAGTGGGCGAACGAGTCGTCGAACCGCCCCGCTTCCTCGACCGGCATCGGGACGATGACCTCGTCGGTGGCGATGGCCTCGATGGCGTCGTCGACGGTCTCGAGGTCGGCCGGGAACCGGACCTTGCTGACGCCCTCGGGTTCGTTGAGGACCGACTCGAAGACGGCGATGCGGTGTTCCATCCAGCCGTCGGCGAGGATCCGCTCGGGGTCGATACCGTCGTCGTACAGGTCCGGTGGAACGAACGGGGTGTTCACCCCGAGGGCGAGGAGCGGAGCGGCGACCCGAATGGCGTAGCGGAAGTACTCGGGGAGGTCGACCGCCTGTGGCACCTGGTAGTGGGGCTGGATCGACGTGATGAGACTCTCCGGCATCACCGTGTCGGCGGTGAGGGTCGCGTGAGGGACGTCGATCGCCATCCCGGTCTCCACGTCCGTGTTCGCCATCGCGTGGTACCGGGCCGACTCGGACATGTTCGTCGCGACCCGGACGCCGTCCTGCTCGACGCTGTCCGTCAGGTACTCCGCTGTCGTCTCGCCGGCGGGCGGGACGGTCCACATGCCGTCGCTCACCAGGTGGACGCCCTCGGCGTCCATCGGAACGCGTGCCGCCTCCAGTCGCGACTCCACGATCGCCTCCTGGGCGACCACCCCGGGGCGGTTCAACGGGTCCGGGGTCGTCGACATCTCCCCGTTGTGGAGGCCGAGTTCCTTCTCGAAGCCGACGTACTCCAGAAGCCGTCGCGGTAGGCGAGCGAGGGCCCCCTCGTCGTCGACTGCGTAGAACTCGTACTCGAGGCCGACGATCGCCTGCGGATTGTCGAAGGTGCCCGCCTCGATTTCCTCCCGGATGATCTCGGCGTCCGCTTCGACGCGCCGCCGAAACTCGGCCGGATCGACCTGGAGAATGGTCCCCACGCGGTCGGCGAGGTCGCTCCCCGACATGCACCCCGATTGCCGAGCGGGATACAAAAAGGGACCGGCCTCCGGACGTTTTTTCACTGCCAGCGACGGAGCACGGGTAATGCAGTTTCGTGCCTTCGCCGAGCGGGCGGCCACGATCGAGGGGGCCGACGCCGACACCGAGATCGTCTCGCTCGTCGCCGACCTGTTCGCCTCGTCCGACGGGGACCTGCGGATCCTCGCGCGGTTCGTCCAGGGGCGCGTGGTGCCGGGCCACAGCGAGACCAAACTCGACGTGGGACCGAGCACCTGCTACGAGGCCATCGCCCGGGCCGCCGGGCGAAACGTCGACGTCGAGGACGTCGAAGCGCGCCTGGCCTCGATCGGCGACGTCGGTGAGGTCGCCGCCGCGTACGACTTCGGGAGCCAGCGCGGCCTCTCGGCATTCGGTGACGGTACCGACGACCTGACCGTCTCGACCGTCAGCGAGACGCTCCGCGACCTCGCGTCGGCGAGCGGATCCGGAAGCCACGACCGGAAGGTAACGCGACTCTTCGGTCTCTTCAACCGCTGCTCGGCCGACGAGGCCAAGTACCTCGCTCGGCTCGTCCTCTCGGAGATGCGCATCGGGGTCGGCGGCGGGACCGTCAGGGACGCAATCGCGGAGGCCTTCGACGTCCCGCCGGACGCAGTGCGACGGGCCCTGCAGGTCTCGAACGACTACGGGCTGGTCGCGGAGCGAGCGCGGGAAGCGGGCGCTCCAGGGCTTGCGGCCATCTCGCTCCGGGTGGGTCGGCCCGTGCAGGCGATGCTGGCACAGACCGGCACGGTCCGTGACGCCCTCGACGAGTGGGACGAGGTGGCCGTGGAGACGAAGTACGACGGCGCGCGGGTGCAGGTGCACGTCGACGACGACGTCGCCGTCTACTCGCGAAACATGGAGGACGTGACGGACGCGCTTCCCGAGGTCGTCGAGACGGCCGAGCGGGCCATCGACGGACCGGCGATCCTGGACGGCGAGGTCGTCGCCGTCGAGGGGGGCGAGCCCTTGCCCTTCCAGGAGGTCCTCCGCCGATTCCGGCGCAAACACGAGGTCGACCGGATGCGCGAGGAGGTTCCCGTCGAACTGGTGGTCTTCGATTGCCTCCACGTGGACGGGACCGACTGCATCGACGACCCGCTGCGCGAGCGACGTGCGACGTTGGAATCCCGGTGGGACGGACGACTGGCCGCCTACGCCGTCGAGTCGGACGCCGATCGGATCGAGGACGTCGAGTCGAGGGCCCTCGACGCGGGCCACGAAGGGATCATGCTGAAGAATCCCCAGTCGACGTACACGCCCGGCCGCCGGGGGAGGAACTGGCTCAAGCGCAAGCCGGACGTGGAGACCCTCGACCTCGTCGTGACGGGCGCGGAGTGGGGCGAGGGTCGGCGGGCGAACCACCTCGGGTCGTTTCTCCTCTCGGCCCAGACCGACGACGGCTTCGAGACCATCGGGAAGGTGGCCACCGGGATCACGGACGAGGAACTTGAGGATCTTTCGGCACTCGTCGAGGAGCACGTGCGCTCGGAGGACGGCCAGACCGTCGACGTGGAGCCTGCAGTGGTCTTCGAAGTCGGATACGAGGAGATTCAGCGGTCGCCGACGTATTCGTCGGGATACGCTCTGCGCTTCCCGCGGTTTCTGGGCGTTCGCGACGACATCGACGTCGCGGACGCGGACGACCTGGAACGCGTGAAGCGGTTGATCGAACGGCAAGGGTGAACGATTCGCCGCCCGAGATCAGCCGGCAATAGGTTCAACGGCCGTGTTGAATGCAGGTCGCGTATCGCTCGGGCCGTTCGATTGACGAGCATCTCGAATCACCTCCTCTCGCCGTCGGAGGGAGCCGTCCGTGTGTGGTCCGGCGGTGGTGTTCGACGTCCACGCGACCAGACGCGCTGGGACGCGGTCGCCGTCGTCTCTCGCTCTCCCCTGGTCGACCGACGGAAATCGGCGACTGCGTCTCCCCCGCCAGCACGCTCCTCGATTTCCCTCGATGGTCCTGCAGGTGACCTGGAAGTGCCCTGGAGGTGACCTGCAGGAACATCCGTGGAATCGAGGACCGTCACGCGAGACGAACGGGAACGCGGAACGCACGCAACGACCGGCGGGGAGAGGGAGTGTCGGGACGGTCCCCCCATCTCCGGCGCATCGCGTTCCCAGAAGCGGTCGCCACCGCCTCACCACGAAAAAACTGACGGGCAGTGGTGAGAAAGCAGATGGACCGGCGGCGGAGTCCCGGCGCACACCCACACCATCCTCCCTGACGGTTCCGTACCGATACCCGACACGAACTCGGGTCGAATGCGGTATCGTGCGAGATACAACGGGCGAATGCAGTACGTTCCTACCAAATCTTACATAATACCATCCGTCAAAACTATAGCGTAACTCGACGGATATAATTGTCTACAGATAGTCAATCATTTCTAGGGAAGTTCTCGATCGCATGATTTATAGACTCTTAGACGGGGCAAATTCGAAAATATCAAAATATACATCATCTCGACGCACTTAGACTCCCGTACAATTTCGACGGACGGTCAAGTGTCCAACGTTTGGAACCATTAGCAACATCTATATCGTACAGGCTTGATCCAGCGAACGCTCCACCAACAACAGAGTCACCTACAACGACGGGGACGAATCAATATCTGTGACGTCCGGAACTGAGATCTGACGTCGGAGATATTCGTTCGGAGACAGTAGATTCGAAACGGGAAACCCGCTTGACTCCGGGAGTGGATTAAATGACGCCCATCGTCTCGAGCCGCTCCGGCAGGTAGGTCTCGGTCACGAAGTCGAGGCCGTGGGAGGCGAGGGCCTGCTGTTCTGCCTTCTTCCCGATGTCGAGCTGGAGGTCGATCTGCTCCTCCCAGTACTCCGTCTGGAAGCGGGGGTCCTCGAGTTCGCTCTCGAGGGCGTTCTCGTCGGAGTCCGAGAGCGGGTCGGTGGGCAAGTCGTACTCGACGATGTCCTCGGGTCGGATGCCGATGAACTCCGCCTCGGGCGTCGCGAGGTACTCCGAGAGGTGTGCGCTCTTTATTGAGCCGTAAGCGACCGATCCGTAGATGCGGTACGACCAGGGATCGCCGTCCGTGAAGACCGTGACCGGGAGGCCGAGTTCGTCGTGGAGCCGCTTGATGATCCGCCTGGTCGCCCGCGCGGGCTGTCCCTTGAGGTGCACGATGGTGGCGTCGTACTCCTCGTCGAAGCCGTTCTCGACGAGGCGGTCGCGCATACCGCCGGTCTCCACGGCCAGCACGAAGTCGGCGTCGTGGTCGAGGAACTCGATGGTGTCGGGGTTGTTCGGGATCTGGTAGCCGCCCTCGCCGACGTCCTCCTGGCAGTGGATCTCGCGTTCGCCCCGCCGGGTCTGCTCGCGGATGTGAAGCGGGCCCATCAGGGTCGCACCCGACTCCTCCGGGCGCATGTTGAAGTCCTCGCGCTTGACGCCGGAGACGATCTCCAGGTCCTCGACGAGTTTGTTGGACTGGTTCTGGTCGGTGAACTTCGCCTCGGACTCGTCCCAGGACTCGGAGAGGTAGTACAGTTCCCGGAGCGTCGAGGAGCGGTCTTGCTCCAGCTGGTCGGCGAGGAACTCGATCGTGTACACCGCCTTGAGCAACTTGCGGGCCCCACTGACGGTGTTCGCACTCCGGGTGCTCGTCCGGTCGCCGTAGACCCAGACGTTGGCCTCGTCGTCGTACTCGATGTTCGACTTCGAGCGCGTGGGCACCTGCATCCGCGGGATGTCTCCCGCGGCGAACTGGTCGTAGAACTGGGCAGCGAGGTCGATGAGTCGTGATTGGGCGTCGTCGCTCATTGGTTCACCGTGAGTTTCTCGGACTCGATGCCCTGCACGGACAACTCGAAGGTCGCGTCGTCGTCGACCGCGTACTCGAGGGCGGCCTCCTCACCGCTCGCCACCGTGGGTTCCCACTTGACGAACCACTCCTCGTCCATCTCCACGACGGTCCCGTCGGAGAGGTCGGCTGGTTCGTGCGAGACGATGTCCGTGATCTCGAGGCTGGCCTGTTGCGAGTCGTTGTTCTCCACCAGGAGGCGGACCGTATCGCCCTCGAACTGGCGCTCGACGAGGACGTTGTTCATGACACGCGCGAGGGAGTCCTCGACCGTCAGCGGCGGTCGGTCGGTCATCTCCGCGACCTTGCTCGCCATCTTCGGGAGGATGTCGGCGATGACCGTCTGTTTCTGTCGGCGCTTCTCCATCGACCGGCGCTTGTTGAGGTAGGACTTCAGGTCGCGGGCCGCCTCCCTGATCGCGAGTTCGATCTCGTCCTCGATCGGCGGTACGTTCGCCAGGGCGTCCTTCGACTCGCTCGTGAACGGGACGTTGGTTGACGCGACGTGGATCATGACCACGACTGGCCCGTTCGGCAGGCCGGATCCGCCCGGTTGCTCCAGCCCGTAGTTGCGCCAGCCGATCCCCTTGACCACGTCGGTGGTCGCACAGGCTCCCCGCTGGTAGACGAGTGGCACGCGATTGGCGAAGCGCATGAGGTCGGCGGGCCCGTCCTCCTGGAGTTCGCCGCCGTAGGCGATGCCCGCCTCGACGATGAACGGGTCGCCGCCGTGGACCGACGCGTCCCGCGTCGAGGCGGCGTAGAAGTCCGCGTCGAACTCCTTTCGCAGTCCCGCCTCGATCAACTCGGCGGTGATCGGGGACAGACAGCTGGTGGGCGGAGACATGACGCTTACCTCGTTCATCGCGTCCAGCAAATCGCCCGCAGTCGAGCGGTCCTCGGCCAGTGACCGGGTCCTGGGGACGTCACCGTCCACCCGCGCCATCGCGTTCCACAGGCGTTCGACGACGTTCTCGCGGGCCGTCTCCCCGATCGTCGCGTCGTCGACGTCGGCGGTCATCTCGGCCGCCCGATCGACGACGTCGGCGAGTTCGGTCCTGGTCAGCCGGTCGTGTTCGACGTCGTCGAGGCGACTGGCGATTCGCTCCGCGAGCCCGTGAACCGTCGCGTCGTCCTTCTGGGACGTGGTGGCCGCGTCGACGGTCTCGTAGAGGGGGCCGGTCCGGTCCGCCGTGAGTGCCTCCCAGACGACGTCGACGACGTTCCCCTGGACCGTCGAGCCGAAGGTCGTGCCGGTATCCTCGCCCACGTTCTCGGCGACGTCCGCCACGGCCTCGACGAGTTCGGTGTGTGAGAGCGGGGAGCGCTTCTCGAGGACCTCCGCCAGCCGGTCACCGAACGCACGCTTGTGTTCGGTGCGCTTATTCGAGATCGAAGCGACGATGGCGCGCTGGAGGTCCACGTCCCCGTGTTTCCGTGGCACCGGCCATCGGAGTTCTCGCCCGAAGTGGCGGTCCCGGAACGCGGCGAGGATGTCGTCCGCGGTCTTGCGCCCCACACGGGTGAACTCCTCCTGGAGGAAGCCGCGGGCGGAGTGCGAGTCCGTCTGGCTCAACATCTTGAGGAGGGTTCCCAGTTCGACGCCGTGGGGGTGTGGGCGAATCTCCTCCGTCTCCGCCGGAAGGTCGGCGTCCTCGACCCGCTCGGACTTGAGGTGGGCGTCCGGTTCGCGCAACTCGATGCGTGCGTGTGGATTGACCACCGCCGTGTGGGTGATGTAATCGTGGAGCTGGGAGCGTGCCCGCATGTTCGCCTCCATCTCCAGTTCGATGCGGGTGCCGTGGGGCCGGTCCCAGGTGGTGGTTTCCTGCTCCCGGATCTCGGGTTCGTTCGAGTCGGTGTCGATCACCAGCTCGAAGTACCGGGCCTCCTCGCGGCCCTGCGTTCGGCTGGTCACCTTCGCCGGCTTGCCGCTCGTGAGCTGCGAATAGAGGACCGCCGCGGAGATACCGATGCCCTGCTGTCCCCGGGCCTGCTCGCGCTTGTGGAACCGAGAGCCGTAGAGGAGTTTGCCGAAGACCTTCGGGATCTCCTCCTTCGTGATCCCCGGGCCGTTGTCCTCGACGACGACCCGGTAGTAGTCCCCGGCCTCCTGGATCTCGACGTAGACGTCGGGGAGAATGCCGGCCTCCTCGGCGGCGTCCAGGGCGTTGTCCACGGCCTCCTTGACGGCCGTGACGAGGCCCCTGGCTCCGCTGTCGAAGCCGAGCATGTGCTTGTTCTTCTCGAAGAATTCGGCGATGGAGATCTCGCGTTGGCCCTTGGCGAGCTCGTCCGCGATGTCCTCCCCCTCGCCGAGGGTCTGCTGGAAGGAGGTCATTCGATACCGGCAGTACCGGGTCTCCGACCAAAAGGCTCCCGGTAGCGGGGTGAAAGTGAATGCGGGCGCCGGGGCGGCGTCGGACGAGTGCCCGACGGACGTCGCGCGCCGCGCGCGCGTGCGTGAGTTTTTTAAGTTGGTGCCCCCTACCGAATGATAACTCATTCATGGCAGAGGACGCCGAATACAGTGCTGGCCAGATTCAGGTGCTGGAAGGCCTCGAGGCGGTGCGCAAACGCCCGGCGATGTACATCGGATCCACCGACGAGCGGGGCCTCCACCACCTCGTCTACGAGGTCGTGGACAACTCCATCGACGAAGCGCTGGCCGGTTACTGCTCGTCGATCGAGGTCGTCCTGCACGACGACGGGTCCGTGAGCGTCACCGACGACGGCCGCGGCATTCCCGTGGACACGCACGAGGAGTACGACCGGCCGGCCGTCGAGGTCATCCTGACGGTCCTGCACGCCGGTGGGAAATTCGACAACAAGTCCTACCAGGTGTCCGGGGGGCTCCACGGCGTCGGTGTGTCCGTCGTGAACGCGCTCGCCGAACGGCTGGCCGTCGAGGTCGAACGCGACGGGGCGCTCTGGCAGGAGCGCTTCGAGCGCGGCGAACCGGTCACGGACCTCGAGAAGGTCGCCGACATCGACGAGGGCCGGACCGGGACGACCATCCGATTCCGTCCGGACGGGGACATCTTCGAGACGGTCGAGTTCGACTTCGACACGCTCTCGACCCGCTTGCGGGAACTCGCCTTCCTCAACTCGGGGGTCGAGATCGCCCTCCGGGACGAGCGCGGCGAGGAGGACGAATCCGTCTCGTTCCAGTACGAGGGCGGGATCCGGGAGTTCGTCGAGTACCTCAACGAGACGCGTACGCCCTTGCACGAGGACGTCATCTACTTCGAGGACGAGTCCGACGACGTCCAGGTCGAGATCGCGATGCAGGCGACCGACGACCTGCAGTCCTCGACGCACGCCTTCGCCAACAACATCAACACCCGCGAGGGCGGGACGCACCTGACCGGGTTCAAGACCGCGCTCACCAGGGTCGTCAACGACTACGCCAGCGATCACGACCTGCTCTCGCCTCTCGACGGTGAGAACCTCAAGGGAGAGGACATCCGGGAGGGGTTGACAGCGGTCATCTCGATCAAGCACCCCGACCCGCAGTTCGAGGGACAGACCAAGACGAAACTCGGCAACTCCGAGGTTCGGGGCATCGTCGAGTCCGCACTCCACACGGGACTCAAGACCTACTTCGATGAGCACCCCGACACGGCGCGAGCGGTCATCTCCAAGGCCATCGAGGCGGCCAAGGCGCGGAAGGCCGCCAAGCAGGCCGAGGAGTTGACGCGACGGAAGAACGCCCTCGCCTCGACGTCCCTGCCCGGTAAACTGGCCGACTGTCAGACCAAGAAGGCCGAAGACGCGGAACTGTTCATCGTCGAGGGGGACAGCGCTGGGGGGAGCGCCAAACAGGCCCGCGCTCCCGAGTACCAGGCCGTACTGCCCATCCGGGGGAAGATCCTGAACGTCGAGAAACACCGCCTCGATCGGATCCTCGAGAACGAGGAGATACGGGCGATGATCAGGGCCATCGGCACCGGGGTCGGCGAGGAGTTCGACGTCGAGGAATTGCGCTACGAGAAGATCATCATGGCGACCGACGCCGACGTCGACGGGGCCCACATCCGGACGCTCCTCCTGACCTTCTTCTACCGGCACATGCGGCCACTCCTCGAGAACGGACACGTCTACGCGATCAAACCGCCGCTGTACCGCATCAGGTACCGCGGCGAGACCTACGACGCGATGACCGACGACGAGCGCGACGAGATCGTCGCGGAGGTGTGTGACGGCAACCCCGACCAGGTCCAGCGGTTCAAGGGCCTCGGGGAGATGAATCCCGAACAGCTCTGGGCGAGCGCGATGAATCCCGAGAACCGGATCCTCAAGCGCATCACCGTCGAGGACGCCGCCGAGGCCGACCGGATGTTCTCCGTCCTGATGGGCGACGCGGTCGAACCGCGAAAACGGTTCATTCAGGATCACGCCTCCGAAGCGGAGTGGGTCGACATATGAGCTCCGACGCCGACCTTCCCGAGGACGTCGCCGACCGCGTGGAGAACGTCCGCGTCGAGGACGAGATGGAGCAGTCCTACATCGACTACGCGATGTCCGTCATCGCGGGCCGCGCCCTCCCGGACGTCCGCGACGGTCTGAAACCGGTCCACCGCCGCATTCTCTACGCGATGCACGAGGCGGGGATCACGAGCGACTCCAGTCACCGAAAGTCCTCGTCCATCGTGGGCGATACGATGGGGGACTACCACCCCCACGGCGACAAGGCGATCTACGACGCTCTCGTCCGGATGGCCCAGGACTTCTCGATGCGACACCCGCTGGTGGACGGCCAGGGGAACTTCGGCTCCATCGACGGCGACCCGCCGGCGGCCATGCGCTACACGGAGGCACGGATGGCACCAATCGCGGAGGAACTGCTGGCGGACATCGAGAAGGACACGATCGACTTCGAGTCGAACTACGACGACCGGCTCGAGGAGCCGACTGTCCTGCCGGCCGCCTTCCCGAACCTCCTCGTGAACGGTTCGTCGGGCATCGCGGTCGGGATGAGCACGAACGTCCCGCCGCACAACCTCGGCGAGGTGATCGACGCGGCGATCCACCTCGTCGACAATCCGGAGTGCACGGTCGACGACCTGATGGAGTACGTCAAGGGGCCGGACTTCCCGACGGGTGCGACCATCGTCGGCCGACGCCCCATCGAGAAGGCCTACAAGACCGGCCGGGGCCGGTTGACCGTCCGGGCCGACTACCGGATCGATCGGGACGAGGACGGCTACGATCGGATCGTGCTGGAGGAGATGCCCTACCAGCAGAACAAGTCCAAACTCGTCGAGCGCATCGCCGAGATGGCGAACGAGGGCGACATCGAGGGCATCCGGGACCTGCGCGACGAGTCCGACCGCGACGGCATCCGCGTCGTGATCGAACTCAAGCGAGGGGCGAACGTGGACGTGGTCGAGAACCGCCTGCTCGAGAGCGTCCTCGAGCGCACGTTCGGCGTGATCAACCTCGCGCTGGTCGACGGCGAACCGCGGGTACTCACGTTGAAAGAGATGCTGGCCGAGTACCTCGACCACCGCAGGGAGGTCGTGCGCCGGCGCTCGGAGTACGAACTCGCGGAGGCAGAGGATCGCGAACACATCCTGGAAGGCCGGCTCCTCGCCCTCGACAACATCGAGGAAGTCGTCGAGACCATCCGGAACTCCGAGGACCGCGACGCCGCGAAGACGGCCCTCGAGGCGACCTTCGACTTCACCGAGACCCAGGCCGAACACATCGTCAGGATGCAACTCGGGAGCCTGACCTCCCTGGAGGCCGCCGAAATCGAGACCGAGTACGAGGAGGTCCAGGCCACCATCGAGCGCCTCGAGGAGATCCTGGCGAACGAGTCGGAACTGCTGGCCGTCATCACGGACGAACTCCGCGAAATCAAAGATGAGTACGCCGACGACCGACGGACGGCGATCGTCGAGGACACCGGCGAGGTGACCGACGAGGACCTCATCCCGGAGGAGGAAGTCGTCGTCACGCTCTCTGAAGACGACTACATCAAACGCGTCCCCGTCGACACGTACTCCCCGCAGCACCGGGGTGGGAAGGGCATCATCGGGGCCGATCTCAAGGAGAGCGACCGTATCGCGACGGTCTTCACCGCGACGACACACGACCACCTGCTCTGTTTCACCGACCGGGGGCAGGTCTACCGGCTCAAGGTCTACCAGGTCCCGGAGATGTCGCGCACGGCGCGGGGCACCTCGGCCGTCAATCTCCTCGACCTCGACGACGGCGAGGAGATAACTGCCGTCGTCGCGACCGACGACTTCGAGGACGAGCAGTACCTGACGATGGCCACCCGGCAGGGCTACGTCAAGCGGACCGGCGTCGAGAACTTCGAGAACATCCTCTCGACCGGCATCATCGCAACATCCCTCGAGGAGGGCGACGAGCTGGCGGACGTGGTCGTCACCGACGGCCACTCGGACGTCGTCCTCGGGTCTGAGAACGGGATGGCCATCCGCTTCGACGAGACGGAGGTGCGACCGATGGGGCGGACGGCGCGGGGCGTCAGGGGGATGCGTCTCGAGGGCGACGACCTGGTCGCCGGCGTCAGCGCGATCCACGAGGCGGACGAGCGGTCCTTGCTGACCGTCACCAGACGGGGGTACGGCAAGCGGACCCCGCTCTCGGAGTACCGGCCACAGTCGCGCAACGGCAAGGGACTGGTCGACATCAAGACGGACGATCGCAACGGCCGCGTCGCCGCGATCGAGGCCGTCGAAGACACCGATCACGTGATCGCCGTGAGCGAGGGGGGGCAGTCGATACGGATGCCCGTCGCGGAGATCTCGACGGTCGGTCGAAACACCAAGGGTGTCAGAGTCATGGACATCGAAGAGGACGACCGCCTCGCCGGAATATCGGTGTTCGGAGATCCCGAGGCGGAGCGCTAGGACAGGAGCGCGGCCACGTCGCTCGAGGAGATCATGCCGACGTAATCGTCGTCGACCACTGGCAGGTGTTTGATCTCGTAGGTCGTCATCATGGCGGCGACCTCCTCCATGTAGAGGTCCGGAGAGACGGTCTCCACCTCCTCGGTCATGACGTCCGCGACGGTGAGTTCTGCGCAGTCCTCGCCCTCGGCGACGGCGTCGAGGACGTCCGTGCTCGTGACGATGCCCTTCACGCTCGTCGTGACGATCAGTGCGGAGATGTCGTACTGGCGCATGCGGCGTGCAGCCTCGGTGAGTGAGGCGTCCGGTTCGATCATCTCCAGGGGAGTGGACATTACGTCTTCGACGCGGGTGCGGTCGCGCGATGGCATACCCGATCAATGCGAGCGATCGCCTAAAGTGGCTTCTGATCGATCGCTCACAGGATCGTCTTGCCGAAGGCGCTCGCGGCCAGTTCCGCCGCCATTTCCGCCGTCTCGTTCCGTTCGTCGAGGATCGGGTTCACCTCGACGAGTTCGAACGAGCGCAAGACCCCGTAGCGATCGTCGGTCTCCGCGAGGATCTCCATGGCGGCGTGGGCCTCGCGGTAGGTCACGCCGCCCCTGACCGGCGTGCCCACCCCCGGCGCCTCGTTGGGATCGAGCCAGTCGAGGTCGAGGCTCACGTGGACGCCGTCGACGCCGCTCGCCGCCACGTCGAGGGCCTCGTCCACCACCTCGTCGATGCCGCGCCCGTCGACGTCCGACATCGTGTATGCGGTGACCTGACTGTCGCGAAGTTCCCGTCGTTCCGCCTCGTCGAGATCGCGCAGGCCGACGAGGACGACGTTCTCCTCCCTGAGACCGGTCGCGTTCGCCCACTCGAGGTCCGCGAAGTCACCGCGTCCGAGGGCGGCGGCGAGGGGCATCCCGTGTACGTTTCCGCTCGGTGACGTCGCCGGGGTGTTGAAATCGCCGTGCGCGTCGAACCACAGCGCGCCGACCTCGGCGTCCCGGCTCGTCCCGGCGAGCGAACCGATGGCGACGGAGTGATCGCCACCGAGGACCAGCGGCGTCTCGTCGCGTGCGAGCGTCGAGGCGACCTCGTCCGCGAGGCGGCCGTTCACCTCCCGGACAGCGTCGAGGTGCCGAGCGACTGCCGTCTCGTCCTGGGGCCCTCGCTCCTCGGCGATGGGAGCGAGTAGATCCCCGGCGTCCACGACTGTGGCCCCGGCCCCCGACACCTGTTCGTCGAGTCCGGCGTAGCGAATGGCCGACGGTCCCATGTCGACGCCCCGACGGTTCGCGCCGTAGTCCGTGGGAGCGCCGATGACTCTGACCGTTCGGGTCATGCGTTCGGCGTTGGGGGACGAGGGGGAAGTCCGTTCCCCTTCACGTGTATGGTTCGCAGACGCGTTCGATGCCCTCCTCGAACGATATCTCGGGCTCCCAGCCGGTCGCCTCGCGGATCTTCGAGGCGTCCGCCAGCGTGTCGTGCACGTAGACGTCCGCCGGGATCGGATTCTCCACGTACGTCGGCGAGACGTCCGTGCCGAGCTCGTCGTTGATCATCTCGACGACCGTCTCGAAGTCGTACTGCTCGCCCGTCCCCACGTTGTAGATGCCCGTGAGTTCGTGCTCCGCGGCCGCGACCGTCGCCCGGACCACGTCCTCGACGTGGGTGAAATCCCGGGTCTGCGTGCCGTCGCCGTAGATCTCCGGCGACCGCCCGTTCGCGACGTCGTCGGCGAACTGCGCGATGATGTTGGCGTACTCGCCCTTGTGCTCCTCTGCGCCCCGATAGCCCTGGTAGACCGAGAAGTACCGCAGCCCCGCCACAGACATGTCGTGGTAGTTGGCGTAGTACTCCGCGTAGCGCTCCCGGGCCAGCTTCGACGCCTCGTAGCCGGTGCGGGCCTCCACGTCCATCGACTCCGGTGACGGCTCGGTCCGGTCGCCGTAGATCGAGGAGGTCGTCGCGTAGACCACCGTTTCGCCCCCGTGCTGGCGAAACTGCTCGACCGCGTTCACGAACCCCTCGACGTTCACCCGCGCACCGCGCTGGGGGTTCTCCTCGTGCATCGCCATCGAGGAGAGCGCCGCGAGGTGGAACAGCACGTCCACGTCCGCCGGGAGGTCATCGGCCAGCACGCTCGTCTCCTGGAACTCGATCGCGTCGTCGAGGTTGTCCTCGGTCCCGAGGTACAGGTCGTCCACGACGACGACCTCGTTGTCCGCTGCCAGGGCGTTCGCGAGGTTCGACCCGATGAACCCCGCCCCACCGGTCACGAGGACGCGTTGTCCGTCCATGGGTACGGTTGCTGTGGGCCCCCGGATAACCGCTTCGGATTTCGCCCAGTTCGGCGCGAAGGACGCCGAGCGGTCGGCGTTTCGGTCCGATAGTCGGGGGTTTTATCATCGGCTGGGGCCAACGATTTCGGTATGTCGTCCATCGAATTGACGGCCAGCCAAAAGACGATTCTGCGGGCCCTGGTCGATCTCTACACGGAGCGGGAGTCGGCGGTGAAGGGGGAAGAGATCGCCAACCAGGTCGATCGCAACCCGGGAACGATCCGCAACCAGATGCAGAGTCTCAAGGCACTCCAGTTGGTGGAGGGGGTGCCGGGACCGAAGGGGGGGTACAAGCCGACGACGAACGCCTACGAGGCCCTCGAGATCGAACAGATGGACCGACCGGCGGACGTTCCGATAACCCTCAACGACGAACTCGTCGAGGACGCCAACGTCCAGGACATCGACCTCTCGAGCGTCCACCATCCCGAACTCTGTCGGGCCGAGGTCCAGTTGCGGGGCTCCGTCCGGGACTTCCACGAGGGAGACTCGGTCGCGGTCGGACCCACGCCCATCTCGAAACTGGTCGTCCGGGGCACCGTCGACGGCAAGGACGACGCGAACAACATCGTCATCCTGAAAATCGACGAGATGGAGGCGCCCGCCGAGGAACCCGAGCACTAACCGGCACGACCCCACACCGAACCAAGGGTTTGTATCCGTCCCCGGCCGAGTGCCGCCCATGCCGAAATCGGTCCTCGTTCTCGGTGCCGGCTACGCGGGATCGGCCGCACTCTCGCGCCTGCAGCAACTCGACGTCGACGGTCTCTCACTCACGCTCGTGGCTGATCGCCCCTATCACCTGGTCCGCCACGAGGTCCACCGCGTCGTCAGGCAGCCCCAGGTGAGAGAGCATCTCACCGTCCCCGTCGAGGACTTCCTCGCACCGGAGACGACCTTCGTCGAGGGTCGGGTCACGGAGATCGACACGGGTGATCGGCTGGTGGCTCTCGCCGACGGTGACGACCTCGAATACGACTACCTGATCGTCGCGCTGGGTTCGGAGACCGCGTTCTACGGCATCGAGGGGCTCACAACGCACGCCCACACCCTGACGTCCCTGGAGGACGCGGTCGGGATCAACGAGGCCCTCGAATCGGCCGCGGCAGACGCGACAGAGGACGATCCGGCGACGGTCGTCGTCGGGGGCGGCGGGCTCTCCGGAATTCAGACGGTGGGCGAAATCGCCGCCTACCGGGACGAGACCGGCGCACCGATCGACGTCCTCCTCGTCGAGGCACTCGATAGCGTACTCCCCATGGGCGATCCGGACCTCCAGACGCGCCTGGCAGACGCCCTGGCCGCCGCCGGCGTCGACGTGCTCACCGGCGATCCGATCGTCGAGGCGACCGAATCCGCCGTCCGCTTCGACGGGCGCGAACCCAGGACGTACGACGTCCTGGTCTGGACCGGCGGAATCGAGGGGCGATCGGTCGTCGGGGCCACGGGGTTGCCGAGCGAACGCGATCGGCTGGTCGTCGACACGGACTTCCAGACCACGGACGATCGGGTCTTCGCGGTCGGCGACACGGCGCTGGTCGAGTCCGACGACGTGGTGCCACCGACCGCCCAGGCCGCCATGGGAGCGGGCGAGACGGCGGCGGCGAACGTCGTCAGGGCGGCCGTCGATCGGCCACTCGAGGACTGGTCGTTTCGCGACCTCGGGACCCTCGTCTCCGTCGGCGACACCGCCTTCGCGGACGACCTGCTCGGGTACCCGACCCCGGTGATCGACGGGACGCCGGCGAACGTGCTCAAGAAGGGGGTCGCCGCCCGGTGGATCGCGAATCTCTCCTCCTGGCCGCGAGCGATACGGGCGTGGAGCGTCCTCTAGGCCGGATCAGTCCAGGCTCATGCCCGCGTGCCAGTGATCCACACCGGCCTCCCGTTTCCGCTCGTCCATCCGGGCCAACAGGGACACGGCGAGGCTGGCGACCGCCGCCGCCCGTTCGTCGCCCTCCGTTCGGAACTCGCCGGTGACACGGTTCGCGTAGACCGAACAGACCGCCCCGGCGCGGAGGCCGTAGACGTTCGCGAGCGTGAGGATGGCGCTCGCCTCCATCTCGACGTTCGTCACGTTCGCCTCCCGCAGTTCCTCGACGAGCCCTTCGCTCGCCGCGGCCTCGAAGCCCCCGAACCCCGGTCGGCCCTGGCCGGCGTAGAAACTGTCGGCGGACATCGTGAGGCCCACGTGATAGTCGTGACCGAGCCGTTCGGCGGCCGCGATGAGGGCGCTCACGACCTCGCGGTCCGCGACGGCGGGGTAGTCCTCGCGGACGTAGTCGTCACTCGTTCCCTCCTGGCGCACTGCCCCGCTCGTGATCACCAGATCGCCGACGGCCACGTCGGGCTCGATCGCCCCGCTCGAGCCGACCCGGATGAACGTGTCCGCCCCGACCCGGGCCAGTTCCTCGACGGCGATGGCCGCGGAGGGGCTCCCGATGCCCGTCGACGTCACCGAGATTGGCGTCCCGTCGTGGGTCCCGGTGACGGTCCGATACTCGCGGTGCCGACCGCGCTCCGCGGCCTCCTCCCAGAACCGGGTGATGCGATCGACCCGCTCGGGGTTTCCCGGGAGCAGAACCGAGTCGGCCACGTCCCCGGGGCCGACCTCGAGGTGGTACTGTACGTCGTCGCTCGGGTCCTCGCTGTCACCGGGCATGTCGTGCGCGGTTCGCCCGGCCAGCGCAAAGACCTGTCGGGTGTCAGTCCAGCAGGTCCTTCGAGAAGGCGTGGGGCAGGAGGTCGCCGAGCGTGTACTCGGTGACGCCCGTCTCGTCCTCCGTGACGACGACGAGTTCGGGGCCCGCGAACTCGGCGAGGGTCTGTCGGCACATGCCACACGGCGTGACGCCGTCGCGGTTCGCGGAGGTGACGGCGATCCGATCGACGTCCTCCCGTCCCGCCATCCGGGCACGAACGAGGGCCACCTCCTCGGCGTGGAGGCTGTTCGAGAAGTTGGACACCTCCAGGTTCGCGCCGGTGTAGACCGACCCGTCCGCCGTCTGGAGAGCGGCGCCGACCGGGTACTCGGAGTAGGGCGTGTACGCCTGTTCCATCGCGTCGCGGGCAGCAGCGAGCAGGTCGTCCATGGCGTGTCGTCGACCGGCCCCGGGAAATAGTTCCCGGGAGGCCGTCACGTGGGCTGCCCCGGTCTTACTGCGTCGCCTCGACCGCCTCGCGAACCGCCGTGGTGACGGCGTCCGTCAGCTCGTCGACGTCCTCGCTCTCGGCGTAGACGCGGACGTACGGTTCAGTGCCGCTCGGCCGCACCAGCGTCCATGACCCGTCCTCGAACGCAAGTCGGACCCCGTACTCGGTGTCGACCGTCGCCTCGGGGAACCGGTCCGGGAGATCGGTCTCCAGGGCCTCCATGACTGGTCGCTTCACCCGGTCCGGGCACTCCACGCTGACCTTCCGATAGGGGCGTTCGACCACCGGTTCGCGGAGCGGCGCCAGGTCCCCCGCGTCCGCGACGAGCGTCGCGAGAACGGCCGCGCTCGCGACCCCGTCGATCCATCCGCCCAGGTCCGGGTGGACGTGCTTCCAGGGCTCGGCCGCGAACGCCACGTCGCCCCCGCCTGCCCTCGCGCGCTCGATGCCCTCGTGCAACGCCCCGAGTCCGACCCGCTCGACCCGACCGCCGGCCGCCTCGACCCGGTCGTCGATGCGTGCGGACGCGTTCGGGGTCGTGACGACCACGGGGTCGGGGTCCTCGTTCGTCAGGACGTAGTGCTCCGCGAGGATCGCGACCACCGTGTCCTCGTGGACCACCGCTCCCGCCGGATCGACGATCACGATGCGGTCGGCGTCCCCGTCGTGGGCGACGCCGAGGTCGAACGACCCTCCGGCGACGAACTCGCGAAGGTCGGCGACGGTCTCGGGCGTCGGTTTGCTCGGTCGGCCGGGAAAGTGTCCGTCGACGGAGGCGTTGAGCGTGACGACGCGGGCACCCAGCGTTTCCAGCACCTGGGGCGTGGCCAGACTCCCCATCCCGTTCCCGCAGTCGACCGCGACCGACAGCCCCTCGAGGGGTCGGCCGCCACGCGCGCCACCCGGTGTGGTACCCCCACGCGTGTCGGCCACCCGCTGGTCCGCTGCGTAGGTCGCGACGGCCTCGCGATACGCCCCCAGGACGGACTCCGACTCGGCGTCGCCCCACTCCTCCCACGTCGTGGGTTCGGGACCGCTGTCGACCCTGTCTGCGATGCGCCCCTCTGCCTCGGCACCGAACTCCACGCCGTCGGCGAACAACTTGATGCCGTTGTCCTTCGGCGGGTTGTGGGATGCGGTCACCATGACGCCGTGGCGGCCGCGGGAGGCGAACGCGAGCGCCGGGGTCGGGACGGTACCGATCCGCCTGACGTCGGCACCGGCACTCTCGAGGCCCGCTTCCAGCGCCGCGGCGAGCGACGGACCAGTGACCCGCCCGTCACGTCCCAGGACGAACTCCGCTCCGACCTCGCCGGCGGCCTGCCCGACGGCGAGGGCCAGGGACGGCGGTACCGCCGTCCTGGCGTCGCCGCGAATGCCCGCGGTTCCGAACAGGTCCATGTCAGACACTCTCCGCGCAGGCCTTCCAGTATTTCGGTCTCAGAGTTCGACGCCGCTCGGGATGAGGCTCTTCGCGCGGAGGAGGTCGCCGTCGCGGTTGTAGACCAGGAACGTGGTCTTCTCGTACGTGACGGCGTGTTCGCCGTCGAACTCGATCTCGACGCGATACTTCACGTCGCCGTCGGTCGCCTCCGCGTACTCGCGGGCGGCACGGATGAAGTCGAGGACGTCCTCGGCGTCGACGTTCAACTCGAGGATGTAATCGCCGGTGAGACGGTTCGTCACCGAGACGACGCCGTCCGCGTCGGGGTCGTCGACCGGCGTCTTCAGCCGGAAGGCGACGTCGGTATCGCCTGCGTCGAGGAGGTCACCCGCGGAATCGTTGAGGCGCGACCGGAGCGTGGATTCTGGACCCTGGAAGTCGATGTGGACGGTCGGGATCCGCGGGTCGCCGTCCCCGACCCAGTCCACGTTGCTGACGGTGATCGTGAAGTACTCGCGCCTCATCGCCTACGCTCGAATAGCGTTCGAGAATAAATGAACGTAACGCCGGGTGGCGTCGGCAGGATTTATGCGGGCCCTCCCCGATGGGGAGAACGATCACATGTCGAACGACCCCGAGGACCCGGTTGGGCGTCCGGCGGACGGAACCTGGCTCGAATCGGTGCGCTGGCGCTTCGATCGCCTGCTGGAGGTGATATCGGGGTCCTCGATCGTGGTCGAGCCCTACGACCCGGTCGCACACGGGCCGCTCATCGGTTTCGACGGCCTCGACGGCTACGAGGAGGTCGATCGGTACTGGGTGAACGCCCCCTACGCCTTCGTCTCCATCAACTACGACGACGAGACGAACGAGTACCGTTACCAGATCGTGGAACCCGAACTCTCGGGGTTCGAGCGGACGCTCCTCGACGACCTGTTCGAGGACATCCGCGAGACGCTGGTCTACAGGGCCGAGTTCGACCCCGACGACCCGGAGTCCGTCCTCAAATCGCAGATTGCGGACCTCCTCGAACAGTACGGCGTCGAGATCGACATGAACGCCTTCTATCGGCTGTTTTACTACCTCTATCGCTCGTTCGAGGGGTTCGGGAAGATCGACCCGATCATGAACGACCCCCACATCGAGGACGTCTCCTGTGACGGCTACGACGTCCCGCTGTTCGTCTATCACGACGAGTACACCGACGTCGAGACCAACCGGTCGTTCGCCGAGGAGGAACTGGACAGTTTCGTCGTCCGTCTCGCCCAGCAGTCGGGCCGACACATCAGCATCGGCGACCCGGTAACCGAGACCACGCTCCCGGACGGGAGCCGCGCCGAACTCGCCCTCGGGACGGAGGTCACGCCGCGCGGGTCGGCGTTCACCATCCGGAAGTACGCGGACGACCCGTTCACCCCGGCGACGTTGATCGACAACCACACGTTCGATCTGGACGAGATGGCCTACCTCTGGCTCGCCATCGAGAGCAACAAGTCGCTGATCTTCGCCGGTGGAACGGCCTCGGGGAAGACCACCTCGATGAACGCGGTCTCCATGTTCGTGCCGCCCCGTTCGAAGATCCTGACGATCGAGGACACGCGGGAGCTGACGCTGTATCACGAGAACTGGCTCTCCTCGATCACCCGGGAGAGTCTGGGCGAGACCGAGGACATCACGATGTACGACCTCCTGCGCTCCGCCTTGCGACACCGACCCGAGTACATCGTCGTCGGCGAGGTCCGGGGAGAGGAGGCCATGACCCTGTTCCAGGCGATGAACACCGGACACACCACCTTCTCGACGATGCACGCGGACAGCGTCCAGACGACGATCAACCGCCTGGAAAACGATCCGATCGGCGTTCCACGGGCGATGATCCAGTCCCTCGACATCCTCTCGGTGCAGACGCTGACCTACGTTGACGACGAACGGGTCCGGCGCAACCGGGTCATCGCCGAGATAGAGGGCATCGACCAGCGGACCGGCGACCTCGACTACTCGAACGCCTTCGAGTGGGATTCGACCGAGGACGAGGTCAGGCAGTACGACAGCATCGTGCTGGAAGAGATCCGCGACGAGCGGGGGTGGACCCGCGGCGAACTCCTCCAAGAGTTCAGGGATCGCAAGCGCGTCCTCCAGTACCTCGTCGAGCGTGAGGTGACCGACTACCGGCAGTTCACCGCACTGGTCAACGAGTACTACGCCGACAAGGAGCGAGTGCTCGCGCGCATCGAGGGACAGCTCGACTCGCCCGTGGGCGAGGGCGACATCGGCGTCGCCGGAGACGAGGCCACTGGCGACTGATGGCGCTCGAGTTCCTCCCGCTGGCCGTGGTTCTCGCCGCCGGCCTGCTCGTCGCACTCGCGAGGATCTCTCCGCGGATGGATCGTGCGGTGACCCACCTCTCGCTCGGAATATTCGGTGCGTACGTCGACGCCAGGGAGTCCGTCAACCGTGAACAGAAGATAGCGCTGCGGAACGCACACGTGGGGACGACCTATCGCGTGTACGCCGCTCGCACGTTCCTCTACACCACCGTCGCGGCGCTCGTCGGGAGCGTGGGCGGGGTCTACATCGTCGCCACCGGACTGAACGCCGTCGCCACGACCGATCTGGGCCGACAGGTACCGGTGGCGCTGCGGACCGTCGCGCTGTCGGGTGCGACGGCGGACCCGCTCGGTGCGTTCGCCCTGTTCGTCCTCAGCAGCGCCACCGTCGGGATCGTCGCCGCCCTCGCGACCTACCAGTTCCGCTGGCTCCTCCTCCGCTACGTTGCCGACGAGCGCGAGCGGCGCATCGACACCACCATCAAGCGGAACGTCGCGTTCGTCTTCGCCCTCTCCCGGTCGGGGATGGCCTTTCCCGAGATTCTGCGAATTTTGGCCAGGAATCGGCCGGTGTACGGCGAGACCGCCCGCGAGATATCGGTCGCCGTCAAGGACGTGGACCTCTTCGGGACCGACGTGCTGACCGCCATCGAGCGGATGGGCGAACGAACGCCGAGCGAGGAACTCGAGGAGTTCTCGGAGAACCTCTCGAGCGTTCTCCAGAGCGGGCAGTCGCTCTCGACGTTCCTCCGGGACGAGTACGAGTACTTCAAGAACGAGGAGGCCGCCCAGCAACAGGCGTTCCTGGAGCTGCTGAGTACGCTGGCGGAGGCGTACGTGACGGTATTCGTGGCCGGACCGCTCTTCTTGATCACGATCCTGATCGTCATCGGTCTCCTGCTGGGCGGGACACTCGGCTTCCTGCGGGCGATGGTCTACCTCATCATCCCGCTCGCGACGCTCGGGTTCGTCGTCTATCTCGACTCCGTGACCGACGACGTCCGGGAGACCGCCACCGAGGGCGTATTCTCACCGGAGCTCGGGCGCTTCAACGACGTCCGCATCTCGGCCGAACGGACCGCGACCGCCATCGCCGATGGGGGAAGGCCGGCGGTCACGGCGAACCGGTACCGGCGCGAACTCTACCGCCGGTACCGACCGCTCCTGGTGAAACTGCGGGATCCGATCGGAACGGTGACGGATAGACCCACTACCGTCCTCGCGGTGACGGTGCCGCTCGGAGTGCTGTGGACGGTCGCCGGCTGGTGGCCACATCTCGTCGCGGGCCAGTTCGACCCGGCAGTCTACGACGACCCATTCATCCAGGCCACCCTCTTCGTGACCGCCACCTTCGCCGCCACCTACGAGGTGGCGAACCGGCGACGGAAGGCCATCGAACGGGCGATTCCCGACTTCCTCGACCGGCTCGCGAGCACGAACGAGGCGGGGATGTCGGTCGTCGAGAGCTTCGGTCGCGTGGTTCGCTCGGACCTCGGAGCGCTCTCGCGCGAACTCGAACGAACCTGGGCGGACATCGTCTGGGGCGCCCACGTCGAGACCGCGCTCGCCAGGTTCCAGCAGCGGGTCCAGACGCCCGCCGTGACGCGGGTCGTCACCCTCACCACCAACGCGATGAGCGCGACCAACGACGTGGGCCCGGTCCTCCGGATCGCCGCGGACGAGGCCCAGGCCGCAAAGCGCCTCGAGCGGGAGCGTCACAACGAGTTGCTCACCTACACGGTCGTCGTCTACCTCTCGTTTTTCGTCTTCCTCGTCATCGTGGTCGCCCTCGACGCCATCTTCGTTCCGGCGATACCGACCGCGGGCGTCGGCGAGGGGACCGGTGCGCTCACCACCGGCGGCGTGGGGGCCGGAATCCAGCAGGTGACCCAGGCGGAGAAGGACGCCTACTCGCTGTTGTTCTCGCACGCGTTGCTCGTCCAGGCCGTCGCGAGTGGGTTCGTCGCCGGCCAGATGAGCGACGGGAGCGTCAAGTCGGGAGCGAAACACGCCACGGCGATGCTGGCCATCGCCTACGTCGTCGTCCTCCTGATCTGATGACCGACGACGTCCCGGCGGACCGAACGGACGTCGCGGCCACGTACGACCGCATCGCCCCCCACTTCGCGGCGAAGCGAGAGAACCCCTGGCCGGAGGTCGTCGAGTTCCTCGATGGGCGATCCGCGACCCGGGCGCTCGACGTCGGGTGTGCGAACGGCCGGCACACCGAGTTGCTCGCCGCCGTCGCGGACCGGGTCCTCGGCATCGACGTGAGCCGCGAACTCCTCCACGAAGCGCGGACGCGACGGGCCGATCACGAGTTCGACGCCGACCTGCTCCTGGGTGACGCGGTCGCCCTCCCCGTCCGTCGGGACGCCGTCGATCTGGCGCTCGCAGTCGCCACGATCCATCACCTGCCGGACCGCCGGACCCGCCGACGGAGCCTTGACGAACTGGCACGGGTGCTGGCGCCCGGATCGCCGGCACTCGTGAGCGTCTGGAGCACGGAACACGAGCGCTTCGACCGCGCGGAGGGTTTCGACACGACGGTCCCGTTCTCGCTGCCGGACGGCACGGCAGTGAAGCGATTCTATCACATCTACGATCCCGGGGAGTTCGAGGCGGACCTGGAGGCGAGCGCGCTCGACCTGGAGCGGTCGTGGGTCTCCCACGGCAACTGCTACGCGGTCGTCGCGGGGATAAAATCGGCGTGAGTCGCCACGGCGGCGCTCGAAATCCGTTCCGAATGGAAACGTCCTTATTCGGCCGGCCGGTAGTGGCGGTCGCGCGCCGATGGTCTAGCGGCTAGGACCTGAGCCTTCCAAGCTCATGGCCCGGGTTCAAATCCCGGTCGGCGCATTTTCGAGCGCCCTGCGAGAAAATGCGCAGGGATTTGAATCCTGCCAGTCGCAGCGCGAACGCAGTGAGCGACCGTCTGGCTCCGGTTCAAATCCCGGTCGGCGCAGTTTCCCGAACCCTCCCCGCGAGCGATGGCCGTGCCATCGCGAGCAACGGGTGAGGAAAACGAGCAGTGGGATTTGAGCCCTATCAGACGCGCACAGCGATGCGAGCACGTCTGATTTCGGTTCACAATCCCGGTCGGCGCACTCCCTTCGGTCGTGTGGCGACCGTAGCCCCCCTCACTCGTTTCACTCGCTCGCGGGACTCCCGGTCGGCGCACCCTTTTTTCGTAACTCCTTGTCCCCTTCCCACCCCTGCGGAGTATGGGCAAGGCGAATACCGTCGTGGATCATCGAATCGACGTCACCGTCGACTCCATCGAGCGGAGGGGGCGCTGGGCTCGCATTGTCGACGAAGCGGGTGACCCGTTCGCAGTTTCCTGATTAGCAATGATCGGGTCCGAATTCTTACAGCACGTTACTCGCTTCCCACTGTCCCACCGCTGCGTCAAAGAATATGGTCCGATTGTGCTTTGGCGAAACCCCTCCCGAGAAACGTGACGAGTGATCACGGGGGAATGAAATGGATTCACCCCCGAAGTCACGTCTTCTCCGATCCGTAGCGTGCTATGGTGCGTTGTCGACGTACTGCCCGAAATTCTCCCAAGTTCTGTTTCCGTTTTGGGCAGCTGCTAAATGTCGAGCGTACATCTCGCATCGTCGGAGAAAGTCGATAATAGCCCACATTGACAGACGAGCGGTGGAGCACCAAACCTCGTCGACTGTTCGACGATGAATGCACATCCCCACCGTCCAACGAGGTGACCGAAAACGACCAATCGTGAGGTGCGCGATGGACAAGGTTTCAGATCGTTCAAACTCAGTGGGTGAACATCTCGGTGTGGATTCTCGGATATCGGGCTCACCTGCCGGGACCACACATTGATGGGGGATGCCCGGCCAAATGTCGAGTGATCAAAGCATACTCCACAATCAAGTGGTATCAGTACCCCCCCATTTCAATCTGGACAATATTGAGGGAGGGAATACATACCAGAATAGTGAGTATTAATATATCGGTGACGGTCACGATGGCCCCCGTTCCGTCCCCGCCGTTCGACGCGGGCCTCGACGGGTCGGTCACGGAGTCGGCCGGCGGAGATCGCTCCGGCGTGGCACAGTTAGCGCCATCGAACGCGACCGTCGTCAAGATCACTCGGAGTCTCTGTCCCGGCTGCGTCGCGGAGGGGCGCCACGACGAAATGATCGTCCCGATGGTCGTCTACGAACACGAGGGCGAGATCCGACTCGCGAAGGAGTGTACGGACCACGGTGTCGTCCGCGATGTCTACTGGAGCGACGCCGATCTCTACTGGCGCGCCCAAGACTGGCAAGAGACGGGCAATCACCTCGACACAGCCCATACCACGCCCGAGGAGGGCGTCACCTGCCCGACGGACTGCGGACTCTGCCCGTTGCACAGCAGCCACACTGGCCTGGGCAACGTCACGGTGACCAACCGGTGTGATCTGAGTTGCTGGTACTGCTTTTTCTACGCCCACGAGGACGACCCAATCTACGAACCGACCATCAATGAGATTCGCGAGATGGCCGAGCGCATGGCCGCCGAAGAACCGATCGGCAACAACGCCATCCAGATCACTGGCGGCGAACCGACCATTCGCGAGGACATCGTGGAGGTCGTCGAGACGGTGAGCGACGTCGTCGAACACGTCCAGCTCAATACCCACAGCGGGAGGCTCGCCGGTGACGTCGATCTCGCGAAACGGTTGCGCGAGGCCGGCGTGGACACCATCTACACGAGTTTCGATGGCGTAGACCCCGACGTCAACGCGAAGAACTTCTGGGAGATGCCCGAGGCCATCCGGACCTACCGCGAGGCCGGCCTGGCGACGGTCCTTGTGCCGACGCTCATCGGTGGTCACAACCTCGACCAGGTCGGCGACATCGTGCGCTTTGCCGCCGCGAACTCCGAGACGGTCCGGGGTGTGAACTTCCAACCAGTCTCGCTCGTCGGCAGGATGCCCGACCACGAGCGGCGCAAACAGCGCGTGACGATTCCCGACGCCATTCACGCCATCGAAGAGAAGACAGACGGCCAGATCACCGCCGACGCCTGGTACCCGATTCCGAGCGTCCTCCCAATTTCGGAGTTTGCCGAGACATGGAACGGCGCACCGCTATACGAACTTTCCAATCACTTCGCCTGCGGAATGGCGACGTACGTCTACCTCGACGGCGACGACATCGTCCCAATCACCGACTTCCTCGACGTAGGTCCCTTCCTCCAAGGTATCCGCGAAATCGCCGAGGACTTCGACGCGCCGCTCTCGACGATGGACAAAGCGCGTGTCGGCGCGCGCCTCGCCTGGGAACTCTACCAGTCCATCGACCGCGGTGCGGAACCCGACGATGTCCACATTGGCCGGTGGCTCCTCGAAGGCCTGACAGCCGGCACTTACGAGGGGCTGGTCGAGTTCCACGAGCACTCGCTGTTCCTCGGAATGATGCACTTCATGGACCTGTACAACTACGACGTCGACAGGGTCCGCCGGTGTGACATCCACTACGCCATGCCTGACGGCCGGGTCGTGCCCTTCTGTGCGTACAACGTCCTTCCCGAGTTGTACCGCGACAGTATCCAGGCCGAGCACGCCGTTACGGCCGCCGAATGGGCCGACCGGGGGTACGCGTCCCTGACCGATGCCGACGCCCCCGACCGAACGCGTCTCCGTACCGAGACGGTGACGGGTCAGGACGAAGACGAGGACTTCCTCCGCGAAGGCCCAGGCATCTACGGCTATGACGTCAAACGCCATAGGGACCTCGACGAAACGGAGAAGGCCGCGATTAGGGAGACCTACCAGCGGGCCGTCGAGGACCTAGATCCGGTGTAACGGAACGTTCGTCTCGCGAGGGTAAGGGTTCGATTCGAGGTCGGTGTCGCGGTCGATATCTCATCAGTTGGCTAAAATACTCGCTCGAGGAGGACTGCCGCTCCACTCGGTCAAATCGGCGGTATCCGACGAGCATTTTGGTGTTAAATCGTTTTCCCTATGGAAGCGTTCAACCCCCCCCCCCCCCCCCCCTGGGATCAAGGGTCTTCACGTCGACGGTGGCGAATTCACCACTGGCGAGACTGACAGGTGGTCGGGAGTAATCACTGGCGACTACCTCAAACAGACGCCTCCCCATCATCCCCGAGATCCAGTAGCGGGTGCACCCGCTTAGGGGCGAGTTTGCTCGTCATGGGAGGTCTGCTCCCGGCATCGGTTTTCGTTCCTTCGTTCCGCTGAGACCCGGGGCCGTTGACCGGCACCATTGCCCTCGTGCTCGACCGGGCAGGTGGTCCCTGCTGAGCGTTTGGCCGCTTCGGCGAGCCGATCCGAACTCTCCTGAGTGGATTCCTCGCTGGGGACTTACTCCACCGGTCTGCAAAACGAGATGGGAGAAACACCCCACGAACGAGCGCACTCAGAGGTATCCCGAGTCCCAGCGTGACGGCTTGCGCTCATTGTCGCACTCGTCGCAGGTGATCCGCCCCATCGAATCCATCGCAATCCGGACCGACCCGCAGTTGCCACAGTAGTACCCGTACCGATCCTCGGTTCCCTCGGTCGAATAGGCCATGTAAAACGGTCCGACCGTGCCACGTTCCCGTTCGTCGACGGAGACGTAGACGGTGCGGTCCTCGACGTCCACTGGCTTGAGGAGGGGGTCGTCCTCTTCGCCATCGGGGTCGGCCAGATAGCGATTTTCGGTGTACGCTTCGCCGTCTATCTCGATGGTTCGGCTTCCCGTCAGGGTGTAGTCCTGGACCTGGTAGAATTCGTTCCCGAGGGTGTTTCCAGCAAGCACCCGTCCGGCGACGCGATCTGCCCCTCGTCTCAGGAGTGTCTCTTCGGTCTCGTGCAGTAACCTCTTCCCCAGTCCCGAACCACGGTGGAACGGGTCCACGTGGAGCCAATCGATAGCGGCGACGTAAGCGTCCGGTTCGTGCGTGCTCTCGGAGAATCCCGCAATCTCGCTCCCGAAAGTGGCGACGAGGAAGATTGTATCGATGGAACCGAGTCGGTCGACCAACTGATCCGGCCCGTACCACCGCTGTACCGTCTCGTCGATAACCTCGCTGTCTATCACCGATCCATACGAGTCGTGGAACGAACGGCTCGCGATGCGACGGATCGACGTTCCGTCCTCCGGTGTCGCCAGTCGCACCTGCGCCCGTTCGGGTTTCGTTCTGTTTTGCATGTCGGTTATCCCTCCATCTCGTCCATGACGATGGTCGCAAGTTCCGCACCCTGTTCGTCCGTCGACCCCTCGATCCACTCCTGTCGCCTGTCGGGGGCATCGACGGTCTCTAGACCCATGACCGTCGTTCGAGAGCCCTCGTCTCCCAGTGCTTCCTCGGGGAGGTCCAGGTCGGCCTGGTCCCACACGGTCGCTTCCCACTCCCTTTCGGCCCGTCGTTTTGCCGCGAAATCGGGGAATCGTGGGTCGTTCACTCCGTACTCGACGCTGACGACAGAGGGGAGGGGAACGCGGACCGTCTCGACGCCACCCTTCACCGACCGCTCCGCCTCCAGACGGTCGTCGGTGATCGCCACCGAGTTGGCGTAGGTGACCTGGGAGACGTCGAGCCACTCCGCGATCCCAGGCGGGACTTGGCCCGTCGATGAATCCGCGGACTCCTCGCCGCTGAACACGACGTCGACGGCTCCGAGTTTCTCGATACCACTCGCGAGCACCCGGCTGGTAGGATACGTATCGGCGCCAGCGAACGCCGGGTCCGAGAGCAGGACTGCATCGTCGGCCCCCATTGCGATGGCGTCTTGCAAGAACGACTCGAAGAAGGGGGGCCCCATCGACACAACATAGACCTCGGCGTCCTCGACCCCGTCGGCCACCGAAAGCGCCATCTCGAGGGCGTTCTTATCGGCGGGATTGAACTGCGAATCTGCCGACTCCCGGTCGAGGGTCATCGTCTCCTCGTCGAGTTCGACCTCCTCCGGTTTTGGGACCACTTTCACCGTGACCGCGAGACGCAACGTCATTGGGGCACCTCCCGTTCTTGAAGGGACTCAAGGAGCGCCGGTAGCACCTCGAAGAGGTCACCTTCGACGCAGTAATCTGCGTACTCGAAGATGGGTTCGTCGGCGTCAACGTTGATGGCAACGACGGTGTCGACGTCGTCGAGTCCCGAGGAGAAGTAGACCGAGCCGCTCACACCGGCGACGATAGCCAGGTCCGCATCGAGTGAGTACCCGGTCGATCCGATCTGTCTGTCGCGGGAAACGAGCCCCGCATCCGCGAGCGGGCGCGTCACTCCGAGTGTCGCTCCAAGTTCGTCGACCAGTTCGGTGGCGAGTTCGAGGTCGCCGTCGAATCCCTGGCCAGCGGCGACCACGACGGTAGCGCTCGGAAGGTCGACCCGTTCACCGACCTCCCGGTCGACTATCTCCGTGAGGACGTCGTCTTCGCCGAGCCCCGGTTCGAGGGTTTCGATGGAACCGTCTCGGTCCGGATCGGAGGCGTGCTGAGCGAAGACACCCGGTCGAACCGTACTCATTTGTGGCCGACCGCTCACCTTCACCCTCGCGAGAATATCGCCGCCGAACGCGGGAACGCTCCCGACGAGTTGTCCGTCCTTGACCCCTAGCTCGACCACGTCTGCGTTCATCCCCGTATCGAACCGGACCGCAAGGCGACCCGCGAGATCGATTCCATTGTGGGTGGCGGGGACGAGCAACCCAAAGGGATCGACGTCTTCGACGGCTGTCTCGACGACCGACGCATAGGTTTCTGGCCGATACTGTTCGAGCACATCGTCTTCGATCGCGATTACGTGATCGGCCCCTCGGGTAATGGCGGCCGCCGGCAGTCCCTCCAAATTCGCCGGGCTCCCCGCGAGGAAGGCAGTCACGCTCGTTCCGAGTTCGTCGGCGATTTCCCGGGCCTTGCCGAGGATCTCGTAGCCGACAGATTCGACGGTTCCTTTGCTCGATTCGAGATATACCCCGAGTGGCGCTGCTGTCATTTCATGAACCTCCTTTCGAACGGTACGCTTCGAGCAGGACCGTGACCAGATCGCGGACCGCCAGGTCCGATCCCTCCTTTTTCACTCCGTCTTCCAGGTTCTGCACGCAATACGGACAGGCAGTCACTAGTTCCTCTGCCCCCGTCTCCTCGGCTTCTCTGGCCCGTCGGTCGGCGAGGCGTGACTCGCCGTCGGATTCGAGCCACATGTTGCCGCCCCCACCCCCACAACAGAGTGCATCGTCGCCCGAGTTCGTCATTTCGGTCACCTGGATGTTCACCTCGCTGAGGAGTTCTCTGGGTTCATCGACAATCGACTCAGATCCCCGGACTAGGTAACAGGGATCGTGATACGTCACCTCGCCGTCGACCGAACCGAGTTCGAGATGCCCCTCCTCGACCAGCTCGAGAAAGTACTCTGAGTAATGTCGGACCTCGGCATCCATGTCGTACGTCGATGCGAACGTGTCCGCACAGTGTGGACTCGAGGTGATGATGAGGTCGGCCCCGGTCTCGGCGAACTGATTCGAGTTGAGCCCGGCGAGTTCGTCGAAGAACTCGGTCTCGCCTGTCTGTCTGACGACGTCTCCACAGCAGGTCTCCTGATCGCCGAGGACGGTAAAATCGACGCCCGCCGCGTCGAGGAGCGTGACGATTCCGACGGGCGTTTCTCGGAGTTGTGGATCGTAGGAGGGTGAACATCCGACGAAGTAGAGGACCTCGGCCTGGCCACCGACCTGAACGTCGACGTCGTCAGGGACGGCATCGAGCCATTCGTCCCGGTCGCTGGCCGGACGTTCCCAGGGATTGTCCTGCTCGTACACGCTCCAAAGGGCGTTCTCGAGTTCTGCCGGTGCGCCGTCGTCCTCGAAGGAGAGTTCGCGGAGGCCGAGCATCGCATCGACGATGTCCACGTCTCGCGGACACTGGGATTCACAGGCCCGGCACGTGAGACACTGATACAACTCGTCGGCGTCACCGAGAGCGTCCTGGCCGACCTGTGCCTTCCGAACGAGGTTCCTGATCGAGAGTGGTTCGTCGCCGAACTTCCCGAACGGGCAGGTCGCCGTACACGTTCCACACTGGAAGCATTCGTTGGCCGCGCCATCCGTTACCTCGTTGACGCGATCCCAGGTCTCGTTGTCGACGCGGACGTATCCTTGACTCATCGTCCCGACCTCCTCTCATCGTCGTCCTCATCGAGTGACACCGTCTCGTCGGGGACTCCATCACCGGAATCCACGTCCTGGCCACTCCCGTTAGCCGTCGGCACCGGAGGCTTCGCTACCACTTCGCTGATACGGGATACCGCATTGGCGAACTTCTGGCCCTCGGCAGCACTCACCCATTCGAGCTGGAATCGTTCCTCGTCGAATTCCTCGTCGCGTTCGAGTTTGGCCTTCTTCCGCTCGTATCGAGTCTCGGTGTGCTCGTTCGCATCGATGTAGTGACAGTCCCCGATGTGACAGCCGGAGAGGAGGACGCCACCGGCATCGCGCTCGAAGGCGTAATCGATGAACTCCTCGTCGACGCGACCCGAACACATCGTCCGGATGACCCGGGCGTTCGGCGGATACTCGCGTTTCTCGATGCCCGCCTGGTCCGCGCCGGCGTACGAACACCAGTTGCAGGCGAAGGTGACGACCGTCTCCCCGGGGTCCTTCTCCAGTGCCGCATCGATCTGAGCCTCGATCTGATCGTCCGTGAATCCCGGCATCTCGATGGCATCAGTGGGACACTCCGGTGCACAGACCCCACAGCCCATACAGGCCGCTTCGACGACGCTGTGGGTCTCCTGCTGGTCACCTTCGATGGCATTGTACGGGCAGACCTCCGTGCATCGGGTACACCCGATACAGGCCTCGGGGTCGATCTGCGCCGCCAACGGCTCCTGTTCGACCGTGTCCTTCGCGAGGAGCGCCCCCGCCTTCGCCGCCGCCCCGAGGGCCTGGTTGGTCGCGTCTCTGACGTCTTTCGGATACTGTGCGGAGCCGGCCATGAAGACGCCCGGCACGCTGGCCTCGGCCGGTCCGAGTTTGGGATGCCGTTCCAAGAGGAAGTCCTCCTCGTCCCGGGATACCGCGAGTTGTGCTGCGACGTCGTTCGCATCCTCGACGCCGGTCGCCTCAAGTCCCTCGACCGAGACGACGACGTCCGTGGGGATGCCGATCCGTTCGCCAGTGTACTGGTCGTCGAAGACTAGGTCGCCGTCGACGACTTCGAGAGCCTCCTCCGGCGTGCTCTCCTCGTCGTAGCGGAAGAACCTGACCCCCTCTTCGGCCGTGTCTCGGTAGGCCTCTTCTGCCGACTTCGTGAACGTTCGGATGTCCTTGCTGACGACGTTGACGGTGGTGTCCTCGTCATTCAATCGAGATGCCTGTCCGATCATGGACTGACAGCAGTACCGCGAACAGCCCCGGTCGCCATCGCGGCTCCCTACGCAGCCGACCAGCGTCACATCGTCAGCTTCGATATCCTTGCCAGCCCCGAACTGCTGTTCGAGTTCGAGGTTCGTCATGACGCTCATCTCGTCGGTCGGATCGATTGGGTGCTCGTCTTTGACGTCCGCACCGGTCGCCAGGACCACCGCGCCAACGTCCAACGTACGACCGGAGTCCAGGTCGACCGCAAAGTTTCCGACGTACCCGCTGACGTTCTCGACCTCTGTCTCGGTGTGAACGGTCACCCCTGCCTCCTCGAGTTCTGCGAGCCTGGCCTCGAGGAGGTCGTCTGCTTCGCGTCCCGACGGGTGTAGTTCGTCCAACTGACGAACCGTGCCACCGAGTTCGGCCTTCCGCTCGACGAGGTGGGTCTCATGCCCTTGGTTCGCGAGACTGATAGCCGAGGAGATACCGGCGATGCCACCACCGACCACCAGCGCTCGCTGTTCGATCGGTTGCTCGATCTCATCTAGTGGTTCCAAGAATCGCGCCTTGTCGACGCCCATCTTCACCAGGTCCTTCGCCTTCTCCGTCGCGGCCTCGGTGTCGTCGTGGACCCAGGAGTCGTGGTTCCGGATGTTCGCCATCTCCACGAGGTACTGGTTCAATCCGGCTTGCTCGGCGGCCCGTTGGAATGTGGGAAGGTGTGTTTTCGGGGAGCACGCCGCGACGACGGCCCGATTGAGGTCGTTTTCTTCGATGGCGTCCCTGATGCGGTCGGTTCCCGACCCCGCACATGCGAACGGGAGCTCTTCGGCGTGTTCGACTCCCGGCTTGTCGCCGGCCCAGTCGACAACATCCGGGACGTCGACCGTACCGGCGATGTTCGACCCACAGTCGCAGACGAAGACTCCGATCTGTTCGTCGCCGGTCGGATCGATCGGTTCGACGTCGATCGGCTCGGGCCACGAACGCTCTTCGACCACCTCCAGCGCTTTCGAGGCGGCTCCCGACGCCTCTGAGACGGAGTCGGGGATGTCTTTCGGACCGGTCGCCGCACCGGCCGCGAACACGCCGGCCCGGCTGGTCGAGATCATATCGCCATCGGCCTCGGTCGCATCGATGAACCCGTTCTCGTCGAGTTCGATACCGAGAGTCTCGGCCAGGTCGGCCGTCCCGTCCGAGGGGATCATCGCTGGCGAGAGGACGACCATGTCGTACTCTTCTTCTTCGAGGGTTCCCGTCATGGTATCCTCATAGCGGACCGTCGGTCGGTCCCCGTCGGGGGAGACCTCCGCGGGGCGCCCGCGGTGGTACTCCGCCCCTTCCTCCTGTGCCCGGAGGTAGAAATCGTCGAAGTTCTTCCCGTAGGCCCGCATGTCCATGTAGAGTGTCTCCACGTCGTCGATTCCGTGGTCCATCGTCTGCAGTGCCTGCTTGGTCGAGTACATACAGCAAGTCCGCGAGCAGTACTGGGCGTGGCGTTCGTCCCGACTCCCGACGCACAGGACGAACATGACGTTCTCCGGTTCTTCGCCGTTCGAGGGGCGGACGATGTGACCATCGGTCGGTCCGGCGGCGTCAAGTAGACGCTCGTACTCGAGACTCGTCACGATGTCCGGATGGTCGCCGTATCCGTACTCCTCGACGACCTGGGGGTTAAGGAGATCGAACCCGGTGGCGGCGACCACGGTGGACACCTCCACCTCAATGTCTTTGCCCGTCATATCGAAGTCGATGGCGTCGGGTTTGCACGCCCGGACACAGCGGTCACAGGCCATCCGGTTAGGCGGTTCGTTGAGACACGTCTCCATGTCGATAACGTAGTTGCCGGGTTCGGCCTGATCGAAGGGGGTATAGATCGCCTTCCGACTCCCCATCCCCTCGTCGAACTCGTTCGCGGTGACCTCGGGACAGGCCTCGACGCAGTCGTCGCACTCGGTACAGGCGTCGGTAACGTACCGGGGTTGCTGGTAGACCTTCGCCGTAAAGTTCCCGATCCGTCCCTCCAGATCCTGCACGGAGGCCATCGTCATGACCTCGATGTTGTCGTGCTGGATCACGTCGCTCATCTTCGGCGCCTCGATGCAGATGGAGCAATCGAGGGTCGGGAAGTTCTTGTCGAGCGCCGCCATCTTCCCGCCGATCGATGGTTCCCGCTCGACGAGGACCACCTCGGCACCCCCCTTCGCGAGGTCGAGGCTCGCCTGGATGCCGGCGATACCGCCGCCGATCACCAGCACGTCGCCGCGCACGGTGTCGCTCTTTATCGGAGTCGTTTCGGGGACGCCACTGGCGTGTGGGATCTTGGGTTTCACGTCGGTCATGCTTCCACCATCCGTTCTCCGAGGGCCTCTCGCCCGCGGTCGAACGCCCGTTCGTTCATCTCCTCGGTCCCCTCCGGGACGACGTCACGGACGGTGTTCCTGACCGCATCGACCGACGGCTGGTCCATCAACTCGACGACGGCGCCAAGCATGACTATGTTCGCGACGAGTTTCCTGGCGACGTCCTCGGCCAGATCGACCGCCGGGACCGAGTATAGCTCCACGTCCGACCGATCGTCGAGGAGTGGTTCCGGTTCGACCAGGTCCTGCTCCACGATGACTGCTCCGCCGTCTCGCACCGAATCCGCGTCGCGCTCGAACGCGTCTTGGGCGAACCCGACGACGAGATCCGGTTCGATGACTGCCGGATAGTCGATGGTGTCGGTAGCGACCACTACGTCACCGCGCGAGAATCCGCCCGTCTTCTCTGGGCCGTAGGCCTCGGTCATCGTGGCATCGAGGTCGTCGTGGATACTGGCTGCGCGACCCACGATCGCCGACATCGTGATGACTCCTTGTCCGCCGAACCCGGAGAAGCGGTACTCGCGACGGGTCATTGGCCCTCACCTCCCTGCGAGCCATCGTTGAAGAGGAGATCAGATTTCTGGTCGAGGTACGACCTCGAATCTCGATCCTCGACGAACGTCCCCACCACGAGGTCCTCCCCCTCCAGATCGATGCCGACATCTCTCGTGTCCGCTTGGTCGTCGATTACGGCGTGCTCCTCAAAGTACGACATCATGTCCGTCCCCTCGGGGAAGTCGTTGTCCTTGCCGTATCCAGGCGGACAGGGTGAGATGACCTCGACGACCGCGAATCCGTCGATTGCCATCCCCGTCTCGATGGACTGGGCGAGTCGGCGGGGATGCAGCGTCGTCCACCTGGCGACGTACGGAGCGTCGAGACTCGACGCGAGAAGCGGAATGTTGAACGGGCGTTCGAAATTGCCGTATGGTGTCGTCGCCGTCTCGGACCCGGTAGGCGTCGTTGCACCGAACTGCCCGCCGGTCATGCCGTAGTTGAAGTTGTTCACCGCGACCACGGTGAGATCGAGATTCCGGCGGGCCGCGTGGATGAAGTGGTTACCGCCGATGTTGAACAGGTCACCGTCACCGGAGAGCACGGAGACGGTGAGGTCAGGATTCGCGACTTTGACGCCAGTCGCGAAGGGGATTCCGCGCCCGTGAGTGGTGTGATAGGAGTCGGTATTGACGTACCCTGCCGACCGGCCGGTGCAGCCGATTCCACTCACGACGGCGTGGTCGTCCAGGGTACCCTCCGACTCGCGGACCGCCTCGCCGAAGGCCTTGATCACGGTCCCGAGCCCGCAACCCGCACACCAGATGTGGGGGATGCGTTCCTCTCGGAGGATGTCGTCGTTCGGATGCTCTTCGACGACGAGCTCTGGGGAGGCGTGTTTGCTCACGGCATCACCTCCCGTACCGCCGCCGCGATGGCATCTGGCTCGGGGATCACCCCGCCCTGATGGGTATACGCGGCGACAGGGACCGATGCTCCTTCTCGCACGAAATGGACATACTGGCCGAGGTTCATCTCGGCGACGAGGATCTGTTCGACCGCTTTCGAGAGCGCTTCGATCTCTTCCCGTGGGAAGGGCCAGGGCGTCACGACCCGGAGCAGCCCGACTGGGAGCCCCTCCTCCCGCAGGTTGCGGACCGCCTGCCGCGCCGACCGGGCCGTGGAGCCGTACGCGACGATACCGACGCTCGCGTCGTCCAGTCGGTGCTCTTCAACCTCGACGATCTCCGAGCGCTGCCCCTTTATCTTGTCCATCATGCGCGTAATCATGCGATTCTGTGTCTCCGGGTCGATGTCTGGGTACCCCCGATCGTCGTGGGTGAGCCCAGTCACGTGGACGCGGTAGCCGTCGCCGGCGGCGGCCATCGGCGGGACAAGCGTGTCGCTGTCGAACGGTTCGAAATCGTCCGGGTTCGGGTCGCCATCGGGGGTCGGTCGATCCAGCGTTTCGATCGATTCCGGGATTTCGACTTTCCCCGTCATGTGGCCGACGGTCTGATCGGCGAGGATGATGACCGGTGTGCGATACCGCTCTGCCGCGTTGAACGCCGCTATCGTGAGGTCGAACATCTCCTGGGGGCCATCGGGTGCATACGCGATCACGGGATAATCGCCGTGACTCCCCCATTTAGCCTGGATGACGTCGCCCTGGGCCGGTAAGGTTGGCATTCCCGTGGAGGGGCCGCCGCGCTGTACGTTCACAATGACCGTCGGTGTCTCGGTGATCGCAGCGAGGCCGAGGTTCTCGCTCATCAGACTGATCCCGGGACCGCTGGTAGCGGTCATGCTCTTCTTCCCGGCGTTTGAACCACCGACGATGGCGGCCATGCTGGCAAGTTCGTCCTCCATCTGGATGTAGTCGCCACCGACTTCCGGAAGTCGCTCGCTCATCCGTTCGGCGACCTCGCTCGCCGGCGTGATCGGGTACCCGGCAAAGAAGCGACACCCGGCAGCGATTGCGCCTTCGGCGGCTGCGATGTCGCCCTTGAGATAGTGTTCGCCAGTCAGGACTGCTGGCCGTTGTTCGACTGCCATCACGGCGACACCTCGGTTGACTGCGCGACGGTGCGACCGGTCTCCTCCGTGTAGATGGCGAAGTCCGGACAGATCCATGAGCACATCCCGCAGTCCACGCAAGCGTCCTCTTTGTCGTCGGCAACCACCGGATGTCGGTAGCCTTTCTCGTTTGCCTCGGATCCGCGCTCGAGGACGTCGTTCGGACAGTATTCCCAGCAATACCCGCATTCTTTACATCTGCCCGGAATCACGTACACGTCGGCCTCGGGCACCAGGACTTCGATTCCCGCGTCCCCATTTCTGTCCACGGGATTTCGCGTCCGATCGCGAGCCCTGCTCACGTAGTCCTGCAACCCCTCGTGACGACGCGACCCGCCGGCAGCCCATTGTGCATCGGTGTCCCGTGACATGGCGAATTCTTACTAGATATTAGTGATAATTAGGTGAAAACATTATTGTAAGATTGACACATTGTGCTGGGTAAGAATAAGCGAAATTCGCCGAAAAGAAAGGAGCGAATTTCGCCGGAACGTGGATCGACCACGGTGCATTCTGGCAGATTCATTATTTCAATGCATCTGCCACCCGGAGAGATTTCGCCAGCGTTATTTGTAGTTGACAGCAGAACCCCGGTGGCGAATCCAGAGGACCGACCAGCTGTTGACCGTCGTCCATCGCCGGGAAGAGCCGCCACGGCTAACGATCTATCGTCGCAGGGTCGAACAACACACAACGTGACCCACAGTTCGTGGGTCTGGTCGTTCCCGAACCAGCGTCCCTGGCTCTCACGCGCTATCACCGTCGTACACGACCCGATTCGCGTCCACCGGTCATCGATTCACCCCGAAATCACCGGCCGTTCGATGCGGGACGAAACCCGGGTCTGATTCGGCAGGGGTCAATCTTCGTCTGACGGAGAGGTCACCTGCCGTTCCCTGGATGGGACGACGGGGCCGTCTTTCTGATCGTCTCGTGGAACCCCAGCACCAGTGCGGGGACGACGATCGTGAAAATGTGCTCCTCGACCGGAATCCCGAACAGATCGTACCCGGTTCGCATCGCGATATCGAAGATTCCCATTTCGAGCGAGTACCAGTCCCAGACGTACGCCACCGGGTAGATCACGACGATGGTTCGCAGCCCGGACCGGAGGGCGTCGGCGTGGGAGAGCAAGCCAAACGCAAACGCGCCGAACACGACTTCGGTCGCGAGATATGTGTACGGCCCGAGTACACTGATGTCAGGCAGAGGTGTTCCCGCGAGCGGGCGGATCCAGACCGCTATTAACAGCAAGGCGAGGAAGACGTACGTGCCCCTGATCAACAACATCGTCGCAACCTTCGGTTCCGCATACCAGGCGACGACGACGATCGATCCGAACGCTAGCGACGCGACGGGTGAGAACGGTGGAAACAGTCCACTGACACTCCCCCAGAGCACGCCGATCAGTCCAAGAGCCATACACGACAGCGCAAGGCTGCGTGCGCGCGCCTGGCCGAGCGTTACCGGGACGGTTCGTTTGTTGATCGACGTGTCGTGCTCGTAATCTTGTTCGTCATCGATTATCTTTACGCCCGCGAGCGTCACCAGAAAGACGAGCGCGAAGCCGACCACCGTCCCGTCGAGCGTGAGCGTCTGTACGTAGAACCCGCCGAGAATGGCCAGTGCGATTCCAGTCGGATACCCGAGCGTCGCCGTTACGGGGTTCGTATCGAGTTGTGGCGCGTGCAGATAGCCGATGAACCACGTCGGAAGCGTAATCAGGGCGGCTCCGAGTCCAACGAGCAGCCCCAGCGCGAGCGCACAGGCGGCAAAACCGACGCCGGCTCCGACGAGTGCAAGCTTGCAGCCCTGCATCGACAGCGGATGGTCGTCGTCCTCCCCCCGGCTGTAATAGTCGATATATCCGTCTTTGACGTGTGCGGTGTAGACTGCGAAGAACATCCCGGTCATGTGGATCGTTCCGATCAGGAGCCCAAACGTCCCGGCCACAGTGGCGCCGAACCACGAAGCGGCCAGCGGCGGAAGCATGAATACAGGATGGACCTGTGATCCGAGCGCGCGAAGGTCCGCTATCAAACCGGTATTATCCCGGGAAATTGTCATATGTTATCATAGGACATGGGCCGATTAATCCTGTCGGTGACACCCATAATCGTGAGAGACGGTGCTGGGTGAGTCCACGGTACTGACCCAGACGGTGCTGGTCGTCGCGGTGTCTCGGTGGGCAAATCGACGGTGCCACACAGCGTCATTCCACCTCGATATCGGTCACGACCGCTCCGAGAGACGACGGGCAGTGGAGAGACGATCTGTATCGATAGCGCGCACGCAGCAGAGTGAGAACCGCGGACTGCCCACTAGCAGCCTCGGTGCCAGCGCAACCCCAGTCACGGTGCGCGACGCCATCTGCCAGCTGGGCTCGGCGGTTTGGGTCGCTCGGGGGCGGCTCTCGGATTCGATCCCCTCGCCGTCCGGGGAGCACGCGAAGTTCCGGAGCCTCCGCCTTTAGATGGGTCCAGCCCCTGGTCCGAAGCGAACTGGGCGAACCGACCGGTGATCACCAGTGCCAGGGACTCGACCTACCCACGCGACTCCCGACAAATGAGCGACCAGAGTTCGGAACCCTCCGAGGGGCTCTCAGCGCCCGAGAGCGACGAGACCCGCCTGCCGAGCGAGTGGTACGCCGCGCTGACTGACCGGTTCGTCCACGGCGTCGAGCTGGCCGCCGCGACGGTGTTCGCCGTGCTGTTCGCCATCGGCGTGGCCGACCTGGCGCTCCAGATACTCGACGCGGCCCGGACGGGTGCCATCACTGACCCGCAGGTGGTCATCGGCTTCATCGACACCGGCCTGCTGTTGCTCATCATCGTCGAGGTGTACCAGACGGTGCTGGCGTACGTCCGCGAGAGCGAAACCCGCCGCGTCGTCCGGCTGGTCGTCTACACCGGCGTCATCGCCATGGTCCGGAAAGCCATCATCTTCCGCACCGCCGAGTACGAGACCATGGAGAACGCGCTGATGGCCGCCGGCTCGTACACCCTCATCATCTTCGGGCTGGTCGCGCTCCTGTTCGCCGAGCGAGTGTTCGGAGACCGCATCCACGACCGCGCCGAGTGAGTTCCCCCCCCCTCCGCCGACGACTGTGAATTCGACGCGGCCAGTCTCGGACATCGCGAAGGTTCACCGGAGGAGGGCCCATCCAGACGGGCCCAGAACGGGCCAGCTGGACCGATTCGGTATCGCCAGACAGTCGTTGTTAACACGTCATACGTCCATCGCCACCTGGTTCGGGTAGTGGGTTCCCGGTGGCCGGGAGTCATATTGAATGTTTAACTATTTCGTTCGCGTGCATTCACCCGTTATGGTAATCCGTGAGTGGATCTCTCGTCATCGATTCGTCAGTTTCCTGCTCGTGACGTACGCGTTCACGTGGACATTTCACGGCGTCCTATTTCAGCTCAACATGGAGCAGTCGTGGACATTCTCGGTCCTGGCGGGACTCGGCGCATACGGCCCGGTCGTCGGTGCCGCTCTCGTGGTGTGGGCAAGTGGGGGCGATCTCCGAGCGTGGATTGGCCAGGCGTTCCGATGGCGCGTGGCCCCGAAATGGTGGCTGATTGCGCTGGCGCTACCAATCCTCGTCATTGTCGGTGCCACGGTCATATTCGTCCTGATCGGCGGCGATTTGGTCGTCTCCGGTCTCGAAACGGTCGTCGTCTACCCACTGTTGCTCCTGTACACGCTCGTCATCGGCGGCGGACAGGAGGAACTCGGTTGGCGCGGGTTCGCACAGCCACTCCTCCAGGAACGCTTCGGAGCGCTCTGGACCGCGCTTCTCGTCGGTCTCGTGTGGGCGACGTGGCACGCGCCGCTGTTCCTCCTCCCCGGGGCGACCCAGGGAGGGTTCGACTTCGCCATCTACCTGGGGAGCCTCCTGGCCGAGTCGGTGATCCTCGCCTGGCTGTACAACAGTACGCGCGGGAGCGTCTTGCTCGCTGGTCTGTTCCACGCGGGTAACAACGTCGCGATGAACTGGTACCCCGCGAATAACGTGCTGTTCGTGGACGGCGTGCGTAATCAGGAAGTCGCCTTCCACGGCCAGGCGGCAGCATTCATCGCACTCCTCCTGGTCGTCGCAGTAATCGTGGCCATCTACGGTCACCGACATCTCTCGCGGGGAGGGATGCCGACCGATAGCAAATTCAACACGAAACGGAGCGCCAGTCCGACCCGTTCCGCCCCCGGACACGAGGAAGTGCAATGACACTGAGACTCAGGTACAGCCACTCACCCGAATCCGCGAATCGGAATGTCTGGTGGAAGCTCGATAGTACTGCCATCCGAGAGGCATCCTGGGCGACGCTCGTCCTCGTCGTAGCCCTGGGAGGGACGGCGGCGACGATCACCAACCTGAATCGTGCCGACATTTTCGCGTTGACTGCACCGGTATTCGACGCGTCTGGCGGGTTCGTTCAGCCGACGCTCGTGATCAACCTCGCCCTCCTCGTGGTCATCGTCGGAGGTGTAATCCTGTGGTTCGGCGGGCTTCGCCAGCGGGACATCGGGCTCGTCTCGAACCGTATCCCGTTCGGGGTGGCCGTGACGCTCGGCACGTGGCTTCTCATGCAACTCACCGGTGCCGGCGTTCTCCTCGTCAGAGGGGAGCCGCTCGGACCAGCCGAGTCCTGGTTCGTGATCGGTGTGCTCCCCATTCTGGGAGGATTTCTGGCCCAGATACTCGGCAACGCACTCTTCGAGGAGGTCGTCTACCGCGCGTTTCTCCTCCCCCAGATTGCGATGAAACTCGACCGATCCCTGGCCGATGTCTCCTCGCGGATGGTATTCGCACTCGCTCTGATCGGTTCACAGGGCATCTTCGCCGTGATACACGTGCCAGCACGACTCGTTGAGGGGGCTGCTCCCGGAACCCTCCCATTTCTGATCATTGGACCGTTTCTGATCGGGACCCTGCTTGGACTCGTATACTACCGGACTGGAAACCTGTTCGTGACCATCGGGCTGCACGCGCTCATCAACGATCCGGTTCTTCTCGTGAACGGCGGTGCGATCACCCTGGTACCACTCGTCGTCGTCACTCTCGGTGTTATTCTTCTCGGACCGTCGATCGATCGCAGGTTCGATCGTCACGGATTGGTACCGTTACGTGACGTGGATTAGATCACGTACCGGGTTCGAACGGAGAAGATGGTGAATTGAGGCTGTATCGAACCCTCTGCGGATCAACTGAGGTGTCCAGAACGATACCAGTCCCCCTCGATGACGTGTCTGGGAAGAACGACTGAGCCTCACTCGATACAACGACCCGTATTTCCCGTGTCCCGCCGGAAGGCCTGACGGGCCTGGTTGAACGCCTCGGAGAACGTCGGGAACGGGTGAAGGATGTGATGATGGCGTCACCGGTGAGGCCGAACTTCACGGCCAGTGTCGCCGAGGGAATCATGTCGGCGGCTCGGGCCCGACCATGTGGACGCCAACGATCTCGTCGGTCTCGTGGTCAACGATCTCGTCGGTCTCGTAGAGCTTGACGACCAGCACCGGCCCACGCGTGTCCGCGACCGCCTCGCCTTCGGAACGTTCTCCATTACCACCGTCCGGCAGGTGCAGGTGCCGTGTTCGTCCATGGAATCGAGTTCCGTCGCCCCGAGCGAGACCGTCCTCTCTCCGACCGTCGCCCCGGGCGAGTCACGTCGCGATCACGACGAGAATTCCGACGAGGGCGACGACGCCCAGGACGGCGATCACCAGCCGTCCGAGTCGCCTGGTTCCGAGAACCCACGCCAGGCCTGCCTTGACCAGCGTGTTCGCGAGGGCGCCGATCACGATGCCCGTCGTGGCGACCTCGCGGCTGATCGCACCGTCGCGGGCGAGGGTGCTCACCGTGAGCGTGATCGCGTCGACGTCGGCGAGTCCCGAGAAGAACGCCGTCGCGTACAGCCCGGACGCGCCGAACCAGGTGGTCGCCGACTCAGCGACGAGCAAGACCACGGCGAAGGCGGCACCGAAGAGGAGAGCGGGGCGGAGTCTGAACGGGTTCCTGATGTCGACGTCTTCGACCGGCTCTTCGGTGGATCGCCAGTAGACGATTGCGGCGACGAGCGACCCGGCGAGCGTCATCGCACCGAGCGGCACGACCACGTGCGGGAGGAGTGCGGGGTTCACCACCGCGACCTCGACGAGGGCCCGGGGGAACATAACGATCGATGCCGTGACCGTGGCGAAGGCACAGATGCGGTACAGCGACGGGGTCTCTGTCGAGCGTTCGGCCATCGAGACGGTCGTCGCGGTGGAGGAGACGAACCCGCCCAGGAGTCCGGTCACGGCGTATCCGCGGATCGGACCGATCGCCCGGCTGAGGACGTACGCGACGAAACTCAACCCGGAGACGAACGCGACCATGAGCCAGACGAACTGCGGGTTCAGGCCGAACAGTACGTCGAGTTCGCGGTTCGGCAAGATGGGGAGGATGACGAACACGACCAGGATGAACTTGAGCGAGGCCTCGCGTTCCCGCTCGTCGATCCGGTCCACGAAGCCGTGGAGGGTGTGTTTGGCCGAGAGCACGATGGTCACGACCCCGCCGACGACGACGGCGACGACGAGACCGCGGCGCGAGTGAGTGGTCAACGCCCCGAGAACGATGGTGAGAACGGCGGCGGTGAGGGTCGTGAGGCCGATGTCGTGCTCGATCCAGACTTTGCCGCTGTACGCGACCGTCAGCGGGACCGCGAGCGCCAGAACGGCGACCGGGAGCAACGACGGAAAGAACTCCTGGACGAGGGCCCCGACGAGCGCGAACAGCGGGAACGTGCGGACACCGGCGAAGGTGCCCCCGGATTCGCTCTGCTCGCGCTCGAGTCCGATGAGGACCCCGACCACGAAGGCGATGGAGAGGCGGACGCCCAGGTCGAGGAGAGGACTCCCGATCGTGTCGAGCATCGTCTCGAGCTTCGACTGTCGCCGTAGTGAACCTTCGGGCAGGGCGGTCCCCGGGTCGGGCCCGACGTCCACACTCTTTTATATGTACCGCGCGACCCTCAGGACGAATGCGGACGTACCGATTCGTGCGATTTCTCGGGGACCGGGTCGCGGCGGCCAGCAGGGAGGTCGCTGCCACGACCGAGCACGAGCGCAATCCGGAGGAACGACTGCCGGCGGAAGCGGCCACCGACCCACACGCGCGAGTGCGTCACGAACTGCCACGGGCCGTCGTCGGCGCCGTCGATGGGGAGACGAAGGGTGCAACGACGCTCTCTGCCACGACCGTCTCGCTGGAGGACCGGGAGGGGGGACCCGCTACCCCGGCCCCGGAGCTGGGCGTCGTGATCCAGGCGTCGGTGCCCGACTTCGAGCACGTGAACGCGATGGTCGCGAGGACGGTTCACGCGGACGCGCTCGCGGACCCCGAGTACAGCCTCGCCGAGGAGCGCGAGAGCGAGGCCCTCGACCGGATGCTCGCCGTGACCGCCGACGCGTTCGTCTTCGTGGTCACCGGTCAGGGCGTCGAGGTGGTGCCGGCGCAGTCGATCGCGGCCCTGACCGACCCCAAGCGCAGACAGCACCCGCACCGGGACCTCTACGCCCGGCGCCTGGGCCGGACCGTCGAGGAATTCGCCGAGGGATTCCTCGGGGACGCGACGATCGCCCCGGGGCTCTCCGCGACCGACGAGCGATCGGAGACCGAGAGTGCGCTCCGTGAGTGGGCCGACCGGTACGACCTGTCGCGAGTGCTCTGGATCGGGATCGACGTCGCGGACGGCGAGGAGCCGTCCACGCTCCGGGACTTCGTCTGAGTTAGAACTCGATTCGCTCGACGAGTTGTTCGTCGCTCGCCCCGGTGTTGATCGCGACGATGCGGATGTCGTCCTCCAGCAGCGACCCCCGGAGTTTGTCCTTGAGGAGGTTGTCGACCTGGTAGACGCCCGCCGCGTTGCGCATCGTGATCTCGACGAGGACCGCGACGTCCTCGGCCTCCATCAGCGAGACGGACTCGATGGCCTGGCTCGAGAGGGTGTTGATCCCGCGACCGCCCCGCTTGTAGGGGATGCGAGACCGCCCCCGTTCCATGTCCAGCGCGTCCGCGATCCGGATCACCCCCGCTTCGGTCGTGAGAGGGTCTTCCTCGGTGTGATGACAGAGAATCGCGTGGAGGACCTCCCCCTTCATCCGAACCGCGTCCGCGACGTCGTAAAACTCGGGGAGGATTCGGTCGAGCACGTCGGCGGCCAGCGGGATCGAGTAATAGACGTGTTCGTCCCGGTGGACGACGTGGCCGATGTCGTGGAGCGTGGCCGCGAGCGCGACGATGACCGACTCGTCGGCCTCCTCCAGGCCCTGGTCCGCGGCCCCGTTGAAGGAGACGTCGGCACGTTTCAGGAGTTCGTAGAGCCGGAGGGCCCGATTTCTGACGATCTCGACGTGTTTGGAGCCGTGATCGTTGTACCCCTTCCTCGCGACGGGGTTGACGTTCTGGGCCTCGAGGTACGCCTGCACCTCGCTGTCGGCCTGGAGGTACTCGAGGACGGCGTTGACGCGGGCGTCGGGAAACGAGTGGTCCGCGTCCGGATCGTAGGGGCGGCGACCGCTCGCGGAGTCGACGTCGCTCATACCGTCCAGAAGGTCGCACGGGGTGAAAAAGGGTCGCCGTTACGTCGCCGCCTCGGCGGCCGCCTCCTCGACGGCGTCGTAGTCGGGCTCGACGCCTGGATCGTCGCTGACCCACGCGTAGGTGACCGTTCCGTCGGCGTCGACGACGAAGACGGATCGCTTCGCGACGCCGTAATAGCCGAGGTCGGCGAAGTCCATCCGCACGTCGTACGCGTCGACGACCTCCTTCGTGTGGTCGCTGACGAGCCCGAACTGGAGGTCGTGCTTCGATCGGAACTCGTTCAGGGAGAAGGGCGTGTCCACGCTCACGCCGTAGACCGTCGCCCCGACGTCGTTGAACGCGGCCATCTCGTCCCGGAACGTGCACATCTCGTCGGTGCAGGTCCCGGTGAACGCTCCGGGGAAGAACGCGAGAACGATCGGCCCGTCCTCGAGGTGGTCCGAGAGCGTGAACGACCGGACGTCGCCGTCTGCGAGCGGTGCCGTGAAGTCTGGAGCCGTATCGCCGGTGTCGACCATGGGCGAACACAGGAGTGCCCCGGGTTTGACGGTTGTGCAAGGGGCGAGCGGCACGCTCTCCCGACGAATATACCGAGCAAAAAGCCTATAATCTGCAATAGGCTACGATTCGGTAGAGATGATCGAGACACTACCACTGTTCGTGGGCGGCGTCCCCGGCGGGATGGAGCTGGCCGTGATCCTGCTCATCGCGGTCCTCCTCTTCGGCGCGAACAAGATCCCGAAACTCGCCCGGTCGACCGGGCAGGCGATGGGTGAGTTCCAGAAGGGGCGCGAGGAGGTCGAACAGGAACTCGAAGAGATCCGCGATGGGCCCGGATCGGCGGATACCGGCACGACCGACGGCGGCAGTTCGACCACCGAGACGTCGAGTTCCGACACCGAATCCGAGTCCGAGTCGACCAAAGAGTAACCGTTTTTTCGACGTCGCTCGCAACGGGAAGTCGGGGCGCGTGGCCTAGTGGATAGGGCGAGAGGTTCCTAACCTCTCGATCACGGGTTCAAATCCCGTCGCGCCCGTATTCACGACTCGCTTCGCGGGTCGGCAATCGTGGGCGACTCCGAGAGACGCGAAGCGTCTCGCTCAGTCACACTCGGTCCAGTCCGAGCGCCGCGACCACGAGTGTCCCAGAGCGTATCCTGGAGAGCGAAGCCAACGGGCCGTACGGTTCGAGGCGGGCGACGTGGCGGCTATCCGACGACGGAGTAGAGGAAGAGAAACCCGAAGTAGAGGATCACGAGAACCGCCACCGCCTGGAGACGAAATCGCCAGAGTTCCTCGGATTCCCGGTCGTAGGCGGCCTGGTACCGCTCGCGTTCGGTCGCGGAGCACCTCTCCCAGTGCTCGCCACCGACGTGCAGGGCGAGCAAGTGCTCCGTCGGTTCGCGGCGGTCACAGTACGGGCAGGGGTGGCCGTTCGAACTCATCGTCGAGGGGGTGTCACAGGTATGGGAGTTGGATCGTCGGCTGGTAGACGATTGCGATGCTTGTCATGGTGAACGCGATCATCACGAGGCTGAAGGAGTACTGGCTGCGAATGGGCTGGAGGCGTCCGGTGAACGTGTCGAACGCGATGGCGTGTGCGACCCAGATGGCGATCACGTGGCCGACGAGGACGAACGCCAGCTGGAGCGTCCCGAACCAGGCCGGAAGCACCAGGACCGGGAGCTGGGCCGGCGGGGCGAGTGGTCTGGTCACCATGACCGCGACCGATGGACCCAGACTGAGGAAATACCCGAGGTAGTGCGCCAGGTGATACCCGGCCGCGATGGGCAGCAGCGACTGCCCGAACCGGAGGGCGATCTCCCGTCGCGTGATCAGCGTCCGTGCCCACCGCTTCGAGGCGGCCACGGCGAGCAGGTAGGCGGCCGAGAACAGCCCGAACCCGCCCACGATCAGGCCGAGGTACGCGACGATCGGTGGGAGACCCACGCCCACCAGCGCGTCCGCGAGGGCACGCCAGGTGGGGGTCGCGACGAACCCGTCGAACGTCGTCAACCAGAGGAGGGCGATCACGAACCCGACGTCGTCCCAGCCCTCGACGAACCGGTCCGTCGCGAGACGCCAGCCCGGCAGTCCGACCCCGATTCCGTCGTCGGTCCGCTGGATCGGGGCCATCCGGCCGTACGCGCGGAACACGCGCGAGAGCGGATCCGCGTTCGCGAACCAGGGATCGGTCCCAACGACGACTGCGCCCGTGACGGTCACGAGCGCGTAGACCGCGATGACGGTCGCCATCAGGCGGGGATCGTCGGCGATCCGACTCGTAACCTCCAGCCAGACGAGGGCGAACAGACCGGCGACGCTCGGCCAGGCACCCAGGCGATCGGGATAGGAGCGAATGGGGCCGATCGGGATCGCGTCGGCGACGAGCCGAAAGGGGTTGATCCCCCGCCACGTGTCCCCAACGAGGTAGACGCTCATGGTATAGCCGGCCCACCAGACCACCCACACGACAAGGATGGTCAGGCTCACCGTCGCGGTGCGGGGCCCGACGAATCCGACGGCGACGAGGGCGAGGAGGACGAGGAGACCGACGGCCTGACCCACCCGGACCACCCAGGTCGGTGGCGCGGCGGACGCGTGCCAGCCCCACTCGTGAATCCCCTCGATGAGCTGGCGGTCGGTGACCATGCTCACCAGCAGGAACGAGGCCCCGATCACGGCGCCACCGGTGAGCAAGACGAGCCACACGGGAATCGTCATCGTCTCCCGTGATCCGCCAAGGGAACTCGCGTGGGCAGTGGCCGTCCCGGGGGTCACGGTCGCGAGCAGGCCGATCACGAACAGGGAACGGACCGCGTGACGAGCCCAGTCACCACGCCACGCGTCGCTCCTGGGCCTCCGGCGGCGATTCAGGGAAACCCCTCCGAGGGGAGCGATTCTGCGTCGGCCGGTCGGCGGGCGACGTAGACGGCCGCGATGAGCATGATGGCCATGACGAAGTCGAGACCGTGTTCGACGACGTGGTGGAAACGGAGCCCGAGGAGGCCGAGGAGGGTCAGCGCGCCGACGAACGCTTTGACGGCGAGGACGACGAGGGCACCCGCGACGAGCCCGTAGGACCGGGTTCGACGGCGTCTGAAGGCGAGTACGCCGATCGACGAGAGAGCGACCGACGCGATGCCGGCGAGGAGGATGACGCCACCCGCGACGAAGCGTCCGTCGACGCCGGCGGGGCCGATGGGGGGGATCGCCATCGATGTAGGAGTGGTAACCGGACCTGCCGTAAAGACCATTGTGGCGCGGCCGTCGAAGCGATCCACGGTCACGTGTTCGCCTCCGTCGATTCTGGCGACGGGGTTGGGTCGGGGACAGTTCCACGCGGGACCGTCGCTGACCCCAATATATCGAGGGTGAACCGCCAGGTCGTGTCCATTCGGCACATTTCAGCGTGCAACGACTACCGGCCGAGGTGGGGGTCGGTTCGATCCCCATACCACAACCATCTTTTTACCTTCGGGAGGTAATGTTGGCCATAATATGGTGGGCGTCATGCAGGCGGCCCTCGCGACCGTAATGGGATTACTCCTGCTCGGTGCGACGGTGTGGCTCGCTCGCGTAGAGAACTGGTTTTCGACACTGACTGCCGGGACCCGATCGGGGCGGGCCGTCCCCGACGGGGGAACGGCACACGAACACGGCCACGGGGCGCACAAGCCGACGGGGATCGCCCGGTGGCTCACGACGGTCGATCACAAGGACATCGGGTTGATGTACGGGGTCTACTCGATGATCGCCTTCGCGTGGGCCGGCGTCTCCGTCCTCATCATGCGAACGGAGTTGTTGACCCCGGACGCGACGGTCATCAGCATCAATACCTACAACGCGCTGATGACCTCCCACGGGACGACGATGCTCATCGTGTTCGGGACGCCGATCATGGCCGCGTTCGCGAACTACGTCCTCCCGCTCATGGTCGGGGCCGACGACATGGCCTTCCCCCGGCTCAACGCGATCGCGTTCTGGTTGCTCCCGCCCGGAGCCCTCCTGATCTGGGCCGGCTTCTTCTTGCCCGTCGTCGAACCCGCACGGACCGCGTGGACGATGTACACGCCCCTGGCGACCTCGATGACGAATCCGGGGGTGGACCTGTTCCTCCTCGGTCAGCACATCATCGGGGTCAGCGGGATCATGAGCGCCATCAACTTCATCACGACCGTATTCACCGAACGCGACGTCAGCTGGAAGGAGATGGACATCTTCTCCTGGACGGTCGTCACCCAGGCGGGCCAGATCCTGTTCGCGTTCCCGATGCTCGGGGCGGCCCTGATCATGTTGATCATGGACCGCAACTTCGGGACCACGTTCTTCACGGTCGAAGGGGGGTCCCCGATTCTCTGGCAACACCTCTTCTGGTTCTTCGGCCACCCGGAGGTGTACATCCTGATCCTGCCGCCGATGGGGATCATCAGCCTCGTCGTCCCCCGGTTCGCGGGCCGAAAACTGTTCGGGTTCAAGTTCGTCGTCTACTCGACGCTCGCGATCGGTGTGCTCTCCTTCGGCGTCTGGGCTCACCACATGTTCACGACCGGGATGGACCCGCGACTGCGGACCAGCTTCATGGCGGTGACCCTCGCCATCGCCGTTCCGAGCGCGGTGAAGACGTTCAACTGGATCACGACGATGTGGAACGGGCGGTTGCGTCTCGACACGCCGATGCTGTTCGCCATCGGGTTCATCTTCAACTTCATCCTCGGGGGAATTACCGGGGTCTTCCTTGGCGCCATCCCCATCGACATGTACGTCCACGACACCTACTACATCGTCGGTCACTTCCACTACATGCTGATGGGCGGTGCCGTAATGGCCCTGTTCGCGGGGTTGTACTACTGGTTCCCCCTCATCACCGGTCGGCACTACCACGAGACCTCAGGGAAAATCCACTTCTGGCTCACGCAGATCGGAACGAACGTGACCTTCTTCGCCATGCTGGTCCTCGGATGGGGCGGGATGCCGCGGCGGTACGCCACGTACCTCCCGAAGTTCATAGAAATGCACGTCCTCGCCAGCGTTGGCGCGTACATCATCGGCATCGGGATGCTCGTGGCCCTGGTCAACATCGTCGTCTCCTGGATGTACGGCGATCGGGTCACCACCAGTGACCCATGGGACCTCGAACGTGACGACCTGGACACGCCCGAGTGGGCGTGGTTCGAACGGAATCGCCTCGCCGCCGACGGTGGCACCGAAGACGCCGACGTCGCCCAGACGGAGGACACACAATGACGCACACGCTGCTACGACGGACCGGAATTCTCGGCGTGCTCGGACTCTTCGCACTGGGGGGGTTCGTCACGCCGGTCGCCGCACAGTCCTCGACGGAGAAACTGATCATGGGTCTCAACCGGGACCTCCTCATCCTGGCGGTCCCGATCACCGTGTTCATGGAGGCCCTGCTGATCTACACCGTCCTCCGGTTCCGGAACAACGACGATCCCAAACCGACCGGCGAGAACCGATCCCTGGAGATCTCCTGGACGGTCGCCACAGCGCTCATTCTGTTGTTCGTGGGCTTCGCCTCCTACCAGGTTCTCGCCCAGCCGGCCGTCAGCGGGTCGACGAACCTCGCCGAACCACCCGAGGACGCCGTGACGGTCGACATTACGGGCCGCCAGTTCATCTGGAAGTTCGAGTACCCCGAGGAGAACGTCTCCTCGCTCAACACGATGGTGGTCCCGGTCAACGAGACCATCTACATGCGCGTGACGTCGGCCGACGTGATACACTCCGTTCACGTGCCCGAACTCGCGTTGAAACAGGACGCCGTCCCCGGACAGGTGAACACGATACGGACGACGATCACCGAGCAGGGGAACTACACGCTATACTGTGCCGAATACTGTGGCGCCGGCCACTCGAAGATGCTCGCCGAGGTACGGGTCGTGAACGAGACGGAGTACCAGAACTGGCTGGAAGCGCAAAAGGAGGGGAACTGACATGGCGATGAGCGACGAGACGTCCGAGGAATCGAGCGAACACCACCTTCCCGCACCCGACGACTGGCCGCGCGCGTTCGGCGAGGCGTCGTGGTGGCCTGTCATCGCGGCGCTGGGCGGTGGCGGTATCTACGTCGGGTTCGGCCTCTGGCTCGTCGCGCGAGCCGGGACGCCAATCGGGCCCGCGTTGCTCGGCCCCGGTCTTATCGTCCTCGGGGTGGTCGGGTTTCTGGTGGGCCTGTACGGATGGCTCTATCAGGGATTCGTCGCCCACTTCTGGCAGCGCTCGGGAAGCGCGGGGAAGTTCAGGTGGGGAATGATCCTGTTCCTGGGCACCGAGATATTCACCTTCGGGGCCGGGTTCGTCTACTACTTCTGGATCAGGGCGGTCAACTGGTCGGTCGGGGAGTTGCCCCACCTGGTGAACTCGCTCGTGCTGGCCAACACCGGCGCCCTGATACTCAGCAGTATCACCCTGCACTTCGCGCACGCGGCCCTGCGCGAGGGCAATCGCACCCGGTTCGTTCGTCTGCTCGGCGCGACGGTCCTCCTGGGGGTCCTGTTCATCGGCGGTCAGCTCGCCGAGTACTACGAGTTCGTGGTCGTCGAGGGGCTCGGGCTCGGCAGCGGCATCTTCTTCAGCGCCTTCTTCGGATTGACCGGGCTCCACGGGCTCCACGTCACCCTGGGGGTCGTCCTCCTGGCAATCCTGCTCGTTCGGGCTCTGCTGGGTCAGTACTCCGCCGAGCGACACACGTCGGTCTCGACGGTCACGATGTACTGGCACTTCGTGGACGCAGTCTGGATCTTCCTCGTCGTCTCGCTGTACGTGGGGGCGACCGTCTGATGGCAGAACGCACGACCACCTCGGTGTCGGGATCGAACCGGTCGAGGACCATGAGCCCGTGGCCACCGTTCGTGGCCCTGGGTCTCGCGCTCTCGGAGGTCGGCGTCGTGATGAACCTCGCGTCGGTCTCGGTCGGCGGAATCCTCCTCCTGGGAGGGAGCATCGCCGGGATCCTGGTCGACGCCTCGTACGTCGATTCTCCGTGGCTTCCCCTGGGAGTGCTCGGCGGCCTGTTCACGGTCGCCGGAGGGGCCATCTGGTGGTCCCAACTCCAGGTCCCGTTCGGTCTGGACGCCATGCTCGCCGTGGCACACACCGACGCCGTGGCGATGCGTGGCCAGGCCATCCTCGTCGCAGGCCTCCTGCTGGTCCTCGCGACGATCGGCGGCATCGTCTACAAATCACTCGCGAGCGCCAACACCTAATCCACCCATGCTATCATCCGAAATCTGGAACACCGAAACGCTGCTCGACATCTCGGTCAACGTCGTCCCCCTGGTCGTCCTGACCGCGTTCTTGGTCCTCTTCGTGGTCGCGGCCTACTGGGGGATGAACCTGACGCTGATCCCGCTGTTACAGATCGGACTGATCGTCGTGCCGGCGATCATCCTCGCGTATTTGACCTACGTCGCAGCGGTCAAGATCGAGATGTGACGGTTCCTGTCAACTCAAGACCAGCACGAAGCCGGTCGTGAACATCAACAGGGCCAGTGCACCGAGGATCAATCCGAGGAGTGTTTTATCGGACATCGGTTATCGGTCGTCGAATCCGGTTCTGAAGGCGATCCACCCCATGAGCGTCATGAACAAGATCGGCGGCAGGACGACGAACCCCCACAGGGGATCGATCCCCCAGACGAGGAGGAGCGCCACGTCCGCGATCCCGAGCGCCAGAAACGGCAGCACCATGACCGCGGCGCGGCGTCGGTTCCGCTCGGGCGCGAGTACGGGGTGGCTCATGGATTTGCCTCGTCGGCGAGCACCCGGTCCACGAGGCGGGTGAACCGGGAGACCATCTTCCCGAGCAGCGTCGGGTCCGCCTCCTGGACCAACTCGACGGTCTCCGCCGGGCGTGCGAGTTCGATGGTCACCTGGTTGGCCGCGTTGTATCGTTTCACAGCGACGTCTTGCTCCACGAGGTGGCCGAGGTGCCACTCGAGCGTGCTCCGCGCGAGGTCGAGTTCCTCGGCGAGGTCGTTCGGACGAATCGTCCCCGACTCGAAGAGCACCGCGACGACGTCCCGCGTCGTCTCGCGACGCAGGAGGGCCAGCGTCTGGCGCTCCCACTCTTCGTACGTGTCGGGAAAGTAATGCGTCCGCCCGTAGAGTTCGTCCTTGACGACTCGCTCGTCGGCGAGTAATCGCTGGAGGTGGTACTGCACCTGGCCGGTCGCCAGGTCCAGGGACCGCACGAGCCCGTTGAAGTGGATCCCGGGACGCGACCTGACCTGTTCAGCGATGCGAGTTCTGGTATCCGCCATAATCGTATTCCCGTTTATGTTTGGCCCTTTATGACCACACCCAATCTACCACCGTGGCAACCATAAACAGTGGGGTCCCGGCACCGCGGTATCGCCGAACGGTGGGTCCCGGGTCTCACCTTCCGCGCGGATACGGGCATGCCGTCTAATTGGTGAACGTGAGCGGGGAACGGACGCCGGTGGAGTCGTGTCGTAGTATACATAATGACATACCCGAAAATAATGGTTGTTTCTGGTACGGTACTCACAAAGTCCCCAACGGTTATTTACCTCAGATACCACACTATAGCAAAGGTGGCCCCTATGAGCAGCACGATGCAGGTGGCGACGGTACCCAACGTATTATGGGATCACGTGTTCGCTGCACTCGAGGCGTGGGAGATCGGCGTGGTGGCATTCGTCTTCGTCGGCGTCATCGTCGGCGTCAGTTACGTCCTGGAGAAGTGGGGGGTCGGACTCCATGCGTGAGGTGATCTCGCGGACGCCGACGTCCGACTCCTCGCTGTTGATGGGCGGTTTCATCACGCTCAGCCTGGTCCTGTTGTCGGCCGCGATCGGGTTCGCGGTCGGCGTCTTCGTGGACCTCTCCACCACCGTCCTGGGCGTGTTGCTCGCGGTCTCCTTCGCGTCTATCGCGGGCATGACGGTGACGTACCATCGGATGTTCCACGACCACCGCATCGTGCTGGAGTACGACGAAGACCTCTGGTGACACAGAATGGCATCTACCGATACCCCACAGACTGACGACGAACAGGCGACCAACGACACGTTGCGCCGGCGCATCGTCCAGACGTTCGGCGGACTCGGCATCGCGAGTTTCGCCGGGGCGATGTTGACCCCCCTGAAGACCCTCGGCATCGCAGCGCAGAGCGGCGAGACCGAGGTCAAAGGCCAGAACCTCGTGCTGGCGAAGCAGTTCGAATCGTCGAGTGGCGAGACGTTCGACGTGGGGGCCACGATCACGAAGGACATGATGTCCCCGCCGGACTCGATCCTCGCGTACCCCGCAAAGTTGGTCGATCGGAAGCGCTTCCGGATCCGCCTCCACCGATTGGAGCCCGACCAGATCACCGAGCCGACGAAAGTCGAACTGACCGCCGAGGGCTACGTGGCCTACTCGGCCATCTGTACCCACCTCGGCTGTACCGTCGACTGGATCGAAGAGGCCCACCAGGAGACGAACAAACCCTACGATCACTGCTACTGTCACGGGAGCGAATACGACCCGTACGAAGGGGCCAAGGTCATCCATCCGCCGGCCTCGCGACCGCTCCCCCAGATCGGCGTCACGATCAGCGACGAGGGCAACGTCCAGTTGACCTCCGACTTCGAGGCGAAGGTGGGTCCCTGACATGTCGGCGGGCGGTTCCCGACTCGACCTGGATCGCCTCTTCGCCGAGTTCGAGAAGAAGGTATTCCCGCTCCACGGCACGTTCCTGCTGGGGGAGTTGGCGCTGTTCGCGTTCACCGGTCTCGTCGCGACGGGCATCTTCCTGGGCCTCTTCTACGTCCCGAGTACTGCGACGGTCACGGTGGAAGGTGAGACATTTCCGGCGGCGTACGCGAGCGTGCTCGCCATCAACAACCTCTCGATCGGCCTGCTGGTCCGGCGGATCCACCACTGGAGCGCGCACATCATGCTGGCCACCGTCGTCGTCCACATGGCCAGGGTCTACTTCACCGGTGCCTACCGCAAGCCCCGCGACATCAACTGGGTCCTCGGAACCGGTCTGCTCGGACTCACGGTGCTCGCCGCATTCGTCGGGTACCTGCTCCCCTTCGACGAGTTCGCCGTGACCGCGACGAGTATCGGGTACGAGATGGCCACGTCCATTCCATGGATCGGCCAGACCGTTGCGAACCTGGTCTTCGCCGGGCCGTTCCCGAACTCGCACACCGTTCCCCGGTTCTACACCCTCCACATCCTCCTGATCCCGGTCGCCCTGATGACGCTCATCGGCATCCACCTCGTCATCATCATCAAACTCAAACACACGCAGGACGCCGGCATCACCGGCCGCCTCAAGGAGCAGGCCGGATCAGTCAAGGACGGCCTCGTGGGCGTCCCACTCTGGCCGGAGCAGGTCGTGATGATGATCACCGTCTTCTTCGCGTACGCGACCCTGGTGACCCTGCTCGCGGCCTTCGTTCCGGTCCACCCCGTCGAAGTCTACGGTCCCTCGCGACCGGGGACCCCGGCGGTCAAGCCCGACTGGTACCTGCTGTGGGTGTACGGCGTCCTCCGCGTCATGCCCCCGATCGACGTCACGATCCTGGGCGGGTCGATCGATGCCAGGTTCATCGCGGGGATCGTCTTCCCGGCCATCGTCGGCGGACTGATCGCCTCGGTCCCGTTCGTGGACAGGATGGTCACGGGCGACGAGGTCGACGACCCGGACTACACGCGCATCCAGCGTCCGAGCGAGCGACCGGGCCGGACCGCGATCGGTCTCGGCGCCGGCGCGTTCTTCGTCTTCGCCGGAATGGCCGGCTACTACACCGAACTCGGCATCCCGACGAACACGATGCGTGCGCTCCTGGTCTTCGTCCCGCTCGGGGTCGTGGCGGTCACGTACCTGACGATCAAAGAGCGGTTCTCGCCGCGTGAACCGTCCTCGACGCTCACCGGGCGCGAGGAACACGAGGACTGATCGCCCGACACCATGCGACGCCCCGTCCACCGGTTCCGATCCGCGATCGAGAAGCGGTTCACCGGCCTGCTCGTCGCCGCCGCAGTCGGCGTGTATCTGCTCGTGCTGGCCGGCGCGACCACGTCCTTGCTCAACGCTGGTGGCTCCTGTGGCCCACTTCCGATCTGTGACGGGGCCACGAACGCGGTCGGCTCGACCGGTGCCGCCGTCGCCTGGGCCCATCGCGGCATCGGCTTCGTCGTCGGACTCGTGCTCGCGACGGCCCTCTGGGCAGCCCACCGAACGGGATCCGACCGCGTCCGTCGGCTCGTCACCGCGGCCGCGCTCCTCTACCCACTCCAGGCCGCTCTCGGGGCAGTCATCGCCGTGCGAGGCGAGACCGCGCTCCTCGCGGCGACCCACCTCACGATCGCGCTCTCGATCTTCTCGGCGTTGCTCGTGGCCCTTCTCTGGCGACTCGAGGCCCGGTACGGCGCCCCCGTCCGGCCGGATCACTCCCACGTAGAGGCGTTCCCCGAACCGACGCCGCGAACCGACGCCCCGGACCCGTCGGAGCCCTACGGTCTTCGCACCAGGGTCACGGCCTACGTCAGGATGACGAAGCCACGCCTGATGTGGTTGCTCGCCCTGGTCGCGATGGCGGCGATGGGGCTCGCGGCGGGCCCATCACTCGAGGCGGGGACGGTGGTCGCGACCATCGCCGGCGGCGTTCTGGCCATCGGGGCGAGCGGCACCTTCAACCAGGTGTACGAACGCGATCGCGACAGGTACATGGAACGCACTGCGGACCGTCCGCTCGTCACGGACGTCGTCCCGCCGCGACGTGCGCTCGGGTTCGGGGTCGTCCTCGCGACCGCTTCCACCGCCGTCTTCCTCGCGTTCGTCAACCCACTCGCGGCGGCGCTGGGAGTGCTCGCGATCCTGTTCTACAGCGTCGTCTACACGATGCTCCTCAAGCCCCACACCGAACACAACACGGTGCTCGGCGGCGCCGTCGGTGCGTTTCCGGCGCTCATCGGCTGGGCGGCGGTCACCGAACAGATCGGGATGCCGGCCGTCGTGCTGGGCACGGTCGTCTTCCTCTGGACGCCCGCACACTTCTACAATCTGGCGCTGATCTACAAGGACGACTACGCCCGTGCGGGAATCCCGATGTTGCCCGTCGCCGCCGGGGACGCGGTGACGCGACGACACATCCTCCTGTACCTCGGGGGGACGATGGTCGCCGCCGTCCTCCTGGGAACCGCCGCCGAACTCGGCTGGTTCTACGCGCTCGCCAGTCTCGTCGTCGGGGTCGTCTTCCTGCTCGCGGCTGTCGACCTCTTCCGCGAACGAAGCGAACGGGCCGCCTCCAGGACGTTCCACGCCGCGAACGCCTATCTCGGTGTCGTGTTGCTCGCCGTCGTCTTCGACACCCTCCTGATAGCGTGATCGGGCGACGGACCGGGGTCCTCGGCCACCGTGCGAGACGTAGCGGTAGGATCGGTACCGAACGGAGCACTTACACCGATCAGCGCCCTTCGGTCTGAAGAGATGGAGCGGGTCATCGAGGCGGCGGACGTCGTCAGACGATACGGGGACACGACCGCGCTCGGGGGAGTCTCCCTCTCGGTCGGCAGGGGTGAGGTGTTCGCGCTCGTCGGCCCAAACGGTGCAGGCAAAACCACGCTCGTCCGGTGTCTCACCGGGACCACGACACCCGACCGTGGGTCGATCGGCCTGTTCGGATCGCCACCGGAGGCGGTGGACGAGAGTCGCATCGCGGTGTTGCCCCAGTCGTTCGCGCCACCGGCGCGGCTGACCCCGATCGAACTGATCGAGTATTACGCCGGCCTGTACGACGATCCGAGGAGCCCGGCGAACGTTCTCGAGCAGGTCGGTCTCGACCCCGGCCTCGAGACCTGGTACGAGAACCTCTCCGGGGGCCAGCGACGCCGGGCGACCGTCGCCACGACGCTGGTCAACGATCCAGACGTGCTGTTCCTCGACGAGCCGACGACGGCCATCGACCCGGAGGGGCGACACCGCCTCTGGAATCTCTTCGAGTCCATCGCCGACGACGGGACCACGATTTTCCTCACCACGCACGACATGGCAGAGGCCGAACGGCTCGCCGACCGCGTCGGTCTCCTCTCGAACGGCGAGCTCGTCCAGTCGGGACCGCCGGGTGAACTGATCGAGCGGTTCGCGGGCGACCCCAGGCTCGTCGTCGAGACGGACCACTCCCCCTCGGTGCTCGATGGCTACGACGTGCACCGCGAGAACGAGGCTCTCGTCGTCGAGGGGATCGACCCCGTCGAGATCGGAACCGTCGTCACCCACCTCGAGTCAGAGGACGTGGCCTTCGAGGCACTCGCCTGGCGAGAGCCCTCTCTCGAGGACGCCTACCTCGCACTCGCTGATGACGCATCGAAAACGGAGATGGTCGGCGAATGAGTGCGCTCGACCGCGTCCTGGCGGAGGCAGTCGCGGCCTTCAGGACCTTCGTCCGCAGACGGACCGCCGTCTTCTTCACGTTCTTCTTTCCCGTGCTGCTCATCGCCATCTTCGCGGGGCTCGTTCGGACCCAGCCGACCGGCGGCGGCCTGTTCTCCCGGCCGACCGCCTACTACGTCCCGGGATACCTCGCGGTGGTCGTCCTCTTCACCCCGCTGTCCCGCGTCGGCAGCGAGGTGGCGCGGTATCGCGCCGACGGCCGCTTCGAGAAACTCGCCTCCACGCCACTGAACCGATTCGAGTGGCTGGTCGCACAGACGGTGGTCAACACGACGTTGATCCTGGCCGCGACGGTGGTCCTGGTCGTGGCGCTCCTGACGCTCGGAACGGAGATGACGGTGTCGCCGTGGATCCTCCCCTTCGTGATCGTCGGATCGGTGCTCTTCTGTGGCGTCGGGGCACTGATCGGCAGTGCGGCCTCCTCCCAGGACGGCGCCATTTCGATGGCGAACGGGATCGCGCTCCCGCTCCTGTTCCTCTCGGAGACGTTCGTGACCCCGAATCTGTTCCCCGCGTGGTTCCGCAGCGTCCCACTCGTCTCGCCGCTCACCTACTTCGCCAGGGGCGTCCGGGACGCGGTATCGGCGAACGCCCTCGAGTCTGTCGGCCCGGCACTCGGTATCGCCGGCAATTTCCTCGTCCTGTCGGCGCTCGCGCTCGTCCTCTTCGTCGCCGGGGGAACGGCCCTCGACTGGACCGGGGACTAGGGTCGAACCGATCCGCGGTGGACGAGCGTTGCGGCCGTCGCCGAGACGCCCAGCATCACCAACAGCGCGGTCGCGGTACCGAGGTGGGCGGTGACGATGAGCGGTGCGAGGTCTTCGGTCACCGTCAGGCCGCCCAGGACCACCTGGAACGGGAGGAGGACGACCGCGAGAACCGCGGGCCAGACGACCGCCGGCCTGTCGCGGTACAGTCGCCACGCCGCGATGGCGACGCCAACGATCAGGATGCCAGCGACCATGGCCATCCCGCGGTGGAACCACTCGGCGAATATCTGCAGGGCCGTGTAGGGCGAGTCCGCGACGACCTGGGGATGGAACCAGGGGACCAGAACGCCATAACAGGTCGGCCAGTCCGGGCAGGAGAGCCCCGCGCCGATCGCGCCAGTGTACGAACCGAGCATCATTACGATCCACGTCAGGACGGTCGTTCCCACGACCAGCGTGGGATACGTGACGTACCCACCCAGGAGTGCCGGGCGAGCGTTCCGTCGGGTGTGCTCTGCCATCGAGAGAGTACAGAACCGTCCGCGCAATACTGTTGGTGGTTCGTTCATCGAAACCCGCCAGTGAGACGAGTCAGGTCCACCGCGGGCGAGCGAGCGCAACGAGCGGCAGGGCCGCCGCCTGGATCCGTTCCCAGGAATAGACGTGGTTCAACATCAGGTAGGTCAGGATGCCGAGAAAGAGACTCGTGGCCCACGTGGCGACGGCGACCTTGCCCACGGTCGGGTGGAGCGTCGCCGGGAGGCGATCGATCGGCTGGGTGAGCCCCAGCACGACCGCGTGCAGAACGAACGGGACCGCCACCACCGAGAGCACCACGTGTATCGCCAGCATCGCGAGGTAGACCACCTCGACGAGGTTGGCGTATCCGGCGAGGAACTGGCCCTGCTGGACGACGATGCCCTTCGTGAATCCGCCGGCCTGTTTCCAGACGTACAGGAAGAGGAAGACCAGAATCAGGCCGAAGGCCGCGATCATTGCGCGACGGTGATCCTGGACCCGCCCGCGCCTGATCATCGCCACCCCGACGAGAAGCGTCACCAGCGCGACGCTGTTCACGACCGCGATGAGGTCCGAGAACAGGTTGACCATTCCGGTCGAGAGTCGGGGGAAGGGCACGATACCGAGGAAAGACGCGGCCACGGCGACGTAGCCGACCAGACTCACGGTCGCCGTCACGACCCGGGGGTGCGAGGCGGCCCAGGATTCCGAGGGCGGGGTTCGTGCCATCGTCCCGTCCGTGGGTCCACAGCCGTATTGCTGTTGTGGCACCGGAGAGACGTCTCAGGTGCCGGGCGTCCAGAGGCGCGCGCGATATATTGTTAACTTTCAATTATACCCACAGTATTTCGGGAATGGTGCCCCCAAGATGTTTGGGGGTTCGTGGCCGTGGTGGCGGCGGTCGCCGGGTTCGGGTCGGTCGGATGGGTTCCATCGCCCTCTTGCGGTTCGAGTCCGCGGCGATTCTCACATTCTGGGAATGCCCCCGACCAATTATGCCCGAGATGACGGACCACAATAGTATGGAGGTAGGCGCTGGCGTGCTTCATCGCTATCCTGACATGATTGATGGACCGGCACGGGAAACGATTACGTCGTTGCAGTCGGGGGACTAACGCATGGTCGATCCAGTACTGGCCAGTCGACTCCAGTTCGCGTGGACGACGATGGTCCACATCATCTTCCCCACGATATCGATGGGGCTCGCACCGTTTCTCGTCTACTGGACCTGGAAGGAGGTCAGGGGGGACGGGGAGGTGTACGCCCGTCTCCGACGGTTCTGGGCGAAGATATTCGGCCTGACCTTCGTCGTCGGGACGGTGACCGGCATCGTCCTCGAATTCGAGTTCGGGACGAATTTCGCCGCCTACGCCTCCGCCGTCGGAGGCATCTTCGGCGGTCCGCTGGCGACCGAGGGACTCATGGCGTTCTTCCTCGAATCGACCATGCTCGGCATCTTCCTGTTCGGGCGCGACCGGGTCTCGGACAGGATGTACCTGGCGGCGGCGTTCCTGACCGGCCTCGGCTCCTGGCTGTCGGCGGTCTGGATCCTCATCGCGAACTCGTGGATGCAGGTCCCACGCGGCTACGAGATGGGGACCCGGGCCGGACAGGAAGTCGCCGTGATCACCGATCCGGTTGCCGCGTACCTGAACCCACGGTTCATCTGGATGTTCTCGCACATGCAGATGGCCGCGGTCCTCTCGGCAGCGCTCTTCATCGCGGGCATCGCCGCGTACAAGTTGCTCCAGGGGTCGGACGAGGGCCAGTTCTGGAAGAAGACGATGAAAGTGGCCGTCGTGGCGATGTTGATCACGGCCCCCTTCCAGGCGGTTCAGGGCGATGCCTACGGCCGACACGTCCACGAGACCCAGCCGGCGAAGATGGCGGCCATCGACGCACTCTGGGAGACCCAGGCCTACGCGCCCGAGTACCTCGTGGCGATTCCGACCAACCCGAACGACCTCCTCTCGCCGAGACCGGACGACATGATTCGGATCGGCATCCCCGGCGGCGCGTCGTTCCTCGCGACCGGGGGTGATCCGTCCGAGCCGCTCAAGGGCTTCGAGGCCTTCGACTTCGAGACCCCGCCGTTCATGCTGGTGTTCTGGTCCTTCCGGGCGATGGTCGGCCTCGGATTCTGGTTCATCTTCCTCGCGCTCTGGGCCGGATACCGGTGGCGCAAGGGCGAACTCTTCGAGGACCGGTTGCTCCAGAAGGCGTTCGTGGTCTCGACCGGCCTGGGCGTGCTCGCCGTCGAGTTCGGCTGGATGGTGACCGAGATAGGCCGCCAGCCCTGGGCCATCCAGGGCGTGCTCAAGGTGGCCGAGGGCGTCTCGCCCGGGTTGACCGGGACCGAGGCGACGATCACGCTGGTCGGCTTCGTGCTCGCGTACACCGCACTGATGGCCATCTGGGGCTATCTCGGCATCCGGATCGTCAGGTCCGGTCCCGAACCCGCCGGGGCCGACGCGACGGGCAGTGCAACGGCCGGCGATGCGGGGGTGACCGGCGAATGATCGCCCTCTCGCTCGCGGACGCACCGCTACTCGGTCTGCCCCTCGTCGAGATATGGTACGTCGTGATGTTCCTCACGCTCGCGATGTTCCTCTGGCTCGACGGCTCGAACTTCGGCATCGGCGTCCTGTTCGGACTCGTGGACGACGAGAACGTCGAGGACACGATGCTCACGGCAGTCGCCCCGCTCTGGGACGGCACGGAGGTCTGGCTCATCGTCTTCGGGGGTGCGATGTTCGCCGTGTTCCCCGACGTCTACGCGCAGCTGTTCAGCGGGTACTACCTGCTGATGTTCATGATCCTCGGCTCGTTGATCCTCAGGGGCGTCTCGCCAGAGTTCCGCGAACAGCGTCACGACGAGCGGTGGCAGCGCCTGTGGGGCACCCTCTTCGTGGTCGGCAGCACGCTCGCGCCCTTCTTCCTCGGCATGTTCGCGGCCAACTGGCTCGTCGCCGCGCCGGGACTGTTTTCCGTCCCCGGCGTCGTCGTGGGACTCGCCATCGTCGCCCTCTCGACGGTCGAGGGAGCGGCGTTCACCTCGATGAAACTGGAGGAGCGCTCCGAGACCGTGGTCAATTACGGCTACCTCGCCCAGGGGTCCTACCTCCTCCTGGCGGTACTGACGGTCGTCTACCTCTACCTGTTCGTGGACGGGATGGCGGCGAAGATTCTCTCGCCACTCGCCATCGCGCTGGTGCTGCTCACGGCGGTTCTCGGTCTCGCCTACATCTGGATGCTCCGGCGGGGAGTGGCGCTCGGGGCATTCGTGGGCTCGGGCGTCCAGACCTTCGGTCTCGTCGCGCTCGTGGCGTACCTGCTCTACCCGACGATCTACCCCGCAGGAAACCTCACCGCCACGGAGGCCGCCGTCTCGACGCTCGGGTTGAACGTCATGTCCATCGTGCTGGTCATCTTCCTGCCGCTGGTCCTGCTCTACTTCGCCGTCCTCTACTCCGCCTTCCGTGGCCCCGCCAGGGCCGGCGAAGGTTACTGAGGGGGATCGTCTCCGGTCTCCTCCTCGCGGATCGTCGTTCGCCGCAATTCGCCGCGAGCCCGCCAGGTCCGCCTGCGCACCGCGACGACCACGAGAAGGAGCAACCACCCGAAGACCACCGCGGTCACGACCAGGCCCGGTATCGTCCCGACCGCCGCACTGGCCGGCCAGCCCCCGCGCGTGAACGCCGTCACCCTGATCGTCCACGCTCCGATCATGATCGCAAACAGCGGGAGATAGATACGACGGAGACGGTGTGCCACCGCCTCCTCCCACGTGATCTTCACGGTGGGGTTGCGGTAGTCCTCACCAAGGCGTTCGCGCCAGTCCTCGTCGGTCGGGTCCATCGAGGGATCCAGGGCGAGGGCGACGACGTTCTCCTGGAGGACCCGAACCCGAGACCGCCAGATGTCGTAGGCCCGGTATCGCCGCGCCTCGATGCCGAGGAAGATGGCGAGCGACGCCATCCCGACCAGCAGGATGTAGTGTGGGTGATCGGGGCCGGAGAACGCCCAGGTAACGATGGCCGCGAGGACGATCACGGCCCAGTTCGTGGTCCGGTCGAGCCGTTCCCGCCAGAGTTTCATCCGGTGGACCTCGCCCCGGTAGAGGTGGGCCAGCGCGGACCCCGGTGACATCTCCTCGTCGAAGAGTCCCTTCCCGAAGGCTGCCGCGGACGCGTCGTCGTCTCCGCTCATCGGCGACCGCTACGGGCCCCGTCCTCGTCCGTATTCCGCTCCCGGACGTACCGGCCAGTCATTCGGTCCGCAGTGCGGCAAAGCGATTGCGGTGCCGGTATCCCAACAGCGACAGGACCGCCAGGACGCCGAGGAGGACGGCGGCCCGGAGGTGCTTCCCGGTCGCGACGTCGGCGCCTCCGACGGCGATCAGGTAGTAGCCCGGCAGCCGGCCGACGACGGACACCGCGGTCATCGTCAGGCGGTTCATCCGCGAGAGGCCGGCGACGAAACAGATCAGATCGTCGGGCAACCCGGGGACGAGAAACGCGAGGAAGAGTGCCTGGTATCCCCGGCGCTCGGAGGCCTCGTCGAACCACTGCACGGTCGCGGGATCGACCACCTCGAGGACGAACGGCCGGCCGTATCGTCTGGAGAGCGAGAACGCAATCAGACTGCCGATCGCGGCACCGGTGAGGCTGTACGCCGTCCCGTACACCGGCCCGAAGAGGTAGCCCGCCACGAGGCCGAGGACCTGCCCGGGAATCGGCGCGATCACCACCTGGAGGGCCTGTCCCGCGATCAAGACGGTCGGCGCCAGCACACCGAAGTCCGCGATCCACCGCCGGATCGCGGCCGGATCGCCGGCGAACGCGTCGCCGACCCACATCGCGCCCGCCGCGAGCGCGGCCAGGAACAGCACCCCTGCCAGGGCCAACGCGCGGACGCCACTGGGGAGCGTGACGGGCAAGGGTCGGGCGGACTGGGACGGCATCTCCAGACCCACCGTTGGGCCGCACCGCAAAACGGGAGGGGCGATCGTTCCCACCGGCTGAGAGTCGCCGTTCCCACCGGCTGGGAGTCGCTGGTCGGCTCCGCCGACCCGGCGTCAGGCGCTCGCGTCGTAGCCCGCGTCGTCGACGGCCGCGACGAGACGATCGATGTCGGCGTCGCCCTCGACGACAGCCCGGTCGCTCTCGCGGTCGGCGCTGGCGGCGGTGACCCCCGGGACCCCCTCGAGTGCCTCGGTGACGGTCTGTTCGCAGTGCTCGCAACTCATCCCGGTAACTGTCAACGTTGTCGCCATCGTGGTCTAGTGGGCGTCCCACATTTTTGGCGATTGCGGCTGTGATAACAAAGGGAGTTGCCGCCGCCAGTTCGGATTCGAAACGCCGATCGACGGGCCCTCTGGCCGTGGCCATGGTGTACCATGACTGGCCCGATTGTTACTTGTTTGTCACGTATTCGTATTTGAAAGTATTAGAAGTATACTAACGGGTAGGTGTCGTCTGTGTTCCTGGGGGAGGGGCGAATGTCAACGCTATCGAAGACGAGGGGGATCATTAGACCGTCACGTCCAGCGTCCGGACTGTCCTGTCCGACCGCCTTCGAAATTCTGTCGAACGATCGGCGGCGGTTGACGCTGGACTGTCTGGCCGACGTGGGGGAGGCGGTGGACCTGCGAACGCTCTCGACCCGCCTGGCGGCGAGAGAGAACGACGTCGAGTCGGCCGCGGTGACTGGCAAGCAGCGCAAGCGCACATACACCGCTCTGCGCCAGACCCACCTGCCGAAGATGGACGACGCGGGGGTCGTCGAATTCCACGCGGCGCGTGGCGTGGTGGAACCGACCCCGCTCATCTGGGAGCTCCAGCGGTACGTGGACCGGGTCCGCCGTCCCGACGTCGTGGGAAGGGAGTACTACATCTCGATCGTGGCGTTCGTGGGCCTCGCACTCGGGGCGAGGGCCGCCGGTCTCCTCGGATACGACTGGCCGACCAGCGAACACCTGCTCGCGCTGGGGCTCGCACTGATCCTCGTGGGATCGCTCGCCGACGTGGGCTACGACCTGTGGCACCGCCGAACGCGAGGCAGGTGCCCAAAGTGACTGACGGTGCCCGGAGTGACGTTAGACGGCGCGCGCCCGTGACGTCACGAAGATGCCGACGAGGACGATCGATCCGCCGAGGAGCGTCGCGACCCCCGGGACCTCGGCGAAGATGGCCAGCGCCAGGATGGCGCTCCCGACCGGTTCGCCGAGGAGCGAGACGCTGACGACGCTGGACTCCACGTACTTGAGCGCCCAGTTGATGACCGTGTGACCGAAGAGGCCGGGGCCGACGGCCATCGCCACGAAGAGGATCCACTCGCGGGGCGGATACCCGTTGAAGGGGGCTCCCTGGGCCGCGACGAAGACGAAGAGTGCCACCGTCGCCGCGCTGTAGACCACGAGAACGTAGGGAACGAGGGGAAGGCGCTGGCGCAGCGACCGTCCGGCCAGGACGTACCCGGCTGCCATCACGGCGCCCGCGATGGCGAGCAGGTTCCCGTAGAGGGGGTTTGCCCCGACGACCCCCCGTCCGAGCAGACCGGCCGCCGACATGACCGTGGAACCGACGAGGGCCACCAATATCCCGCCGACCATCCGGGCGTTCAGGTGCTCGTCGAGGAGAGCCCAGGCGCCCACGGCGACGAAAAGCGGCTGGACCTGGACGAGCGTGACGGAGGCGGCGACGCTCGTCCACTCGAGGGACTCGAACCACGCCGCGAAGTGCACCGCGAGCGCGATCCCGGAGAGCAGTGCGAACCCCAGGTCGCGAGGAGAAATCCGCGCGAAGGCACCACGATATCGAACCGCGACGGGGATGACGAACAGCGTGGTGAACAGTGCCCGGTAGAAGGCCTTCACGATGCTCGGCGCGTGGCTCAACCTGATGAGGATGGCGCTGGTGCTGACGGCGACGATGGCCACGCCGATGGCCGCCATCGGTGGGACCGTCTCCTCCAGTCGGGACCAGCGGTCCGCGAACACGGCCGTCCCCTCGGCGAGAGACGACAAAAGGGCTTTCTATTCGGCGTTCGCGGGCGTGTCGAAGTCGTGGAAGTGCTCGCCCTTCTCCTTCGAGAGGATGTTCACGGCCGCGGCGGCACCGTCCCCGGCAGCGATGATCGCCTCCCACTCCTCCGGGCGGACCATCGCACCGGTCGCGTAGGCGTCCTCGACGCTCGTCTCCATCGTGAGGTCGGCGTCGACGACGCCCTCGTCGGTGAACGCCACGCCGAGATCGTCACCGAGTTCCCGATCCGCGCCCGTCGCGAGGACCAGGTACCGTGACGCGTAGGACCCCTCGTCGGTCTCGACCGCGAATCCGTCGTCCGTCTGCGAGACGCCGGTGACCTCCTCCTGTTCGATCGTGACGCCGAAGTCCCGGATCTGGTCCCTCGCGCGCTCCACGAAGGCCGACCCGTCGATGCTCTCGATCCCCAGGTAGTTGAACAGGTGCGCCTTGTGCAACCAGGTCTCGTCCGTGTCGAAGACGAGCGTGTCCAGGCCGTTCTTCTCGGCGAACAGTGCAGCGCTCATGCCGGCGGGTCCACCGCCGGCGACGATGACGTCTGTCACGCCTGGAGGGAGGGGCGTTTCCGTGATAAGGCTGGGCGAGGGGGTGCGTCTCGCAGGTTTTCCCGATGGCAAGGATTGACGACCGTCGAACGTTTATACCCGTGCCCGCCTTCCACACGAGTGCAATGCCCTCGGAGCGAGCGTTGGAAACGTCGCCGTTTTCGGCGATGGACGTCCTCGAACGGGCCAGTGAACGCGAGGGGGTCGTCCACATGGAGGTGGGCGAACCCGACATCGAGCCGCCGGCAGCGGCGACCGAGGCAGCCATCGCATCGCTCCGTGCAGGGAACGTAGATTACACGAACTCCCGCGGGAAAATCGGGTTGCGCCGGGCGATCGCGGACTACTACGATCGCACGTACGGCGTGGACGTCCCACCGGAGCGGATCGTGGTGACCTCGGGGTCCTCGCCCGCGCTCCTGGTGACGATGCTGGGGATCGTGAATCCCGGAGACGAGGTCGTGCTCACGGACCCGTACTACGCGCCCTACCCGAACTTCGTCCGGCAGGCCGACGGGCGGGTGAACACCGTCGAACTCGACCCCGCCGAGAACTTCGAACCGAGCGTCGAGGCCTACCGGGAGGTCGTCTCCCGGGAGACGGCGGCGATGATGCTCAACTCGCCCCAGAACCCGACCGGGGCGGTGATGTCGGGATCGACGATCGAGGAGCTGGTCGAACTCGCCGAACGGACCGACACCTACGTGGTCTCCGACGAGATCTACCACGGGCTGTCCTACGACGAGACCGAGCACTCCGTCCTCGAGTACACGGACCAGGCGTTCGTCCTCGATGGGGTCTCCAAACGGTACGGCATGACCGGCTGGCGGCTCGGGTGGGTCGTCGCGCCGCCAGAGGAGGTCGAGTCGTTCAACAAACTGGTCCAGAACGTGCTCATCTGTGCCCCGAACTTCGTTCAGGACGGCGCCGAGGCCGCGATCGAGACGGAACCGTCCTGGCTCGACGCAGTGCGGGAGACCTACCGGGAGCGTCGGGATCTCCTCCTCGACGCGGCGAAGCGGTGGGGGCTCGACCTGGGGTACGCGCCGGCGGGCGCGTACTACCTGCTCCTGGACGTCGGCGATTTGCCGGGCGACGCCTTCGAGATCGCGGACGTCTTCCTGGAGGAGGCGGGCGTCGCGATGACGCCGGGTCCGGACTTCGGCTCCATGGCCGAAGACACGTTACGGGCGTCCTACGCGACGAGTACGGAAGACATCGAAACGGCCATCGAGCGGCTGGACGCACTCCTGGCCGACGGTGAGCCGGCTCACTTGAGTCGTTCCTGAAGGAAGGAGGGGTGGGCGGCAGTGACGCCGTCGATCCCGAGGATGGACTCGCGGATGACCTCCCCGAGCGCGTCGCCGTCTGGCGCGCGGACTTCGGCCATCAACATGTGATCGCCGCTGGAGGTGTAAAGAGCCGACACGGCGTCGAGCTCCTTGAGCTCGCCCGTCGCGTCGACGTACGCGTCGCTCTCGACGTCGATTCCCACGAGCGCGATGCTCTGGCCGGACAGTTTCTTCGGGTCTACCTCTGCGGAGTAGCCGACGATGACGCCCTCGTCTTCGAGTTTGTTGATGTACTTCCTGACCGTGGGCTTCGAGACGTCGACGCGTTCGGCGATCTCCGCGTAGGAAGCCTTGGCGTCGGCCTCCAGCACCTCGAGTATCCGCTCCTCCGTCGTTTCGGCGCTCACGTCGTTTCGTTTGGGTTCACGGAAAAAATATCTACCGAATCGGTAAACGGTTCTCAGGCGTGGCGATCGAGCAACTCGTCGTACGCCCGCTCCCACTCGTAGTCGTCGTCGAAGTAGCGCTCGGCGACGGGTTCCTCGGGCATCTCGCCGCGCATCTGCTTTTCCTCCTGGTAGGACCGCCGGTCGTCGACGAAGTAGCGACCCGTGAGGACCTCCCCTTCGTAGAGGGCGTTCTCGGTCTCGTACATCATCTCGAAGGCCTCCTCGCGGTCGTTGACGTCGAACTCGTAGTCGTCGGAGTCCTGGACGTCGATGTACGGGACGTACTGGCGCGCGTCCTTGTTCCAGGTCGGACACTGGGTCAGGAAGTCGACGTGGGAGAACCCGTCGTGCTGGATGGCCTCGACGATGATGTCCTGGGCCTGACGGGGGTTCACGGCTGCCGTCCGGGCGATGTACGACGCACCGGCCGACAGGGCGAGCGACAGCGGACGGACCGGGTCCTTCGCGACCCCCTTCTTCTGGGTCTTCGACGTGTGCCCCTTGGGACTGGTCGGCGAGGACTGCCCCTTGGTGAGTCCGAAGACCTCGTTGTTGAACACGATGTAGGTCATGTCGTGGTTCTCGCGGGCCGTGTGGGAGAAGTGGTTCCCACCGATGCCGTATCCGTCGCCGTCGCCGCCGGCCGCGATGACCTCAAGGCCCGGATTGGCGAGTTTCGCCGATCGCGCGATGGGCAGCGCCCGGCCGTGGATGGAGTGGAACCCGTAGCTGTCGAAGTAGCTGTTCGTCTTACCCGAACAGCCGATCCCGGTGACGATGAGGATCTCCTCGGGATCCTTTCCGAGTTCCGCGAGCGCTCCCTTGAGCGCCTTGAGGACGGCGAAGTCACCGCAGCCCGGACACCAGGTCGGCTGGGGTTCGGCCTGGGGGGTGTAGTCGTCGCGCTCTACGTCGGGTTCGGAGGAGATTGCGTTGAATGCACTCATATCAGTCACCTGCCGCCGGCTGGAGCGTTACCTGTGCGTTCGGTTCCCCGCCGCCGTTGAGTTCGATGTCGATGGCCTCCACGACCTCTTCTGCGCGGAATGGCTCGCCGTTGTACTTGAGAAGACTCGAGATCTTCTCGCCGTACGCGCCGAGTTCCTTCTGGACCAGCCCGCGGAACTGGGCGCTGGCGTTCATCTCGACGATCATGACCTCGTCGACGCTCTCGACGAACTCGACGATCTCCCGCTCCGGGAACGGCATGATCTCGCTGACGCCGAGGCCGGCGACCGGCTCCCCGTCCGCCGTGAGCTGCTCGACCGCCTCCTCGACGGTGCCCTGGGTGCTCCCCCAGGTGATCACTCCGATCTCGGCGTCGTCCGCTCCCCAGGAGGACTGGAACGACTCGTCCATCTCGTCCAGATCCTCCCTGGCGGCGTCGATCTTGCCGAGCCGCCGGTCGACCTGATTGACGCGGTTCGTCGGGTCCTCGGCGATCTGACCGTTCGGCCAGTGTTCGTTGCCGGTCGCGAGGAAGCGGCCGTTCTTCTGGCCCGGTAGCGAACGCGGGCTGACGTTGTCTTCGCCGTCCCACTGGAAGCGCTCGAAGCGGCCGGTGTCGTCGTGCGGGGCGTCTTCGAGTTCCGCCTCGGTGAGCGTGCTTCCGAGGTCCGGGTTGGGTTCCCGATCGAAGAAGCTCTTCGGGACGTTCCGGTACTCGCCCGCCAGTTTCGAGTCGTAGATGACGATGGCCGGCATCTGGTACTTGTAGGCGAGCTGGAAGGCCGTTCGCGTCTGCTCGTAGGCCTCCATCGGATCGCCCGGTGCGAACGCGAGTCGCGAGTGATCGCCCTGGGACGTGTAGAGGATGTGTTCCAGGTCGGCCTGCTCGGTCTTCGTCGGCATACCCGTCGAGGGACCGGCGCGCATCGACTCGACCAGGACGAGTGGCGTCTCGGTCATTTCGGCGAGCCCGAGCGGTTCGGACATCAGCGCGAAGCCGCCGCCGGACGAGCCCGACATGGCCTTCGCACCCGCGTGACTCGCCCCGATGGCCGCGGCCGCGGCCGCGATCTCGTCCTCGACCTGCTCGGCGATGCCGCCCATCTCCTCGAGCTCCTGGGACATGATGGTGAACACGTCGGTCCACGGGGTCATCGGATACCCGGAGATGAAGCGACAGCCCTCGTCGATCGCCCCGTAGGAGATGCCGTGGCTCCCCGAGAGCAGCACCTGTTCCTCCTCGTGTTCGCTCTCGGGAATCTCGATGCCCGTGTCCGTGTCGAACTCGGACTCGACGGTCTCCCTGGCGTCTTCGAGGACGTTCAAGTTCGCCTCGAGTATCTCTTCGCTCATCGCCTCCCGCATGAGTTCCTCGACGGGTTCGAGGTCCATCCCGGTCAGCGCCGCCGTGGCACCGACCCCGGCCGTGTTGCGCATGATCTCCCGACCGTGTTCCTGGGCGATGCTCCGGAGGTCGACCGGGTAGACCTGCCAGTCGTTCTCCTCGACGCGCTCCTCGAAGTCGGGGACGTCCTCGACGTCGATCTGGCCCGCGTCGTAGACGATGACCCCGCCCTCGCGCAGTTCGTCGAGGTTCTCCGTCAGCGGCTTGATCTCCTCGTTGCCGTAGATGGCGTCCTCCTGTTCGTTCCGAGCGAAACTGTCGCCCAGCGCCAACAGGAAATTGAAGCCGTCGCCCCTGGAGGCGACCTCGTGCGCCGCGGCACGTACCTCGACGTACGTGTGTCCGCCACGAATCCGCGAGGGGTAGTGCCGGTGCGTGAACACGTGGAGGCCCGACCGCATCAACGCCTTCGTGAAGTTCTGACTCGTCGAGTCGACCCCGTCTCCGGAACCGCCTGCGATTCGCCAGATGAGTTCGTCGTCAGTCATAGGTTGGCCTCGGTCCGAATCGGACCGCTACCACGAATTTTGGGGCGTCGGCCACTAAATCGTTTGCCATCCATTGACATTGAATGATTATGAAGGACTACCCCATTTTCCTGTACGTCCGTCCGGGAGGTGACCCGGAAGGACGCCGACTCACACAAACGACGGCCGCGGCGCGGGCGTTTATTTCTCGATACAAATAATACAATTTACAGACCATTCGATAGAATAACCCACCATTGCGTGTATGGCGACCGATCGGCGCCAGGCGGGAACGGGGGCGCTACTCGGGATCCCGTCCGCCCTGTTCGGCGATCGACATGATCGTCCGCATGTTCAAATAAACGTCCCGCGGCGACGTGGCCTCACCCTCGTCGTAGAGGTCGCTGATCCGCATCACGGTCGCCGCCAGTTTCTCCGACTCGGGGGTCGCGTCGGGACCACGCAGGTCCGCCGCGACGGTCCGGAGGACGTCCCGTTTCTCCTCGTCTGTGGGCGCCATCTTACCGCGAGCGTTCCTGGCGGTTGAGGATGCCGACCATGTCGGCCGTCTCCGAGACCATGTCGCGGAACGACTGCCCTGTGTCGCTGTCCCCGTCCAGGACGATCGGCGCGCCGGCGTCCCCACCGGTTCGGATCGAGGGATCCAGCGGGATCGAGCCGAGAAATGGCATGTCGTTCTCCTCGGCGAGGCGCTCGCCGCCCCCCTCTCCGAAGATGTCGTGGACCGATCCGCAGTCCGGACAGACGAACGAACTCATGTTCTCAACGATGCCGAGAACCGGAGTGTCGTGCCGGGCGAACATCTGCAGACCGCGCCGGGCGTCGTCCAGGGCGACCTCCTGCGGGGTCGTGACGATGATCGACCCGGTGATCGGGACCGACTGCAGGAAGGTGAGTTGCGTGTCGCCCGTCCCCGGCGGGAAGTCGACGACCAGGTAATCGAGGTCGCCCCACTCGACGTCGTCGATGAGTTGCGTGATGGTGTTGTGGACCAGTGCACCACGCCAGATGACGGGGTCCTCCTCGCCGACCATCAGGCCGATGCTCATGAGTTTCATCCCGTGGGCTTCCGGCGGTATGATCCGCTCGTCCTCCGTGGCCTCGGGCTGTTCGTGGGCGTCCAGCATCCTGGGCACGTTCGGTCCGTACATGTCGGCGTCGAAGAGGGCGACGTCGGCACCGGCGTCTGCCAGGCCGGCGGCCAGGTTGACCGAGATTGTGCTCTTGCCGACGCCTCCCTTGCCGGAGGTCACCGCGACGATGTTCGTCACGTCCGGGAGCGGGGACTCCTCGGTGTCGGGGCCGACCGATTTGACGCCGACCGGTTCGTCACCGGTCTCGGGTTCGGTGACCGTGACCGACAGACCCTCCGCCTCCAGGGTGTCGACGACGGCGTCGCGGATGGTCGATTCGACCGGCGAGCCGGGCGCCTCCAGGGCCAGTTCGACGGTCACTTCCTCGCCCTCGACGGTGACGTCCGAGACGAGATTGAGCGAGACGATGTCGTCGCCGAGATCCGGGTCCTCGACGGTGGTGAGGCGGTCCCGGACGGCATCAGCGTCCATGTCCGTGGGTACGCGATGAAGCGGGGATAAGGATTGTGACCTCGCGACCCCGGGGTCGAGTGGCATACCGGAACCGCGACGTGGCACCGGCGGAACGTAACCGTGAAGAGTTACATTTTCGTGACTTCTCCCCACGAATTTAATAGTATAGGGTACCGATCCCCGTGCAATGCTCGAGGACGACTTCGGTCGGGAGGTGAGCCAGGTCCGGATATCCCTGACGGACCGGTGTAACTTCGACTGCGTCTACTGCCACAACGAGGGACTCGGGGACACCAGGGGACCGATGGCGGCGCGAGATCACGAGATGAGCGCCGACGACGTCGTGCGATTCCTCGACGTCGTCGAGGACTACGACGTGGAGAAGGTCAAGTTCACCGGCGGAGAGCCGATGCTCCGGGACGACCTCGAGGAGATCATCCGCCGGACGCCCGATTCGATGGAGGTCTCGATGACGACGAACGGCTCCTATCTCCCGGACAGGGCGGCCGACCTCGAGGCGGCCGGCCTCGAGCGGGTCAACGTCTCCCAGGACGCGCTCCAGCCGGAGGAGTTCAAGGAGATCACCAAGAGCGGCGCGTACAACAGGGTCATGGAGGGCGTGAAGGAGGCAGTCGACGTGGGGCTGACGCCGGTGAAACTCAACATGGTCGTCTTCGAGCACACCGCGCCCTACGTCCCCGAGATGGTCGATTACGTGGCCGAGAACGACGGACTCCGCCTCCAGTTGATCGAGTTCATGCCCGAACTCGTGGACAAGCCCGAGTGGTCGATCGACATCGATCGCGTCCACGACTGGTTGCGCGACCGGGCGGACCGGGTGGACGTCCGGGACATGCACCACCGGAACCGCTACTACGTCGACGACGGCATGGTCGAGATCGTCGATCCGGTCGAGAACGAGGACTTCTGTGCGAACTGTCACCGCGTCCGGGTGACCCACGACGGGAAACTCAAGGGCTGTCTCAACCGCAACGACGACCTCCGTCCGATGGGCGAGATGACGGACGAGGAGATCCGGACGACCTTCGAGGAGACGGTCGCGAACCGCGTCCCGTACTACGGCGCCTACAAGGTGAAAGACGAGGACGGCGAGTGGGTTCAGAACGAGGCGTACGTCGAGACGCCGATGGTCTCCGATTGATCGACCGGGACCCGGTCCGGATTCGTCCCGATCGTTCGGATTTCTGGACGGTCGCCCGATACTATGTTCCGTCGGGGAGCAGGAGTAGGTGCCATGCCACGGCACGACGACCCTCACGAGTTCACGTAGAGGGACCGAACCGCACCGTCGGCGAATCGAGGAGCGACCGCGCGGGGCCCGTACCACCCCTGTGAGCGACACCCCGCAGAGATCCCACCGAACGCCTCCCGGCAGGGCCCATCGAATGCCGATCCGCTGGACCCTCCCACTCGTTGCCGACCGGGACGGCTGCTGGCGTCGTCTCGGCCACCGATTTCTCCCCCGCGACACGACGGCGGATCGGCCGGGCCTTTCGAGGGGTTTAAGTTACGGCGGCAGATATCCACCAGTACCGTTGCACTGTAGGGGTGTACTCCCCGAGTCCGCGAGGGCGACGATAACCGACAAGCGCGTCGTGGTAGCCTAGCCTGGTCAAGGCGCTGGGTTGCTAACTCAGTGGCG
>JBDGUD010000006.1:0-61231 GCA_042216165.1 Halanaeroarchaeum sp.
TCGCCGGACTGGATGAAGTCGGGGTTCTCCTCCTCGACCTCGCCGGAGGACGGGTTGATCTTCTGGTCGATGGACTCGATGGTGCACGCGACCTGCGCCGTGTGGGCGTGGAAGACCGGCGTGTACCCCGCGGTGATGACCGAGGGGTGCTGCATGACGACCATCTGGGCCTGGAACGTCTCGGCGACGGACGGCGGGTCGTCCGCGGGACCGACGACGTCGCCGCGACGGATGTCGTCCTTGCCGATGCCCCGGACGTTGAAGCCGACGTTGTCGCCGGGGCCGGCCTCGTCGACCTCCTCGTGGTGCATCTCGATGGTCTTGACCTCGCCGCCGACGTCGGAGGGCTGGAAGGAGACGTTGTCACCGGGGTGCATCACGCCGGTCTCGACGCGGCCGACCGGGACCGTCCCGATGCCGGAGATGGTGTAGACGTCCTGGATCGGCAGGCGCAGGGGAGCGTCCGTGGGCGGGGACGTCTCCGGGAGGTTGTTGAGGGCCTCGAGCATGTTCGGCCCGTCGTACCAGGAGGTGTTCTCGGACGACTCGGCGACGTTGTCGCCCTCGAAGGCCGAGATGGGGATGAAGCTCGCGTCCTCGGTGCCGAACTGGACCTGCTTCAGGAGACCCTTGACCTCGTCGACGACCTCGCGGTAGGTGGACTCCTCGTAGTCGACGAGGTCCATCTTGTTGACGCCTACGATGAGCTGTTCGATGCCCAGGGTGCGAGCCAGGAAGACGTGCTCCCGGGTCTGTGGCTGGACGCCGTCGTCCGCAGCGACGACCAGGACCGCGTTGTCGGCCTGGGACGCGCCGGTGATCATGTTCTTCACGAAGTCGCGGTGACCCGGCGTGTCGACGATCGTGAAGTAGTAGGTGTCCGTCTCGAACTCCTGGTGGGCGATGTCGATGGTGACGCCTCGCTCCCGCTCCTCCGCGAGGTTGTCCATGACGTAGGCGAACTCGAAGCCGCCCTTGCCCTTCTCCTCGGCTTCTTCGCGGTACTGTTCGATCACGTGCTCGGGGACGCTCCCCGTCTCGAAGAGGAGTCGACCCACGAGGGTGCTCTTCCCGTGGTCGACGTGGCCGATGATGGCCAAGTTCTGGTGTGGTTTGTCGCTCATGGTTGCGGTATTCGCGCTGTAGACGCGCTCTGTGGGTTTCCTTCGGTAGTTCGCATTAAAACCATTTCGAAAGCCGCTGAGACCGAACCCGACGCCGTCTTGCGGTTTGTGAAGCGGGGCCACGCCCTCGGTCGGCCGTCAGTCGAGGCGGTCGACGTCGGCCAGAACCGCACTCGCCGTCTCGGGGCCGCCCGCCCCCCGGCCGCTGACGTTGAGACGGCCCGCGTGGGCCGTCTCGAACTGGACGATGTTCATCGTATTCGAGACGGCCAGCGTGTCGTGCTCGGGGACGAGACGGGGGCCAACGCGAACGCCGTCGTCCGTGACTTCGACGATGAGCCTGATCGTCCGGCCGTCCTCGGCGGCGACCTCCAGTGCGCTCGTCGGGAGGTCGGTGATGCCTTCGACGGTGGCGTCCCCGAGGGCGTGACCGCCCCCGTCGAGCACGTTGGCGACGATCGTGCCCTTGAGGGCCGCGTCGGTGCCCTCCACGTCGAAGGACGGGTCCGCCTCGGCGACTCCCAGATCCTGTGCCTCCGCGAGGACCTGGTCGTACGCCAGCCCCTCGGTGGCCATCCGCGTGAGGATGAAGTTGGCCGTCCCGTTGAGGACGCCCCGGGCGGCGTCGACCCGCTCCGGGCCGATGCCCTCGATCGTCGCGATGGCGGGGATGGCGCCCCCGACCGTCGCTTCGAAGCGGACCTCGCCGGCGGAGTCGGCGGCCAGGGCCATCACGTCGTCGTAGCGTTCGGCCACGGGGCCCTTGTTCGCGAGGACGACGTGCCGGTCGCGTTCGAGTGCCGCGGCCACGTGACCGAACCCGGGCTCGGCGTCCCCGAGCGTCGTCGGCGTCGCCTCGACGAGGACGTCGTAGGTCGCGTCGAGCACCGCTGCCGGTTCCTCGTCGCCGACCGTTCCCCGGGTTGCCTTCGCCTCGACGACAGACTCGACCGCGAGCCCACTCGCGTCGATTGCGGCGCCCCCTGCGTCGGCGATGGCGGTGACCGAGTGCCCGTACTCCCCCGCGAGTTCCGCGACGGATCGCCCCACGGCGCCCGCACCGACGATGGCCAGGCGCATCTCAGGCCTCCCCCACGAGCGGTTCGACGACCCGCAGGTCCTTCGACCGGGCAACGTCCCGAACGGTGTCGATGGCCTCGCCGATGCTCCCGGCCTCCGCGGCGATGCGGATGCGTGCGCTCGAGACGTGCTCGGTTCCCTCCTCGCCCGCGAGGGAGAGGTCGACCACCGACGCCCTCGGCGAGTCCTCGATTCGTTCGATGGTGTCGGAGAGGTCGGTGTCGATGAGGTGGCCGACGAGGAGGACGCTCACCTCCTCGCCGTACCGCTCGGTGCCTGCCTGGATGATGTTGACGCCCCCGTCCCTGAGGGCGTCGATGATGGCCTCGAACTGGTGTGGCGTCGCCTCGAGGTCGATTTCGACGGGGATGCGACCACGCGGCGTCAGCGATCCCCGCTCGTGGAAGATGCTGAGCAGGTTCCCGCCCTGTTCCGCGATCGGCTCCAGCGCCGCGAGGAGCTCGCCCGGCTCGTCCGCCAGTTCGAGCCGGACGGTGTGCGCCTGCCGGCGCCGCCCGTGATCGTCGTCCATACCCCTCGTCCGGCGGCGTGCCGCTATAAGCCTTCGGCGACGGAAATACTGACTACGGTAACAGGTTTGATGGGTTTTATAGTACCCCTCCGAGTACCACCCGGGTGCGATGGCTCGTCTCGGAGGCGGCCCGCCCGACAGGTCGTGCGAATCCCCCAGTTCCGGGGACGGGGCGGACGTCAGTCTCACTCACCGACTGGACCGGGGGCCGGAGACCGACCGCGTCGATGCGCGAGGAGAACGTGTAACATGAGTGAGGATACCGACCCGACCGTCCTGGTCGTCGACGACGAGCCCAACATCACCGCCCTCTTCGAGACCTGGCTGGCCGACGACTACCGCGTCGTAACCGCGAACGACGGATCGGAGGCCCTCGAGCGGGTCGACGACGGCGTCGACGTCGCGCTTCTCGACAGGCGCATGCCCGGTCGCTCCGGCGACGACGTCCTCTCGGCGATTCGCGACGGGGGGTACGACGTGCGGGTCGCCATGGTGACCGCAGTCGAGCCCGACCTCGACGTGGTCGAGATGCCCTTCGACGACTATCTCACGAAACCGGTCGATCGCGAGGACCTCGAGTCGGTCGTTCGGGAACTCCTCGCCAGGAAACAGTACGAGGAAGACGTGCAGGAGTATTATTCGCTCGCCGCGACCAAAGCCGCTCTCGAGTCCTCGAGGCCGACCGCCGAACTGGTCGAGACGCCGGAGTACGAGGCCCTGATCGACGACCTCGAGACCCTGGAGACGACGGTCGACGAACGGCTCGCCGAGACGGACGATTACGTCTCGGCCTTCATGGACCTGTAGGGTCAGTAGTTCGTCTCGGTGGCCACGTAGGCGCCGAGGTAGCCGCCGAGTGCGCTGAGACCGACCGAGTAGAGGAGGCCGAACACGAGTGCGAGCAGGACGAAGAGGCCGCCGATCGCCGCCCGCGCCGAAAAGAACGCTCCGAACGCGATCAGACCCCCGAAGAGGAACACGACCAGCAGGAGCGGGATCGCCGCGAGGATGCCCGCGTAGGCACCCACACGCAGCCCCTCGGATCGATCACCTTTCTGCAGGTACCCCGCGACGGCCCCGCCGAGGACCGGCGAGAACGGGAGGAACGCGAGGACCACGGACGCGATGGCACCGATGACGGCGTTGAGGAGGGTGTCGCCTTCTGCCATGGGCGGGATAGACGCCGGTGCGTGAAGTAGGTTCGGGAGTTGCTTGCGCGTCGTCACGCATAGATTTTTAGGATAATTGATATATTTATTGGTCGGACGGCCGAAGGTTCGCCCGGGGGAGACGATGGTAAGCGACCAGCAACTCCGCGAGATGTACGAGGCCATGACGACGGCCCGGCACTACGAGGAGCGACTCCAGGAGGAGTACAGGGAGGGCAAGGAACCGAAGTGGGACATCTCCGCCGGGCCGATCCCGGGCGAACTGCACCTCGCTGCGGGCCACGAGGCCGCGGCGGCGGGCGTCTGCGTCCACCTCCGCGACGAGGACACGGTGACCGCGCCGCACCGCCACCACCACATCGCCATCGCCAAGGGCGTGGACCTTCGAGCGATGACGGCCGAGATCTACGGCAGGGCGACGGGATCGTGCCGGGGGAAGGGCGGGCACATGCACGTCTTCGACCCCGAGCGGAACTACGCGTCGAGTAGCATCGTCGCCCAGGGCACCGCCCCGGCGGTGGGCGCCGCACTCGCCGCGACGAAACGGCAGACGAACGACGTCGCGGTTGCCTTCCTCGGCGAGGGCGCCATCGACCAGGGGGCGTTCCTCGAGTCGCTCAACCTCGCGAGCGTCCACGACCTGCCGGTGGTCTTCGTCGTCGAGGACAACGACTGGGCGATCAGCATGCCCAAAGGTCGCATCACGGACGTCGAGAACGGTGCCCGGCGGGCCCGGGGCCACGACATGCCCGGCACCCGCGTGGACAGCGACGACGCCGTCGAGGTGTTCGAGGCGGCCAGGACCGCCGTCAAGCGGGCCCGCGACGGCAACGGGCCGTCCCTTATCGAGGTGCAGGTCCACCGGCGGATGGCCCACTTCATGGGAGACGCGGAGGCGTACCGACCGGACGAGGACGTCGAGGCGGCCAGGCGGCGGGACGCCATCGAGCGCCTGGAAGCGACCATGGGGGACTACGGCATCGACGAGGGAGAACGAGAGACAATCCGCGAGCGGTCGCGGGACCGGGTCGAGGAGGCCATCGAGTGGGCGCGCGAGCAACCGATGCCCGACCCGGACACCGCCTACGAGGACGTGTTCACCGGTCCGCCGTCCGGGGTCACGGACACCGAGCCATCGATCGAGGGCGGTGAGACGCGATGACCGCGCGGACGCTCACGATGAGTCGCGCCGTGGTCGAGGCCATCGCCCACGAGATGCGCGCGGACGAGGACGTCTTCGTCATGGGCGAGGACGTCGCCGACTACGAGGGCATCTTCGACAGCACGACCGGGCTCCGCGAGGAGTTCGGCTACGACCGGATCATGGACGTCCCCATCTCCGAGACGGCCTTCATCGGCGCGGGCGTCGGCGCGGCCCAGGCCGGCATGCGTCCCATCGTCGAATTGATGTTCGTCGACTTCTTCGGCGTCGCGATGGATCAGATCTACAACAACATGGCGAAGAACACCTACATGAGCGGCGGCGCCGTCTCGGTGCCGATGACGCTCATGACGGCCGTCGGGGGGACCTACAACGACGCCGCCCAGCACTCACAGACCCTCTACGGCACCTTCGCCCACCTGCCCGGGATGAAGGTCGTCGTCCCGAGCACCGCCTACGACGCGAAGGGGCTGATGCATAACGCCATCCGGGACGACGACCCGGTCGTCTACATGTTCCACAAGCGCCTGATGGGACTCGGGTGGATGCCCGCCCCCGAGGGCCCGAAGACCGCCGTCCCCGAGACGGACTACGCGATCCCGTTCGGGCGTGCCGACGTGAAGCGGCCAGGCGAGGACGTCACCGTCGTCACGCTGGGGCTCCACGTCCACCGGGCGCTGCGCGCGGCCGAGGCCCTCGCCGACGAGGTCGACGTCGAGGTGATCGACCTGCGTTCGCTGAAACCCCTCGACACCGACACCGTCCTCGAGTCCGTGCGGAAGACCGGCCGGCTGGTGGTCGTCGACGAGGACTACCGGTCCTACGGCGTGACGGGCGAGATCGTCGCCACCGTCTCGGAGTCGATGCTCGGGGACCTCGAGGCGGTCGAACGCGTCGCCCTCCCGGACGTGCCGATCCCGTTCTCTCGCCCGCTCGAGGACGAGGTGGTGCCGTCCCAGGACGACGTCGCGAAGGCCGTCCGTCGCGTCGCGCCATGAGCGGCGATCGCGTCCGGGTCACCGTCGACGAGGTGTGGCCGGAGGAGACCGACGAGGAAGAGGCCGTCGTCGTCGACTGGTTCGTCAGCGAGGGGGCGAGCGTCGAGGCGGGCGCGACGCTCTGTACCGTTCAGGTCGAGAAGGTGGACATCGACGTCCCGGCGCCGGCGGGCGGGACCGTCGACGAGATCGTGGTCGAGGAGGACGGCGTCTGCGGACCCGGCGACACCCTGGCCTGGATCGTCCCGTAGCGAGGGCGGCCGCGACCGAGGGTTTAGGTGCGATGACGGGCCGATTCGGTGGTAGCCGTGCCCGCGAGACACCGATCCGGACCAAACGGATTTCTTCACCCGGGACGTAGCCACGGCCGTGATCGGGGACCCGAACCGGGGTGCCATCGTCGCCGACGCCCGCGTGTTCCAGGAGGACTGGGTGCCGGGCGATCTGGACCACCGGGACGCGGAGCTCAACCTGATGGCGTCGGCCCTCCAGCCGGTCGTCGAGGGCGAGGCCGGCAACGAACTGTTCCTGGCGGGACCGAGCGGGGCCGGCAAGACCGTCAGCGCGAAGTACATCCTCCAGCGTCTCCGCGAACAGGTCCTCGACATCGAGACCCAGTACGTGAACTGCTGGTCGGACTACACCCGATACCGGGTGTTCTACCGCGTCGTGGACGGCATCGACAGCCTGGAGGTCCACCGACACCGCGCCTCGGCGAGCGACCTCCTCGACCGGATCCGGGCCGTCGATCACCCGGTGGTCGTCATCCTGGACGAGGTCGATCAACTGGAGGAGACGGCGGCGCTCTACGACCTCTACGAGGTCCCCCACGTCGAGATGGTCCTCGTCTCGAACAGCGAGACGGAGGTGCTCGCCGACCTGGACGACCGCCTCCGGAGCCGCCTCCGTTCCGCGACGCGGGTGAACTTCGACAGGTACGGGACGGACGCGCTCGCGGCCATCCTCCGCGAGCGGGTCGAGGTCGGCCTCCAGCCCGGCGTCGTCGACCCCGAAGAGGTCGAGGCCATCGCGAGAGCCGCCGACGGCAACGCCAGGGACGCCATCGCCATCCTGCGATCGGCCGCCCAGCTGGCCGAGAGCCGCGACGCCGACGAGATCACGCCGACGATCGTGGACGACGCCATCGGCGACGCCCGGACGCGGGTCCGCCGACGGCTCGTGGAGACCCTCACCGACCACCAGCGGGTGCTCTACGACGTCATCGCCGCCGAAGAGCCCGTCTCCCCGGGCGAGCTCTACGCGGAGTACCGGGACGCCGTCGACGAACCGCGCTCCGATCGCACCCTCCGGAAGTACCTGAACAAGATGGAGCAGTACTCGCTCATCGTCGCCGAGGGGTCCTCGCAGAGCCGCCGGTACCGGACCGCGGAGCCGGGTCCGACCGACCGCTGAGACAAGAGTCGGGGCCGACCGACCGCGGAGACAAGAGTCGGGGCCGACCGACCGCTGCGGCCAGGGGTTGTTCCGATCGACCCATTCGCCCAGACTCGGGGCCGTCCGATCGCTGCGCCCTGAGCGGGGCCGTCCGACCGCCGAGGCCGTACCCGGTCCCTACCCGACGCGGAGTGACACCGATCCCATGGCGAGGAACGCCGTCTCGTAGCCCTCGTGACGGGCCACCTGGGGCGGCAGGCGAACGCCGATGACGAGGTCGTCGCCCGGCCGAACGTCGCCGATGACCGCCCCGTAGTGCACGGACAGGTCGGGGGCGACGGCAGCGGTGAGCGGCCCGTCGTAGCGGGTCTCGGCCCCGCGCGTGACCGTCGCCGTGAGCCCCATCGCGGGGAGCATGTGACGGTTGTACGGGGTCCGGGGCGAGACCGCGAGGTACGACTGATCGGCGGTCCCGCCGTAGGCAGAGGCGTCGTCGAGTGCGGTGGCGACGAATTTCGCGTCGCCGGTCGTCCCCGACCCCAGGTGGCGACCCGGGAGCGCGTCAGGAGCGGGGACCTGTGACGTCGGCATCGCCTCCATCGTCATCGGTTCGACGGCGCCGCGCGTCCCCTTCCTGTCGGGGAACCGACGCAGGGAGAGGTCGTTCCGGGCGGCCCGGGAGTACTCGAAGTCGAACGAGCAGGTCGCGCCCCCGGTCGGTGCCGCGGCCATGCCCCCGAGCCGGGGGAGGGACGGCGACGCGACACCGACGTCGAATGTGTAGCCGCCGTCGCCGGGCAACTGGACGTTGTCGCCGAAGTGCATCCCCATTGGCTGGGAGAGCATCGCCCAGGGGTTGATCGACGCGACGACCTCGCCGGCAGCCGTGACGTCGACGCCCGGACTCGCGTCCGGGAGGACGATGCCCGTCTCGCGGTCCCAGACGACCGGCATCAGGTGGATCGAGTCCTCCGGCTGGATCGAGACGCGCTCGGTCCGCGTGCCAGTCACCAGCCAGAACCGGTGGGGGTAGGTGTACGTCAGCGCACAGCCGATCCGGCCGGTCGTCGCCGTTCCGATCATCGCCATCCCCTCGACGTGGGAGGGGTAGTACACCGCGTCGGGACGGTCCTCGACGACCGGCGGCGCGTACGGCGAGCGGGACTGGAGCAGGCCGGCACAGCCGGCGAGGCCCGTCGCGCCGGTCGTCCCCAGGGCGGCGAGGTAGTCCCGGCGGTTCACGCGCTCTCACCCGGTCTGGGCGTCGGCAGGGCGCGATGGCGCCGGGGCGGCAGGAGGTAGTTGGCCCGGCGGTGCACGGTGAGGTACTGCAGGATGCCGTTGTTCAGCCGCGTGCCGACGGGTGTCTCCCGGGCGATCTCGGTCCCGTTCATGGCCTCCCGCGTGCGGACGAAGTCCTCGATGGTTCGCTGCAGGGCCACGAAGTGGAGGCCGGGCCGGTCGCCGTCGGTGGAGTCGAAGTCCCGGCGGAGGACGATCGGCGACCCGTCTTCCCGGACCGAAACCATCTTCTGGGAGTGGCCCAGCACCCCGAAGTCGCGAGCCGTCTCGATCGGATCGCCGCACGCGTCCATCTCGGTCCCGGTGCCGAGGTTCGCCCCGGTCCCCTCCACGGTGCCGCTCTCCGCGTGGTGGGGACAGAACATCTTGGCGACGCGCTGGTAGCGCCCGTCCTGTTCGTACCACTGCTCGAGATCGATGGTGAGCCGGGAGACGTGCTGGGTCGTCCCGCGTTCGAATGGCCCGGTCCGGATCGTGACGCGATCCTCGGAGGCCTGGTTCTTCTGGAACGCCGACTTGAACCCCATGAACATCGGGGCCTCATCCGGGACGGTGCCATCGGGCAGGTCCGCGACGTCCTCGTGCTCCGCCGGCAGGCCGCTTCCCACGAAACCCGTCCGTCGATCCGCGACCGAGAGGACGTCGGTCGCCCCGGTCATCTGGACGCCGTTCAGGCGCTCGTTCTCCCCGCGGAGTGCCTGTTCCGCACGCAGGACGACCTGCGGGTGATCGCTGGCCAGGTGCACGAGCGCGTCCGCGTCGCCCATCGTGGGGGACTCGAACGGGGCGAGCGCCTCCGGTTCGGGCAGTCCGACGCCGTCGGGGAGCCCTGCGTCGAAGCGGTCGAAGTACGCGGGGGAGTACCCGATCGTGAACAGCAGCCCGTCGTCGCTCCAGCGATACGCCCGATTCAGCGAATCGAGAGCGGCGGCGACCGTGGTTCGCTGGTCGGCCGTCGGGGGCGCGTCGCCCGGGAGGTCGAAGGAGAGCAAGACGTGGTGCCGGGGCGGGAGCGGATTCCCGGCGTCGTCCGTCGAGAGGACCGCGTTCCAGGCGTGCTGTCGCTCCGGGAGCGTCGAGAGGTCCGCCGGTCCGCGGGGGACGTCCACCGCCCCCTGTCGATCGACGCAGGCGGCCAATCCGCTGGCCCCGCCGACGGCGACGGCCCCCTTGAGGAAGGCCCGCCGAGAGATCCCGTCCGAACCGGACGCAGTCATCGCCGTCCACTCGGGGGAGGGAACGAAAGGGGGTTTTGGTGCGCGATTCGACAGGGGCGATCGCAGCGCAGCGACGATCCGCCGGTCACCGCTCTGGGGCGCCCCACGAGGCGGACGGCCACAGCGTCCCTCGCCGGATTCGCGATCGGCCGGGCCGGCGTTGACCGCGGGGACTTCGATCGCCGCACCACAATTCGGTTAGGTGACCGGGCGGTACCGTAAATCGTCATGCGTCGCGGTGTCGTTCCTCGTCTCGGGACGGTCGCGTTCGCCGTGGCCGGAGCCCTCGCCGGGGTCCCGGCGGTCGGCGCGCACACGGGGACGACCCACGCCGGGACCCCCCACTGGGTCCTGCTGGCGCTGTTCCTGCTCGGCGTCGTCGCGGTCGTCGTCGGCCGGGTGGCCGTCCAGCGCAGTCGGCTCACGCCCACCGCGGGCGTCGTCGTGCTCCTGACGGGCGTGGTCGTCGCCGGAGTGGGCGCGATCGGCCTCGTCGAGATACAGGTGGTCTCGACCGTCGGCCCCACCCTCGATCACCTCTACCCGATCGCGAGCCTGATCGTCGGCACCTCCGTCATGGTCGGGAGCCTGGTCGCGACGCGGGCGTACTGGCCCGACCGCCCGCGCTACGCCGTCCTTGGGGGCCTGCTCGGGGCGTGGATCCTCTATCCGAACGTGTTGCCGAACGGCGGCATCCGGAATCCACTCGGGTACGTGCTGGTGCTCGGGCTCCCGGTGGCCGTCGGGTACGTCCTCCGCGTCGACGCGGCGGTGGGCCTGCGGGCGACCGTCCGCGATCGCTTCGCGCGAACGATCGGCCTCGTCAGCGGGGTCCTCGTCGCGGTGATCGTGGCGTTCTCTGCCGGGACGGTGAGCGTGAATCCCGACCACGGAGTCAACATGCCCGCGGGCGCGTTCGTCCGGTACTTCCCGGTGGCCGATCCGCTGGTCACCTGGCCGGCCGTGGAGTTCTACGTGCCGTCCATCCCGCTCGCGGGGATGGTCTCCGTCGGGACGGTCGTGCTCTTCGGCGTATTGGGCGGACTGGTCGGGCTCAACGTGGCGGTCGTCGCCCACCAGTGGCGACGCGGAGCCGACCTGTCGCTGCGCGGGACGCTCCTCGGGTCCCTGACCACGACCGGCGCGACGGCCTGCTGTTGTTGTGCTCCGGCCATGTACGGCGTCATCAGCGCGGTCTTCGGGACGGCGGCCAGCCCGGTCTACTGGGCGTTCATGGACACCTCCTCGCCGCTCAGTTCCGCGTTTCTGGCGGCGAGCGTCCTGCTGTTGACCGGGAGCCTCGTCCACGCCACGAGCGGACCAACTGGGGAGTCCGGGGACCTGGCGGCCGGCGTCTCGCTGTGAACCTCAACAGAGTTCGGTCGTCTCCCGGCCCTCGAAGAACCGTCGGTAGCCGACGATGAACGCGAGCGCCGCGACCGGGACCACGGCGAGGGTGGCGAACATCTCGCCGTAGGACCCCACGGTCGCGAGGTACCCCGCAACCGATGCGCCGACGAACCCGCCGGCGGCCACGTTCGTCGCCGTGGTGACGCCGAAGCCGAGCCCCCGGTTGCGCTCGGGGGTGTAGGAGGCCACCAGGGTCTGGAGAATCGGAGGGAACGAGAACATCATGAGACCGAAGACGCCGACGACGGCGAACAGCGCCAGGCCGTCCACCCGCCCGAGGAGGACGAGCAGCCCCCCGGTGCTGAGCAACTGAACGGCGAGGACGTGGACCGGCGGGAACCGATCGCCGAGGACGCCCCCGAGCACCTGGCCCAGCGTCCCGACCATGAGCATCGCGGAGTAGACCCACTGGCCGGGCGGGATGGACTCGCCGACGATGGCGACCGGCCCCAGGCTGGCAGCGGCGTCGAGGAAGTCCGGCAGGAAGACGATCGCCCCGCGATAGTACGTCCCCCGGAGGAGGTAGATCACGATCACGAAGAGGAAACCGACGGTACAGAGCCGGCGCAGCTGGGTCCGGAACGAGTCGCCGGACGCGCTCTCGAGGAGTCCGCCGTCCGGGTGGAGGTCCCCCACGACCGCCGGCTCGTCCCGCGGCGCGTAGGCGCGAAAGAGGAGCCAGGTCAGCGCGAACGGCACCGCCGCGACGAGGAGGGCGGTCCGCCAGTCGGTGAACGCGAGGAGGACCGCCGTCAGGAGCGGGCCGAACCCCAGGCCGACGTGCCCGCCGACGTTGTGGTACGCGAAGAGCGTGCTGGAGGCGTTCTCCTGGCGACTCAGGAGGCTGAACGCCGGCGCGTGGTAGAGACCGGCGGTGAGGCCGAGCAGGACGAGTCCGAGGACGAGCGCGGGGAAGGAACCGATCGACCCCAGGACGAGGGACGCGATCGCCGTCCCCAGGAGGAATACCTCGATGAACCGCGAGGATCCGATGCGGTCGCTCACGACGCCCGCGGGAATGGCCGTCCCCCCGTAGAACACGAACAGCGTTCCCAGCGCCAGGCCCAGGGTCGCACGCGTCACCTCGAACTCAGCCAGCCAGTACGGGACGAACAGCGGAATCGAGGCGATCAGCGCGTGGATGAGCAGGTGTGGAACGAACGTCGCGGCGAGGACGCGGTGGCGGTCGGTGGCCATCTGGTGACGATCGATCGTCGGACCGGGACACCATGAGGATTGTGGTACCTGTACAAGTCCACACCCGAATGTGCGCCGGCACGTGGCTGACGGGTCCGTTCGTCGATCGCACGTCGGCGATGAACGTCGCCGAACCCGGCCCGGAACTACCGTTTACGTTTCGCGCCGGAGGGCGACCAGGGCCGCCCCGACGAGAGCCACGAGTGCCACGAGTCCACCGAACCCTGGCGTCGTCGTCGCGGTCGTCGAATCGCCCGGGGTCGTGGTCGTGGTGGACGTCGTCGTGGTCGTGGTCGTCGCCGCCTCGTTCACCGTGAGCGTCGCCACGCTGAGACGCTCGTCGTAGGTGTCGCCGACCATCAGCGCCACGTCGTAGTCGGCGGCGGGAACGGTCGATTCGAGGGTCGTCTGTGACGTCATCGCGGCCTCGTCGGCGTCGCTCGCCGCACTGACCGGGTCGGCGTCCGCGCCCATCGCGGCGGTGTCGATTCTGACGGTGACGATTCCGTCCGCGTTGCCGTCCGTCAGCCGTGCGCGGAGCTGGTAGTCGGTGTCCGTCCCGTTCCCGACCACGAGCACGGCGCGGTTACGTTCGGGGAGATAGACGGTCAGGGTCGCCGTCTCGCCCGCCGTCGCGCTGACCACGTAGTCGCGGAAACCACTGCGGGCGGGGAGCACGACGCCGTCGGTCTCGGCGAGCGTCTCGCTCCCGTGCAACACGGCGACGGTCAGGTCGGTGCCGGGGGTCGCGCCACTGAGGTCGAAACTGGCCGAGAACGTGCCGTTCTCGCCGACCGCGACGGATCGAGTCTGGAGGAGGGGAGCGTCTCCACTCGATCGAACGCGGACCGTGACGTTCGCCCCCGCGGACAGCGACGTCGTCCCGGTGATCGTCTGGTTGCCGGTCGCCTCGAGGGCGACGCCCGTTCCGCCGTCGTCGATCGTCGCGGTCTCGGCGACGACGCCACCGACTCCGACGCCGAGTGCGCCGACCACGAGTAGACCGACGGCGAGCAGCGATGCGACTGTCGAACCACGAGGCGTGGAGGGCCTTCGTCTCGACATTCGATCGATTCGAGAGGGAGCGCGGACCTATACCCACCGAAGGCTCAGATAGCGATTGAAGTGAGGTAATGGCACACGGGGTTAAGTGACTCACCGTCCAACGCCCGGTATGGAACTCCGGCCGACCGTGTACACCTACGACCTGCCGTGGTCCTGGGGCGACGTCGTGGAGCCGCTGTCGGTGCACGTCGTCGAGACCGACGAGGCGACGGTCCTCTTCGGGACCGGCGACGAGTCGACCGCCGACGACCTCGTTCCAATCGCGAAAGAGCACGACGTCGACGTCGCCATCGCCGAACACGGCGACGTCGATCACTTCGGGGGGATCCCGTTCCTCCAGGAGGCACTCGACGTGACCGTCGCGATTCCGGGTGGCGACGTCCGGTTCCTCGAGGAGAACGACGTCACCCACGACGTGGCTCTCGAGGCAGGGGAGACCGACTGGGGGGTGGAGACCATTGGCGTCCCCGGCCACACCCCCGACAACATGGCCTACCTCGTCGAGGACGTCCTCGTGGCAGGTGACACCGTCGCCGGGAGCGACTCGGCGTTCGCCGAAGCGGGGGATTGGCCCGGGGCGCTGGCCCCGCTCGCCGACGAACTCAACTTCGACACCGAACAGATGCTCGAGAGCATCCCCGTCCTCCTCGAGTACGACGTTTCCACGCTGTTGACCTCCCACGGGCGGAACGTCCTCGAAGACGCAGGGGCCGAGGTCGAGCGGCTCGCCGACGCCCTGGCGGACTGACCGGGATCAGTCGTCGGCGCCGACGCGCGGGTCGACGAATCGGTAGGAGACGTCCTGGATGAGGTTGCCCAGCACGCCCGCGATGGCGATAGCCATCGCGATGCCGATCACGAGGGGGAGGTCTCGCTGCTGGATCGCCATCAGGCCGACCTGGCCGATGCCGTGAATGCCGATCACCTTCTCGAGGACGAAGACGTTGACCACCATGACGCCGAGGAGGTCGGCGAAGAACAGCGAGATCAGCGGAATTGCCGCGTTCTTGAGGACGTGTCGGGCGATGCGACCCGTCGACGCCCCCTTCGCCCGGAGTAACTTGACGAACTCCATGTTGACGTACTCCCGGGCCTCGGCTCGAGCGTACCGGATCTGTCCCGCGAGCAAACTCACGCCCAGGATGGCCGCGGGCAGGACGACCCGGGTCGCGAGGCCCGAACCGTCCGTCGCGCTGCCAAGCGGGAGCACCCCGAGCAGCAAGACGACGGTCGCAATCCAGTAGTTGGGGACGGCGAACCCGACGTACGACGTCCCGGTGACCAGTCGGCCCAGTACGCCCCCGGGTTCGAGTGCACCGAAGACGCCCACGAGCACGCCCCCGACCAGCGCGAAGAGCATGGCGGGGACGACGTACGCGAGCGTCGTCGGGATCGCTCCCCCGAGGACGCTCGTCACCGGTTTCTCGAGCGTCTGTGAGGTCCCCCAGTCGAGGGTGGTCACGCGCACGAGGTAGGAGAGGTACCGTTCCAGGATCGGCTCGTCGAGGTTGTGCTCTTCCCGGTACTCCTCGATGGCGGACTGGACCATCTCCCGACGCTCGGAGGCGTTCGCATCCTGCTGGTTCGCCTGCATCCCCGCGACGTAGGCGACGCGGGCGACCTCCGGATTCGCGGTCAGGGCGACGAAGCCGAACGTGACGGACACCACGAGGTAGATGGCCACGATGGCGAGGAGGGTCCGGCGCGTGAGGTAACTGAGGAACGACATCGGTGGCGGTTGGTGTGCCATACCGGGAGGGGCTCCAAAAGCATTTGTTGAAATGACCGTTGTAGTTTCCAGCAGGGTTATCTTCTCCTCGCCGAGAACTGCCACCGACACGCAGCAATGGTCCCGCTTCGCGCCCCTGCCGTCCGTACCGGCCCCGCCGCGACCGCCAATCGCCCTCCCCGCAGCCACCGGAGGGGGTCCTGAATGGCGACCGACGAGCGGCGCGCCGCCGACGACCTCGAGCCGCTTGACTGGGACGACCTGGGCGCGAGACGCAGGCGCGTCCCCAAACGCCTCGTGGCCGCCGTCCTCGGGATCGCCGGCCTCCTCGCCGTCAAGTACGGTCTCGGGGTCGACCCCGTCTACGACTGGTCCCCCTCGAACCTCACCTGGGTGTACCGGGCGAGCGTGATCGTCCTGGTTTCCTTCGGGGTCCCTCCGCTGGTGACCAACTGGCACCAAACGAAACGGTACGTGCGACGGCTCCTCGCCCGTCCCCGGGGCCTCGTGAGTTTCGTCCTCACGGCCGCGTTCGTGCTCGTGGGCCTCTTCGGCCCGGTCGTCGCTGGCCGCCCGCACACGAACGCCATGTACACGTTCCAGCCGCCGGTCTTCGGGACCGTACCGAAGGGGACGGTCGCGCTCAACTGCGTCGGCGACGTCGTCGGAACGGCGGTGAATCCCACGTGCACGGGCTCATGGCAGTTCCCGCTCGGGACGACGAAGATCGGCCAGGACATGGTGACGCTGTTGGTATCCGGCCTCCACGTCAGCCTCCAGGTCGCCGTCGTCGCCGCCGTGCTCATGATCCCCATCGCGACGGCAGTCGGCGTCGTCGCGGGCTACTTCGGCGGGTACGTCGACGACGTCCTGATGCGCTACGTCGACGTCCAGCAGGCCGTTCCCGCCTTCGTCGTCTACATCGTTCTCGTGTTCGTCCTGGGCCCGAGTCTCCTGCTCCTGGTGGTCGTCTTCGGTCTGCTGAACTGGGGCAGCATCGCCAGACTGGTCCGCAGCGAGACGATCCAGCGCCGCCAGGAGCAGTACGTGGAGGTCGCACGCAGCGCGGGCGTCGGTCACGGGACCATCGTCCAGCGCCACATCCTGCCGAACGTCTCGAACTCGATCCTCGTCGGGACGACCCAGAAGATCCCCCAGTTGATATTGATCGAGACGGCGCTCACCTACATCGACCTCGGCGACGTCGGCCGGTGGTTCCAGTCATTCGGGGACACCATCGCCTCCGGGTTCGCCGGGACGATGGGCTCGACGTTGATCCAGGGCAATCTCGGCGGCCACTCGCCGCTGGTCATCTGGTGGATCTGGGTGCTCCCGGTGGTGGCGCTCTCCATCACCGTGCTCGCGCTGACGGTGCTGGGCGACGTCCTGCGAGACGTCCTCGACCCGCGGGGTGCCCGCTGATGGGAGCCCTGCTCACCGTGGAGGACCTCTCGGTGACCTTCCATATGGAGCGGGGAGACGTCCTGGCGCTCGACGGCGTCGACTTCACCGTTCGCGAGGGCGAGACCGTCTGTCTCGTCGGCGAGAGCGGGTCGGGCAAGACGGTGGGCTGTGAGGCCATCACCCGGTTGCTCCCGTCCCCGCCGGCGGCCATCGAGGGGACGGTCACCTTCGACGGACGGGATCTGACGACCGCGAGCGAGGACGACCTGAACGGGGTGCGGGGCAGTCGGATCGCCCACGTCTTCCAGAATCCCCAGGGGGCACTCGACCCGGTATACACGGTCGGCGAGCAGATCGTGGAGGCGATCGAACTGCACAGCGACGTCCCGGCCGAGACGGCACGCCGACGCGCGATCGACCTCCTCGACCGGGTCGGCATTCCCGACCCGGCGACCCGCATCGACGAGTACCCCCACGAGTTCTCCGGCGGGATGAAACAGCGGGTGGTCATCGCCATCGCCCTCGCGGCCGATCCGGACCTCCTGGTCGCGGACGAACCGACGACGGCCCTCGACGTGACCACCCAGGCGGAGATCCTGGACCTCCTCGCCGACCTCCAGGACGAGCGAGACGTGGCCGTGCTCTTCGTCACCCACGACCTGGGAATCGTCGCCGACATCGCCGACCGTGTCGTCGTCCTCTACGCGGGCCACGTCATGGAGCGGGGACCGATCGAGGACATCTTCGACCGTCCCGCACATCCCTACACGAAGGCGCTCCTCGACAGTCTGCCCGCCGCCCACGACGATCCGACGCCGATCGGTGGATCCCTTCCGGATCCGCGAGACCCACCGGACGGATGTCGCTTCCACCCGCGGTGCCCCCACGCCGTCGCGGACTGCTCGACGGCGGCCCGTCCCGCCGTGCAGGCGGTCGACGACGATCACGAGGTGGCCTGCGTCTACTACGACGACGGACACGACGAGGGGGCGCTGCCCTGGCGCGGGACCGGACAGCCGACGCCGGAGGGGTCGGAATGACGGGTGACGACCAGCGGGAGTCGCCGATCCTCTCGGTACGGGACCTGGAGACACATTACCCGATCACGGGCGGTCTCTTGCGGCGGGAGGTGGGTCGCGTCCGGGCGGTCGACGGGATCGATTTCGACCTGTACCCCGGCGAGACGCTTGGCATCGTCGGCGAATCGGGCTGCGGAAAGTCGACCACGGCGCGGACCCTGCTCACGCTCGAGGAGGCGACGGGCGGAACGATCGCGTTCCGCGGTGACGACGTGAACGAGTTCTCCCGGGAGGAGCGCCGCCGGTACCGACGCCGGATCCAGATGGTGTTCCAGGACCCGGTCTCGAGCTTCGATCCGCGAATGACCGTCGGCGCGGCCGTGGCCGAACCGATGCGTGCCAACGGGTTGCGGGACCGCGACGTGGCCAGCGAGCGCGTCGAGACGCTCTTCGACCTCGTGGGCCTCGATCCCGCGACGCGCGAACGCTACCCGCACGAACTCTCCGGCGGCCAGAAGCAGCGAGCAGCGCTCGCACGGGCCCTCTCGATCGACCCCGAGATCCTGGTGCTCGACGAACCGGTCTCGGCGCTCGACGTCTCCGTCCAGGCCGAGATCCTCGCGCTGATCGAGGACCTGCAGGCGGCCTTCGACCTCTCGATCCTGCTCATCAGCCACGACATGAGCGTCGTCGAACAGATCGCGGACCGGATGGCCGTGATGTACCTCGGCGAGTTCGTCGAGCGGGGGCCGACGGCGAGCCTGTTCGCCGATCCCCGGCACCCCTACACTCGCTCGCTCATGGGCGCGATCCCGGAGCCGGATCCCCACCACCGCCGGGACGGGCCATCGCTCCACGGGGCGGTCGCCGATCCGAGCGACCCGCCCGATGGCTGTCGGCTCCACCCCCGGTGTCCCGCGGTCGTTCCGCCGGACTCGCTCGCCGTGGAGCAGGACGTCTACCGGCGAATCCACGAGTTCCACGTCGCCGTCGCGAACGGCCGGGTCGGCCTCGCGTCGATCCGCGAGCGGATCGGCGGGGAGGCCATGGGCGAGGGCGAGGAACGCGCCGCCCTCCGGGCGGAGATCAGAGCGGAGTACGACCTCCCGGAGACGCTCGCGGACGCCGAGGCCGAATCGGCGCTCGCAGACGCCATCGGCGCCGTCGCCCAGGGCGAACCCGCGGCCGCCGCCGAGCGTCTGAACGAGCGACTCGGGACCGTTTGCGAGCGCGATTCGCCAGCCCTGCGCGAGCGCGGCGACCGCGACGTCGCCTGCCACCGCGTCGAGGACCGACCCGGGGAACGGCCGGACGTCCCGGTTCGGTGACCGGCGAACCGGCACGCATTCCTCGCGGGGACTCCAATCGACCGGTATGCGACTCGCCCTCGTGGTCGAGACGAACGACCCTGGAACGATCTGGAACGGTTTTCGGTTCGCGAACGCGGCCCTCGATGCCGGCCACCAGGTCCGGACCTTCCTCCTCGGCGACGGGGTCGAAGCCCCCGACATCCGGGGCGAGGGCGTCAACGTCCACGGGATCATGGTCAAGTACCGCCGGGCCGGTGGCCACCTCCTCGCCTGTGGAACCTGCATGGACGACCGGAACCTCGAGCCGACGGATCTCCGGCCCCGGTCCGCGATGAGCGACATGGTGGACCTCGTGGAGTGGGCCGACGAGACGATGACGTTCGGGTGAACGGGTCGGCTGCCCGGTGGGTGATTTTATTGTGACGTCGCGCGTCTGTAGGCCGGGGGAATGTCGATGGACTTACTCGTTGGTGGGCTGGACCCGCGGGACGGCGGGCGGGGTATCGCGAGGCTTCCGGAACGAGCGCGTCGGGAACTGGGGGTCGAACCGGGCGACGTCGTCGCGATCGTCGGGACGCGAACCACCGTGGCCAAGGTCTTTCCGGCGTACGCGGCGGACGAGGCGGAGCGGATCCGCATCGACGGCAACACGCGGGCAAACGCCGGCGTCTCGATCGACGACCCCGTGACGGTCGAGCGGACCGACGTCACGCCGGCCGCGGCGATCTCCGTCGCGTTCCCGGCGTCGGTCACGCTTCGGGGCGCGGAGGCGGCGATCCAGCGGGTGCTGGTCGACCGGCCCGTCGTGACGGGCGACAGGGTCCAGATGGCCCTCCTGGGACGTCCACTGGTCTTCCTCGTCACGTCCACCGATCCGGAGGGGCCGGTCGTCGTGACCGAAGAGACCGACGTGGCGGTCCGTGACCGGCCCGTCACCGAGGCGGACCTCGAGGGCGTACGAGCCGAGTCGCCGGCCGTCACCTACGAAGACATCGGCGGACTGGGCCCCGAACTCGAACAGATTCGCGAGATGATCGAACTACCGTTGCGCCATCCCGAACTGTTCCGGCGACTCGGTATCGCACCGCCGAAGGGCGTCCTCCTGTACGGCCCGCCGGGCACGGGCAAGACCCTGATCGCGAAGGCCGTCGCGAACGAGGTCGACGCCACGTTCATTCCGCTCACCGGGCCGGAGATCATGTCGAAGTACTACGGCGAGAGCGAAGAGCAACTGCGGGACGTCTTCGACCGGGCGGAGGCGACCGCCCCGGCGATCGTGTTCATCGACGAGATCGACTCCATCGCGCCGAAGCGCGAGGAGGTCACGGGCGAGGTGGAGCGACGCGTCGTCGCCCAGTTGCTCGCCCTGATGGACGGTCTCGAAGCCCGGGGCGAGGTCGTGGTCGTCGCCGCGACGAACCGCGTGAACGCGATCGACCCCGCACTCCGACGGGGCGGCCGCTTCGACCGGGAGATCGAGATCGGCGTTCCCGACCGCCACGGCCGCCTCGAGATCCTCCAGATCCACACCCGTGGCATGCCCCTCGCAGGCGACATGGACCTGGAGGACCTGGCCGACCGGACCTACGGCTTCGTGGGAGCCGACCTCGAATCGCTGGCCAAGGAGGCGGCGATGTCCGCACTCCGCCGCATTCGGCCGAGCATGGACCTCGACGCCGACGTCATCCCACCGGACGTCCTCGATCGCATCGAGGTCACCAGGGACGACTTCGAGTCCGCGATGGGGGACGTCGAGCCGAGCGCGATGCGCGAGGTGTTCGTCGACGTCCCAGACGTCACGTACGACGACGTCGGGGGCCTGGAGGACGTCAAGCGGGAACTCGTCCGGGCCATCGAGTGGCCGCTCAGGTACCCGAGGTCATTCGAGCACCTGCACGCCGAGCCCCCGAGGGGGGTGCTGCTGTACGGCCCGCCCGGGACCGGCAAGACCCTCTTGGCGAAGGCGGTGGCCAACGAGAGCCAGGTCAACTTCATCTCCGTGAAGGGGCCGGAACTCCTCGACAAGTACGTGGGGGAGTCGGAGCGGGCGGTCCGGGAGGTCTTCAGCCGTGCCCGCCAGGCCGCACCTGCCATCGTCTTCTTCGACGAGATCGACGCGCTCGTCCCCCAGCGGGGCCAGTCCTTCGACTCCCACGTCACCGAGCGCGTCGTCTCCCAGCTGTTGAGCGAACTGGACGGCATCGAGTCACTCGCGAACGTGATCGTCATCGGCGCGACGAATCGCCCCGACATCCTCGATCCCGCGGTGCTGCGGTCGGGTCGCCTCGAGAAGCGGATCTTCGTGCCGCCGCCCGACGAGACGGCGCGCCGTGCCATCTTCGCAGTACACACGCGGGGAATGCCCCTGGCCGACGACGTGGACCTGGACGGGCTGGCGAGCGAGACCGCAGACTACGTGGGAAGCGACATCGCCTCGATCTGCCGGGAGGCGAGCATGCTCGCTCTGGACGATTTCCTGGCCACGACCGGACCCGGTGAGACCGCCGACGAGGTCGACGCCCGGTCCGGGGAGGTCGTGGTGACACGGGCCCACTTCGAGGGCGCGCTCGCGGTCGTCACGCCGACGCTCCGCCCCGAGGAACGCAGGCGGTACGAGGAGTTGGCGGACGAACTCGGGGGGCGCGCGCCGGGGACCGGTGCGGCCCCGGACGTGGGGTTCGAATGACCTCGTACATCTAATAGGTTGGCGAGCGAATATTCGGCCATGGACATCGCCGACATCGTCACAACCGAATTCCAGACCGTCTCCGCCGACGACGCGGTCTCCACGCTCCAGGGGATCTTCGAGGACGCCTCCATCAGGGCCGTCGTCGTCGAGGACGACGGCGAGTACGAGGGCCTGGTCACCCAGCGCCGCCTCGCCCGCAGCCACGTCGTCCCGGACGCGTCGGTGGAGAAGTACGTCTGGCACGTCGCACGGGTGACGCCACACGACGACATCCGATCGGTCGCTGGCCGGATGGTCGGCAGTCAGACGCGCGTGTTGCCCGTCTTCGAGGGCGAGTCGTTGACGGGACTCGTGACCGCGGAGTCCATCCTCGAGAAGGTGACCCCGTTCCTCAACGTCCTCGACGTCGGGGACGTGGCCACCCACGACCTCACGACCGTCGCTCCCGAGGACACCATCGGATCCGCGCTCCACGTCTTCCGCGACCAGGGGATCAGCCACCTCCCGGTCGTCGAATACCGGGAGCCACAGGGGCCGCCGGACGAGCGAGAACGCGCCGACGAGCGGCCCGACCTGATCGGCATCCTCAGCCTCCACGACGTGCTCGGCTTCTCGATCCGCGAGATGCAGCGGAGCGCCGGGGGCGAACCGGGGAGTTTCGTCGACGACGCGTCCGGGGGCGCGGGCAGCCACGGCGGCTTCGGCGAACGGAGCGGAGACGTGGAGCGGGTCCTCGACATTCCCGTCGAGAACGTGATGACGGACGTGCCGTTCACCACGACCGACGACGCATCCCTGGAGAACGCCGTCTCGCAGATGCTCGAGCGGGGCATCGCCTCCCTGGTGGTCACCGAGGACGACCGACCGACCGGCATCGTCACGTGGACGGACGTCCTGGAAGTGCTCACGCTGACGGGGGAGGAACGCCTGCCGGTCCAGATCACCAACGTCGATCTGCTGGACGACGTCTCCCGGGAGGAGGTGGCCGACCTGATCGAGGGCGTCGCGGAGAAGTACGGCCGGATGCGCGTCCTCGAGGCCAACGTCTTCTTGCACGAGCACGACGAGACGCTGCGGGGGGTCCCGCTGCTCATGGCCCGCATTCGGCTGTTTACCGACCGGGGCCACTTCGTCGGAACCGGCGAGGGCTACGGCGCGTCCCACGCGATCCGCCTGGCCGCGAACGTGCTCGAACGGGAGATCCTCGAGGGGAAGGAGTACGGCCGGTCGAAGAAACACCCCGCGCCCGACGAGGTGTCGAAGCTCTACGGCTGGTGGCTCAACGTCTGAGTCAGCGGACCGGGCGGTACTCCTCCAGCCACTCCGAGAGGTCCGCGGTGGCGTCGATCGGCGGCGAGCAGGCCCCCCGGCAGACGAACGCGGTCGGACCGTCGCGGGCCGCGCGGCCAGCCCAGATCGGGGGCGCTTCGGAGAGGGAGAGGGCGTCGAGCCAGTCCTGGAGCGCGTCGTCGGTGGAGGGGCGCCGGGTGAGCAATCGCGCCGGGAGGTATCGGCGCGCGATCAGCGAGCGCCAGTCGTCCGGAATCGACGTCGCCGAGACGGTGATCTCCAGGTTCCCGAGCGAGGCGTCGTCCGCCGCGAGCGCGAGAGTGGCGTACTGCCCGGGTGAGTCCCGCAGTCGATCCGCGTGGGTGCGGAGGACCCGCTCGGCGACGTCGCCGAACCCGGCCTCGGGGTCGAAGGCGTCCAGGGCCGCGAGCACCCGAACGGCCTCGCCCATGCTCGACGGGGTGGACTGATCGGAGACCTCCTGCGGTCGGACGGGGAGGTCCGTGGCGTCGGGGGCGGTGAAGTAGAGAGTGCCGCGGTCCTCGTCCCAGAACCGGTCGAGAATCCCCCGTGCGAGGGTGAGCGCGAACGAGAGGGGCTCCAGTTCGCCGGTCGCCCCGTGGAGTGCCAGTCCGCCGCTCGCGAGGAAGGCGTAATCGGCGAGGTTGCCGTCGCCCTTGACCGCGCCGTCCTTGTAGCGGTGGGCGAGACCGTCGCCGTCCCAGTGGTGCTCGCGGACGAAGGAGAGTGCGTCGGCCGCCAGGTCGGCGTACCGCTCGTCGAGGACGAGACCGCCCTCCGCGAGCGAGCGGATCATCAGGCCGTTCCACCCCGCCAGAACCTTCTCGTCGCGGGGCGGCCTGGGGCGATCCGACCTGGCGGCCCGGGCCCGGTCCCGCGCCGTCGCGAGCAGCGACTCGATCGTGGCCGGGTCGCGGTCGAAGTCGTCGGCGAGGTCGTCGATCGACCGGGACAGCGTCAGCACGGTCTCCCCCTCGAAGTTCCCGGCCTCGGTGACCCCGTACCGCTCCGAGAAGATGCGGGCCAGCATGGTCGGGCCGACGCCCTCGTCGGTCGCCTCCCCCGCCATGGCGGCAGTGACGGTCTCCGGCGTCCACGTGTAGAAGGCACCCTCCTCGCCCCGACCGCTCGCGTCCGCCGATCCGGCCGGTCGACTCCGTGCGTCGAGGGTGCTGTAGAAGCCGCCGCCCGGGTGGCGCAGTTCCTCGGCGACGAACTCGAACGCCTCCCTGGCCACCGCGGCGTAGCGCTCGGAGCCGGTCCGCTGGTAGCCGGCGAGGAAGGCACGGGGTATCTCGGCGTTGTCGTAGAGCATCTTCTCGAAGTGCGGCACCGTCCAGTCCCGGTCCACGCAGTACCGGTGGAACCCGCCCCCGAGGTGGTCCCGGAGGCCTCCGTCGGCCATCGCGTCGAGGGTGGTCGTGAAGGGGTCCTCGTAGGCGTCCTCTCCGGTCCGGTCCGCGATCCGTGCCAGGGCCAGCAACCGACCGACCTGGGGGAACTTCTGCCCACGGCCGAAGCCCCCGTGGGTCGCGTCGGCCTGCCGAACGTACGCGTCCGCCGCCGACTCCAGGAGGTCGCTCCCCGGCGAGTCCGCGGCCGGCATCGGCACGTCCTCGAGTTCCTCGCGGGCGGCCGTCATCCACTGGTCGGCGCGGTCCTCGAGGGACGCACGGTCCGTCTCCCAGGACTCGACGACGTCGTCCAGGAGGTCGCCGAAGGCGGGCCGGCCGTGTTTCGACTCGCGGGGGAAGTAGGTCCCGACGTAGAACGGCCGTCCCTCGGGGGTGAGCCAGACGTTGAGCGGCCAGCCACACCCGCCCCGCGTCACCAGTCGGCAGACCGTCATGTAGATCGAGTCGATCTCGGGACGCTCCTCCCGGTCCACCTTGATCGGCACGAAGTGTTCGTTGAGTCGTCGCGCGATGGCCGGGTCGGCGAAGGACTCCTCGGCCATGACGTGACACCAGTGACAGGAGGAGTAGCCGATGCTCACGAAGATCGGTACGTCGTGCTCGCGAGCCGCCGCGAGCGCCGCGTCGTCCCAGGGCTGCCAGTTGACGGGGTTGTCGGCGTGGGCCTGGAGGTACGGGCTCGCCTCGGCGTCGAGGCGGTTCCGGTCCGTCGGCGTCGTCATGGCAGACGCTAGCGAGGGCGCGGGGGTAATGGCTGGCGTGGCCGCGGAACTCGCTGGTTCGGCCGTGCGTGACTGTCACTAACGGGCAACCCGTATGGGGATGGCGACCGTATCGATCGCCAATGCCGACGCCCGCCCTCAGCGACGGGGACCAACTCTACGACAAGACCGACGCGACGTTCACGATCACCGCCGTCCACGACGACGGGAGCGTCTCCCTCGAAATCGACGACGGGGACGGACTCCACCGGTCCGCGGAGTGGAGCGAAACGGAGATAACGACCGCCCTCGAGGAGGGGCTGCTCCGGACGGCAGACGGTCGGAGCGAGGAACTGCTCGAGGCGTAGATCGTGGACCGAAAGGGAGTCATGCGCGGGTCACCTTGACCACGAACGGAGGCGCACACGTGCAGCGACGAACGGCAGACGGCCTCGCGGCCACCCTGGTCGGGGTCGTCCTCCTCGCCGGCCTCGTCTGGACCTGGCAGGTCTGGACCGCCGCGCAGACGACGAGCACCGACGGCACGATTGGCGGGATGATGGACGGACAGATGATGCAACCCGCCCCCTCACCCCTGGGTCCGCTTCTCGGAACCGTCGTGCTCGTCGCCGTCCTCGGCGGCGGCTACCTCCTGGTCCGCGAACAGGTGGCAGCCGGCGGACGGCCCGCGTCGGGAGCCGACGTCCGGGGGTTCGAGGCCGATTCGACGCTATCGTCACGGGACGGTGGCGTCGCCAGCGCTGACGACGAGGGGGACGACACACCGGCGACCGCGAGCCAGCCGGAGGAGGGCGCGACACGCGCCGACGAGATTGGCCCGTCCGGCGTGACGTCTCGCCCACTCCTCGACGTGCTCCCGGAGGACGAACGGCGGGTCCTCGAACCCGTCGTCGAGTCGCCAGGCATCACGCAGATCGAACTCCGGGACCGGGCTGACTTCTCGAAGAGCAAGGTGAGCCAGACCGTGAGCGACCTGGAGAAGCGGGGGCTGATCGCCCGCGAGCGCCAGGGTCGCACCTACCGCGTCTACCCCGCCGGCGAGCTCGGCGAGGGACCGGCGAACTGATTTCGCGAGCGGGCGCGGTCCCGGCCAGGCGACCCCGCCGAATTCACCCGCCACGAACGGTCTCCTCGCTCACGAACGGCGAGAGACAATTATAAACGGTCTCGAACGATCTCCTCGTCGCGTTCGCGACCACACCTGGAAATGCGAACGGGGCCTACGGACGGCTGCAATGACCGCTCGAACGACACTCCTCGTCGTCGCGGCGCTCGCCGTCGCGGGCATCGGGCTCGCCGGCACCGTCGCGGCCCACGGCGAACAGACACGGACCCCGCCCGACGCCCCGTGGGGCGACCACTGGAACGAGACCTGGGCGAACGGTTCCGCGAACGCCACCTGGTGGGGCCCGCACCCCTCCCCCTGGAGCGCACCCACGGACGCGGGCCGATTCCCCGGAACGTACGGACAGATGGGCGCGTACGGCGGACCGATGATGGGCCACTATGGTAGTCCGATGATGGGCCCGTACGGCGGACCGATGATGGGCCACTATGGTAGTCCGATGATGGGCCCGTACGGCGGTAACGCGAGAGGATACGGCGGCTTCTGGGGTCCGATGGGCGGCTACGGGACGATGCCGCGGGCGGGCACGGCCCCGAACGGATCCTGGCCCCAGCGGACGGATACGGTGGCTGGGGACACTGCTGACGACCGATCACGGTGATCGCACCATGACACGATTCACACGACTCGCGACGCGGACGAGGCGCATCGGAACGACGACGCTCGCGACGGTCGGCGGTCTCGCCCTCGCCGTCGGTCCCGCCAGTGCCCAGATGGGCGGCGGGATGGGGGGCGGATACGCCGGGAGTCCGATGGGGGGTGGCTTCCTCTTCGGCGGCATCCTCTGGCCGCTCCTCCTGCTGGGCGGCCTGTTCGCCCTGGTTTACTGGGCGTTCGGCGGCGAGGCGAGGCGATCTCGCGGGACCGATCCAGCCGTGGAGACGCTCCGCGAGCGGTACGCCCGGGGCGAGATTTCGGAGGAGGAGTTCGAGACGCGCCGACGTCGTCTGGAGCGGTAGCCCGGCCGATCGCTCGCTGCGACCTCACTCCACGCTCGGGTGCTGGTCGGGCGTCTCCGGATTGGGCGCCTCGGCGACCGAGGCCATCCACTCCCGTGCCTCGGCCTCCCTGGTCCGGCGCTCGTCGGCGTCGATCTCCTCGACCCCCGGCGGGACCTCCCGCCGCCGGCCGGTGAAGTAGCGCTCGGGGGCGACCCAGTCGTGGTAGAAGGGCACGTCGGCGTCCTCGAGGAGCGCGACGGCCACCTCAGCGCCGTGCCCGGCGGCGACCACCGTCTGGTGTGGTTTGCCGGCGATGCGACCCGCCGCGTAGAGGCCCTCGACGCCGGTGTGGCCTCGCTCGTCGGTCGCCACGAACGTCTTGCCGCGGTCGATCAGGTCCACCCCGTCGAGGTGGGACAGGTAGTCGGTCTCGTTCTTGGTGGCGGCGATCGCGAAGCGCGTCGCGTACCGGTCGCCCGATTCCGTCTCGACGGTGAATCCCCCGTCGGTCCGCTCGAGCGCAGTCACGCGGGCGGACACGAAGTCGACGCCGGCACCCTCGGCCTGTTCTCGCATCGCGTCGAGGAGCGTCCGGGCGTCGATGCCGGCGGGAAAGCCGGGGTAGTTCTCGAGGTGGGCGTTGCGACGGAGGACGGATCCACCGGCGTCGATCACGACCGTCTCGAGGTCGTGGCGGGCGGTGAACACGCTCGCCGACCGGCCGGCGACGCCCCCGCCGACGACAGCGACGTCGTACTCGTCTGCGGACATGACGTACGGGAGGGTCAGCGGTCGGCGGACGTAAAGTCCCGGAAAGCATCGATTTCCACTGGCATCGCCCCGGCCTCAGTGGGAGGCACGGGCACCGACACGTGCCAGCCACGCGAACAGCACGAGCTGGACGAACAGCAGGAGATACGTGACGACCTCCACCGAGTCCGTCACGAGGAAGACGCCGATGACGAGGAACGCGTTGCTCAGACCGACGGTCGCGCCGGTACCGCCCGCGATTCCGCCGTCCACGAGACCGAGGTCCCGGGACCAGAGGGTCGCCGCGACGAAGCCGGCGATGGCGAGGAGGCCGAAGACGTGGTAGGCGGTCTGGATCGAGGGCCAGAACGTGAACACGAGACCGCGCGCGAATATCGCCTGGAACCCGGTGAACCCCAGCCCGGCGACGCCGAGGAGGTACAGGCGATCGGTGGTCGCCCCGCGGCCGACCGCCATGTCCACCCAGACGAGGGCGGCGACCAGCGCGAGGAAGATGGCGAGCGCCGTCCCCAGGTGGGTCAACTGGACCGAGGGGGTGTACCCGCCGGGAAAGAGGGTTCCGAGGGTGACGGTGACCCCACCGAAGAAGACCTGGAGGGGCAACAGCAGTGCAGCCAGGACCGCCGCGCGGGATATCCGCGTCCCCCGGAACCGGTACCAGAGGACCGCCGCGTTGCCCAGGATGACGTATCCCGTCAGCATCGCGACGAGGCGGTGGAACCACTCGATGAACTGCGGCAGGGAGAGGCCGATCGGCGAGAGCTGGCCGGCACATCCGGGGTAGGTGTAATTGCAGGTGGCACCCGCACCGGCGGCAGCGGTGAACTCGCCGAGCAGGACCAGGAAGAACGTCAGCCCGGCCGTGACGGCCGCCACCCCCCGTGCGTGGTCGTGAAGGAACCGACCCGCCCGCGAGAGCGGTGTCGGGGCCGCGACGCGATTCGCCAGCGAAGCCATTGCCACTCGTTTTCCGTCCCGCGTACTTATCCTTCCCCGGTCGGGGCGACCGGGGCGGGGGAACCAAAGGTTGTTCACGCGGTGTCACCTGACGGGGCACATGGACCGCCGCGAGTTCCTGGCCGCCGGCGCAGCCACGCTCGGGACGGCCCTCGCCGGGTGCGTGGGAAGCGCGAGGGCGGGCTACGACGTGGCGATGGTCTCAGACGCGTTCGTCCCGGGGACGTCGATGGAGGTGCCGTCCGACGCGCCGGCCTGGGTCCCGCGGGGCGTGCCGACCCTCGAGGTGCAGGCCGGGGAACCGCTCGTGTGGGAGAACACCGGATCGCGGATCCACACGGTGACGGCGGCGACCCGGTCGCACGGCGACGCGCGGGCGATTCTCGGCGGGCCGACGACGGGCGAGGCCCCCGAGTCGATCTACCGCCTCCCGGACGGCGCGCGCTTTTTCGCCTCCGGTGACTTCGACTCCGAGGTCGCCGCCGTCCGGTCGTTCATGGCGGAACTCAACGGGGGAGGTGCCATCCCGCCCGGCGAACGCTACGCGCACACCTTCGAGGAGCCCGGCTGGTATCACTACTACTGCATCCCGCACCTGCCAGCCGGCATGGTGGGCAACGTCCACGTTCTCCCGCGGTGATCGCGGGGATCAGTCGGCAAGCACCGCGCCGATCGCCCCGCCGATCGCGCTGTCGAGTGCGAAGAGCATCGCCACGACGACCGCCGCGACGAACGTCGCGCCGCCGAGGAACGGTCCGAGCGGCCCCAGACCGATGCTCCCGACGATGGTCACCGCGACGGCCAGGAAGAAGCCGGCGACGATCCCGCCGAGCGCCCCCGCGAGCAGTCCGTGCCACGCGCCCGACGTGATCGAGCCCCCGGCCACGTAACCAGCCGCGAATCCGCCGATCAATCCGGCGGCGACGTGGCCGACGCCGGGGACGACAGTCGCGATCAGACCGAGAACGATTGCCACACCGAACCCGACCATGACTGCACGCCAGTTCGTCATCGTCGGAGGGAGGGGCTCGAGCGAGAAAAGCGCACCCTCAGTGGACCACCGTGACCGGGACCGACGACCGCTCGACGACCCTCTTCGCTACGCTCCCGAGCAGGGCCTCGAGACGGTCGGTCATCCCACGGTGACCGACGAACACGTTGTCGACGTCGTTGCGCTCGGCGCACTCGACGATCCGGGGGACCGGCGGGCCGTAGAGGAGGTCCGTCTCGACGGTCAGGCCCCGTTCGGCGGCTATCTCGGCCGCCTCCTCCAGGACGTCCGTCCCGCGCTGCTCCGCGTCCTCGATGCTCTCGACCAGCAACCGATCGTCGGCGTCCCCCAGTTCGGTGATCGGCTCCATGCCCCCGACCTCGTAGACGTCCGGATCGACCGCGTGGACCACCGTGACCGTCGCCTCGCTCCGCTCTGCGATCGTCAGGGCGTGTCGCAAGGCGTCGTACGACTCCGCGGATCCATCGACGGCGACGAGGAATTTCATACCCCATACTTGTACGCGAGGCGATATAATACGCGATGGTCGCCCCCACCGCGATCTGACGTCGCGGAGCGGGGATGCCGACAGTCCCTCGCGAGCCGTCGCCGTCCTATTCCGCGATGGTGATGGCGTCGACCGGACAGGCCATCTCGGCCTCCCGGGCCATGTCGGGGTCGCCGCCGTCGACGTCCGTCATGCCGTCGCGAACGTAGGCCTTGCCGTCGTCGCCCATCTCGAAGACGTCGGGCGCGGTCGCGGCACAGACCTGATCGGAGATGCACGTATCCTGGTCGATTTCGACGGTTGCCATAGCACCCGGCGGGTTGCGAACGACCCCCCATAAGGCGCACTGTTCGTTCCGCGGCGCGTGGGGCGATAGCACGCGCCAGTCGCCCCCACCCCTCACGACGATCCCCACGTCCACCGGGCGTCGAGCACGTACCGATAGACCCCGCTGAGCACGATCGCGATCGCGTTCGCGACGAGGTAGGGGAGACTCTGCCACGCGACGAGCGCGTACAGGATGCCGACCTGGATGGGGATGGCACTCCCCCGAACGAGGTTCGTCTTCAGGAGGCCCTCGACGAACGCGCGGCGACCGGCGTTGCGGATCGCCCTGAACGTCCAGACGTCGTTGAGCACGTACTGGAGGACGATGGTGGTCTCGATGGCGAGGACCGCACCCACGAGATAGTTCAGTCCCCCGTACTCGACCAGCGCCCACAGGAGGACCAGCTGGACGCCCGCGGCGACCGTCCCGACGACCACGAATCGCCGTAACTGGGTCGCGACCGGACCGCCGTAGAGATTCCTGAGATACGATCGGAGCATTGCCTGGCTCGCGGGGCCGTCTCAGGCGGTGGGCCCCCGCCCGAGCACCCGGGGGACGAGAGCGCGGTAGCCGACGAGATAGAGGCCCGCGAACAGCGCCACCGTACCCATCCAGAGTTCCCAGACCCCGAGTGCTGGCTGTCCGGCGAGCACGTCCTGGAGGCCCGCGACGTCCGCCAGCGCGCCGCCGACCGTGAACGCCACGAATCCCACGAGCGAGACGAGGAGTTCGAGGAGTTCCACGACCGCGGGCGATAGGAGTCCGTCCATGGGGGTCCAGAGGAGTGTCCCACGGTAATCGCTTTCGGAGCCGGTCAATCCAGACGAGCGGTCCACGCCAGTTCCAGGGCGAACCACGCAGTTGCCCAGACGACGACCGCGAACGCCACGATGGCCGTCGAGGAGAGGGTCTGGAGCGGTGCGACGGTGGCCCGGAGCGACGGATAGACGATCGCGAGCACCGCGAGAGTCGTGAAGAGCCCGACCAGTCCGGTCGCGTAGTGCTCGCGCTCACCGACGGCCGACGTCTCGTCGGCCGCCGAAGGCTCCCCCGTCTCCCACCCGTTCCGACCACCGTGTGATGTGGTCACGGGTAGCACCCACAGGGACGTTGGACGTCCGAGTAGTTAACTGTTCGTTCGATTCCCCGGGGCGCGAGAACCGGCCCGGGATCGGTCAGCGGCGCTGGACGAGAGCACCGACGACCAGGGCGAGGAGCGCCAGGACGACGGTCGCCGCCGTCAGTCCCGGCGTCGCGGTGGTCGTGGTCGCTGTCGTGGTCGTCGTCTCTGCCCCGGTCAGATCGTCAACCAGGGCGAGCGACGCGTCCAGGGCGGCCGCGTACTCGTCGGTCAGCGACGTCTCGGTCTCGATGGCGGTCGTGCTCGTCGCGAGTGCCAGATCCTCCGCCTCGAGGGTGGCCGCCAGGGCGGTCACCGTCGCCCGCTGGGCGTCGACGAGCGAGAGGTAGTCGCCGGCGTCGCCGTTCGAGACTGCGGCGGGGCCCGTCCCGAGTGGAGCGAGACCGAGTCCCTGCATGCCGCGCTGCTGGCGGTACTGGTTGGCGGTCTGGGCCTGCTGTGCGAGGTTCTCCCGCATCTGGGTCGCGAGTTGTGTGCGCGTCCGGACCGTCTCCTGAAGGCGCTCGTAGGTCGCGTTCTGGGTCCGCAGGTGCGTCCGCAACTGCGTCATTGTCTGGTTCTGGGCCACGAGCTGCTCGCGAACCCGCTCGAGGGTCTGGTTGGCCTGGTCACCGGACTGGTTGCGGGCCCGCTCGACGAGCCGCCTGGTCTCGCGCAGCCGGTCGCCGAGCCGGTCGAGGGTCTGGTTCTGCTCCCGGAGGCGGTCCCGGAGCTGAGTCAGGTTGGCCTGGCAGTCCCGCGACCGGTTCTGGATGCGGTCGAGGGTCCCGTTCTGGTCGCGCAGGTGTCGGCGGAGCTGGTCGGCCGCCTCCCGCTGGGCGTTCGTGCCCGCCCGCTCGTGCATCTGGGCAGCGATGCGGGCCTGCTCCCGGGTTCGTTCCCGGGCCCGCGTCAGCAGGCGTTCGTGGTCGGCCTCCGAGGCGTTCAGGCGGTCCAGGAGGCGGTCCCGCTCTCGCAGCCGGTCGTGGAGGTGATCGAGGGTTCGGTTCTGGTCGTGGAGGCGTTGCTGGAGCCGGTCGTATGGCCGGTCCACTGCCTGGGCGAGCGGTCCGTCCGCCGGGCCGCCCGCGGTGGCGACGACGGTCGCGGGGCCGGTCGCTCCGAGTAGCAGGACGAGGCCGATCGCGACGAGGCGCTGTCTGGGCGTGTTCATGATCGTCCCATCCCCGTGGAGGGGCGCATCTAGACCGACGACACGTTAGAGCATAAACATGTACCCCCGGGAACAGCGTGCCCGTCGGTCGCCCTCACAGGAGGAGGCCGCCGACCAGGACGGCGAGCGCCAGGGCGTAGACCGCGCCGTCCGCCCGCCCGTGTCGGACCGTCACCAGCGAGGTCCGCTCCTCGATCCGGTCGAATCCGCGGGCGGACAGCGCGTCCGACAGTTCGTAGCCGTACCTGACGACCGCCGAGAAGAAGGGGAGGAACGTTGGAATCCGGGATCGCGCCCGGGCGAGGGGCCCTCCCTCCACGACGAGGCCGCGGGAGCGCTGGGCCTCCTCGATCACGGCGAACCGGCGGCGCATCTCCGGGACGAGACGGACGGTCAGCGAGAGGAGGAACGCCAACGACCACGGGACGCCCAGTCGAACGAGGGCCGCCTCGAACTCCTCGGTCGCGGTCGTCGCGGCGAACCAGGCGGCGGTCGCGGCGACGACCAGCAGGCGAGTGGCGACGAGCACGGACGTCGCGAGGCCACCGGTCGTCACCCCGACCCGGTAGTCCCACACCGAGACCGTCCAGATCGACTCGCCGCTCGCGTAGAACAGGGTGTTGACCACGAGCATCACCGCGAGCAGATAGCCGATCGGGGCGAGGGCGTGCAGCCACTCCCGGAGTCCGAACCCGCGACCGATCAGCACGAACGCCGCGAGGACCGCGAGGAGAACCGCCAGACGCGTCGCGCTCGAGGCGGCCACGGCTGCCACCCCGATCGCGGCCGTCAGCGCGAGCTTCGAGCGCGGATCCAGCGCGTCGTGAGCGAAGGTCACTCCGACTCTCCCTCCAGGCGGGCGACGGCGTCGGCGACCGACGATGGCACGTCGGTCCATCCCCGATCGCGGGCGAACTCGACCGATCCCGGTGGCCGGATGCCGAGCGCCGCGAAGTCGCGGGTCGGATCGCCCAGGAGGGCGTCCGCCGCCCCGTCCTCCGCGACGGCACCGTTCGCGAGGACCGCGACCCGGTCGGTCCACCGCAGGGCGAAGTCGGTGTCGTGGGTCGCCACGACGACCGTCCGGTCCAGCGCGCCGAGCCGCTCCCCGAGCGATTCGCGGTGGGGCACGTCGAGTCCGCTCGTCGGTTCGTCGAGGGCGACGACGGCAGGATCCCCCGCCAGCACCGCCGCGAGCGAGACGCGTCGCTTCTCGCCAAGGGAGAGCGTCTGCGGGAGCCGATCGCGGAGGTGGCCGACGCCCATCGTCTCGAGCGCCGTCGAAACGCGCTCCTCGACGTCGAGCCCGCGATTTCGCGGGAAGAAGGCCACCTCCTCCCGGACAGTCTCGGCGAAGAGGGCGTCGTCGGGGTCCTCCGGGGCGAAGCCGGTCTCCCCCCGCACCTCGACGCTGCCCGCGTCCGGCTCGTGGAGGTCCGCCAGGAGTTTGAGGAGTGTCGTCTTGCCGGCCCCGTTGGGTCCCATCACCGCGACCGTCTCGCCCCCGTCGATGGTGAGGTCCACGCCGGAGATGACGGTCGGGCCGTCGTCGTACGCGTACGCGAGATCGTTGACCGCGATCACCGCGATCCCCCCGCATCCAGGGGGACCGCCTCCCCGGTGACGCCCCGTTCCAGGGCCACCTCGGTCGCGAAGGGGAGCCGGAGCCCCAGCGAGCGGAGTCGATGGAGGTGCCGGTGCACGGGTCCCCGGGCCGTCACTCGCCCCGATTCCAGCACCAGGACCCGATCCGCGACGGGGAGCAGGTCGCGCAGGTCGTGTTCGGCAACGAGGAGCGCCGTCCCCCGCGCCTGGAGGGTCTCGATCGTCTCGAGGACGAGCCGCCGGTTGGGCGCGTCGAGGGGAGCGAGCGGTTCGTCCAGGACCAGCACGTCCGGCTCGGTGACGAGAGCGCCGAGGAGGACCACCACCGCGGTCTCGCCCCGGGAGAGTTCGTCGACCGCCCGGTCGAGGTACCGCGTGGCGTCGAGGCGCTCGGCCCACTCGCGAATGCGCTCGCGCATCTCCGCGCGGGGGACGCCCCGGTTCTCGAGGCCGAACGCGACGTCGTGTTCGACGGTTCGCCGCACGAGCTGGGTCTTCGGGTTCTGGAAGAGAAATCCGACGTTCCCGGGCCGCTCGACCGACCCCTCGACAGCCAGGTTGGGACGGCTGTCGAGGAGGCCGCCGAGGGCCTTCGTCACCGTCGTCTTGCCGCTTCCGGACGGTCCGGCCACCACGACCGTCTCGCCGGCGTCGACCGCGAGCGAGACGCCATCCACGAGAGCGTCCCCCGCCGCAGTCGTCACCGCGAGGTCCGTGGCGACCAGGACCGTCATCGAAGTTCGGGCACGCGGGACTGCAGGGCCTGGGCGAGCGGTATCGCGATGGCGGCCCCGACGACCGCCTGGACGAGGTCGATGGGGAGCTCCTGTGCGATGGCCAGGGGGAGCCCCTCGAAGTACCACCGGGCGAGGAAGTACGCGACGATCATGAACGGGGCGCCCGCCGCGACCGCGATCACCTTGCTCCGGGTCGATTCGCCCGAGAACCTGCCGACGACGTAGCCCTCCACGCCCTTCGCCACGAGGGTGATCGGCGCGTACGGGAGGTACCCGAGGATCACGTCGGCCGCGGCCGCACCGATACCGCCCGCCAGCCCGCCGACGAGTCGGCCGAAGAGAAACGCCCCCGTGTAGATCACCACCTCGCCGAAGTTGAGGTAGCCGAAGCCGACCGGGATCGAGACGGCCATCGTCGCGACGGCGACCGCCGCCGCGACGACCGCGCTCATCGCGACCACCGAGGCGTCGAGCCGAGGTCCGCTGGGGTCTGTCATCGGACCTGCCTTCAGCCCCCAGGGTCCACTACCTTTCGAAATCGGCATCGTTGTCCTGTCCGGGGCCGCACCCCCTCCCTATACGACGGTGCGCGTCGTCTCGTCGAACCGGGCATGGCGTCACCGACCTTCGGACACCTCGGGCCGGACGGCCTGGGGCTGTTCACGGACCTCTACGAGATCCGGATGATGGAGGGGTACCTCGCGGCGGACCACGCGCCGACGGCCACGTTCAGCCTGTTCTTCCGGGACCTGCCGCCGGACCGGGGATACGTCGTCGCAGCGGGCCTCGAGCAGGTCGTCGACTACCTGGAGACGCTCACCTTCGGGGATCGCGCCCTGGCCTACCTCGAGTCCATCGACGTGGACGAGGCGCTGCTCGAGTACCTCGCGGACGTCTCGTTCTCGGGAGAGGTGCGCGCGGTGCCGGAGGGGACGGTCGTCTTCCCCGACGAACCACTGCTCGAGGTCACCGCTCCCATCGTCGAGGCACAGCTCTTCGAGACGCTCGTCATCAACCAGGTCGCCTTCCAGAGCCTGATCGCAACGAAGGCCGCGCGCATGCGGGACGTGATCGACAGGGAGGGCGACGACCAGTCCCTGGTCGACTTCGGCTCGCGGCGGGCCCACGGGACGGACGCGGGCCTGAAGGCCGCCCGCGGTGCGTACGTCGGCGGGTTCGACGGGACGTCGAACGTGGCTGCGGGCGAGGCCTTCGACCTGCCGGTGTTCGGGACGATGGCCCACTCCTGGGTCCAGAGTTTCGAGACGGAACGGGAGGCGTTCGAGGCGTTCGTGTCGGTCTTCGGCGAGGACGCGGTCCTGCTCGTCGACACCTACGACACGGTCGCGGGGACGGAGACGGCGATGGCCGTCGCGGCGGAGATGGGCGTCGACATCGCGGGCGTCCGCCTCGACTCGGGCGACCTCGCGGCCCTCTCACGCGAGGTGGAACCCCTGGTCGGCGACGCCGGCATCTTCGTCTCCTCGGGGATGGACGAGTACGCCATCCGGTCGTTCTTCGAGGACGGCGGCGTCGCGACTGGTTTCGGCCCGGGGACTGCACTCGTGACGAGTGCGGACGCCCCGAAGCTCGAGGGAGTCTACAAGCTCGTCGCGGTCGGCGAGGACCGCGCCCCCACGATGAAACTCTCGACCGGAAAGGTGACCTATCCCGGGCAGAAGAGCGTCCGCCGTACCACCGAGGACGGGGCGTTCGCCGGCGACGTGCTGGCCGAACGCGGAGAGGACGGTCCCGGCGAGGAACTCCTCGAGACGGTGATCGAGGGTGGCGATCGCGTCGCCGACCTTCCGTCCCTCGATGCGATACGGGAGCGACGTGCCGAGCAGGTCCGTCGGCTGCCCGCGGACGTCCGCGCAATCCGGGATCCGGCGCCGTACCCCGTCCGCGTGAGCGAGGGACTCGAGACGACGACGCAGTCGCTCCGGGCCGACCTCCAGGCGCGGTGCGGGTAGCAAGCCGACCTCCAGGCGCGGTGCGGGTCGGTCAGTCCTCCCGGAGTTCGCGTGCCTTCTCGACGTTCCAGGCGAATCCCTTCTCGTCGTCCTCCGGCGTCTCGAGGACCATCGGGAGGTCCCGCAGCGACTCGTGGTTGACGAACTGGCGGAAGCCCGCCTCGCCGATCTCGCCTTCGCCGAGGTGCTCGTGTTCGTCCTTCTCCGATCCGAGGGGGTGCCTGGAGTCGTTCAGGTGGAGATAGTGAACGTTGTCGATGCCGACGGTCTCGTCCAGTTCGTCGATCATCTCCTGCATGCCCTCCTCGGTCCTGAAGTCGTACCCCGCCGCGTAGAGGTGGCAGGTGTCGAGGCAGACGCCCAGGTCGCCGTAGTCGTACTCGGAGGCCGCGACCATGTCGTCGAGGTCCGCGAAGCGGGTCCCGACGGTGGTCCCCTTCCCCGCCGTGTTCTCGAGCAGGACGGTCATCCCATCGGGGATGTCGAGTTCCGACAGCCGTTCGCCGACGTTCTGAATCCCCGTCTCCTCGCCCGCGCCGGTGTGTGCCCCGGGGTGGAAGACGTAGTATGGGATGTCCAGGGCGGCGGCCGCGTCGAGTTCCGCCTGGACGGCGTCGATCGACTTGGCGGCCAGGTCGTCCTTGGGCGTCGCAAGGTTCACCAGGTAGGTCCCGTGGACGATCCAGGGACCGACGTCGCGTTCGGACGATTGCTCGACGAACGCATCGGCCTCGTCTGGATCCACCTCGCTCACCGCCCAGCCGCGGGGAGACCCGACGAAGATCTGACCGCAGTTCCCGCCGACGTCGCGTTCCCGGTCCACCGCCTTCTGTATCCCGCCGCTGATCGACACGTGGGCTCCGATCCTGAACATGGATCCAGATGGTCCCTTCTGGTATTTAAGGGTGGGTCTCGGGGCGGGCCTCTCGTCCCACGTCGACGCCCCGTATCTCGAAGCGCGCGCCGCCCCCGTCGGCGGTCGTCGCGTCGATCGACCAGCCGTGGGCGGTCACGATCTCCTCGACGATCGACAGGCCCAGACCGGTCCCCGTGGGATCGGTCGAGACGCCCGCCTCGAAGACGTTCCGGTCCGGATCCAGGCCGGGCCCGTCGTCGGCGACGAAGAAACCGTCCCCGTCAGCGAGCGAACCCACTCGAACCGTGACCGCCTCGCCGCCGTGGATCACGGCGTTCCGGAAGAGGTTCTCGAAGACGTGCTGGAGGCGACCCTCGTCGGCCCAGAGGGTGCAGTCGGTCTCGACGTGGAGGGCGGCGTCCGCAGTCGCGACGGTCTCCCAGCTCGTCTCCGCCACCGTCTCGAGCGAGCAGGTGGTCCGCTCCTCGTCGTCCACCGCCGCCCCCTCGCGGGCGAGTTCCAGCGTCTCGTCGACGATCTCGTTCATCCGGTCGTGGGCGTCGGCGACCGCCTCGAGGTGTGCCTCGTCGCCGGTCTCCCGGGCGAGTTCGAGTCGTCCCTGGGCGACGTTGAGCGGGTTCCGCAGGTCGTGAGAGACGATGCCGGCGAAGCGGTCGAGGCGGTCGTTCTCGCGTCGAAGCTGCCGCTCGCGACGGCTGAGACGTTCCCGCTCCCGCCGGAGCGCGGCCTCCACGCGCAGCCGTCGGGCGTCGTAGTAGCCGATCAGGAAGCCAATCAACGCCCCGGTGGCGATCCAGTTGACGGCGACGAATCCCGCGTCGTAGATGACCGCCCCGTGGGCCCGCTGATAGGCGAGCAACGCGCTCCCGAGGCCCGCGAGCACGACCGCGCCGGCGGCCGTCCAGATCCCCATCCGTCTGTAGCACGGTTCCTCGAGGTCGCTCGCGTGGACGCGCCAGGCCGCGGCGATCAGGCCCGCGGAGACGATCATCGGCGGGAGCACGCCCGTCAGGATCGCGATGCCCGGTTCCTCCTCGAAGAGGTGGAGGAGGTGGGCACCGAAGGTCACCACCCCGAACCCGGCCACGAGAACGAGCGTGCGTCGACCCCAGTTGCTGGAGACCATCCAGTATACCCGTCTCCCACCCGGCTAATAAACGGACGGATTCGCCCGGTAGACGTGCCCTCTCCCCCTATAAACGCCTGTATTTCTGAAGCGTGAATATACGGGCCTGTTGTTCCTCTTCCCGAACACAGAATGAGCGACAAGGATCACCGCATCGGGAGCGAGCGCGCGACGAGTGACCCCGCGCGGGGGACCGACCGCGACGGCGGCTTCTCCCGCCGTCGCCTCATGGCCGCCGGGGCCGCCGGGTGGGCGACGGTGAGCCTGGCCGGCTGCACCGACACCGGCGGGAGCAGCGGTACCGACGAGACGACCACCGAGCAGACCACGGACGTCACGGTCACCAACCAGACGACGACCACCACGACGACCACGGACGGCGGCGGGGGCGGCGAGACGACGACCACGACGACCTCGGACGGCGGCGGGAGCGGCGACGGTGGCGGAGACAAGAAGTGCGGACTCTCGAGCGTCTTCGCGTCGGGGATGGACGTCGGCTTCCTCGTGAGCGTCTACGACACGTTCTCGGGCGACCGTCTGGACGGGGCCGACCTCTCGACCGTCGAGATACGGTTCCCCGACGCGCCGTTCGAACCGATCGAACTGTCTCCCTCGGGGCCACACCAGGAGCACGTCGCTGACCAGTGGGGCGGCAAACTCGCGACGTCCGCCGACGCCGACCCTGGCACCTACGGATACGAGATCGCGGTCGGCAGGGCTGGCGAGGACGAGCCGACGCCGGTGGCGACCGACGAGTTCACCCTCGTCGAGGGTCGCTAGTCGCGGCGAAACTATCACGATTTATCCAGTCCACGGCCGAATCGTTTCCGACGTCTGATACGTCCAGCGGGCGCGACGCACCACCTTGACGGCGCGTGCCCGTCCCATCGACCGGAAGTGGTTATAAACACCTGTATATCTTACAGATGGTTTTAGTGTCCTATTCGGTCTGCGTTCGAATGGAGATGAGTCTCGAGCACTCCGGAGACGAGCGCAACGAATCGGACGGGAGCCGCGCGAACACGACGCGGCGGAAACTGATGGCGGCCGGTGCAGTCAGCTGGGCCACGGTCGGCCTCGCGGGCTGTGCCGGCGGCGGGGCACAGAGCGACACGACGACCACGACCGCCGAGCCCGAACCGACGAACTACGTCGTCACCGACGACATGGCGGTCGGGTCCGAGGGCGTCCCGGGCGGACACAACTTCCTCTCGGCGTGTTCACCCTCGCGGAAATTCACGCCGGGGATGCAGGCCATCTGGTACGTGGGCGTCTACAACCCGGCGACCGGCGACCAGCTCACAGACGAGGACCTCGGCAAGAAGGGCGTCGAGATCCGCTTCAAGAACCGCGACTGGGATCCCGTGAAACTCGGCTGGGCCGGCGACGACAAGGAGCATCCAGCCCAGGAGTGGGGTGGCTCCATCGTCCTGCCAGAGGACGCCAAACCTGGCACCGTGAAGTACGAGGTCGTCATCCCGCAGAAGCCGGAGAACTCGAACTTCACGCCGGTCGGGATCGCCGCCAACTCCTTCACGATCATCGAGGAGAAGGAACTCGAGTTCGTCGTCTCGAACTACACCTACGCCGTCTCCTCGCCGAAGGCCTCCAATGGGTTCGTCTCGGCCTGCGGCCCCGAGTGGCAGTTCGCACCCGGCATGAAGGTGGCCTTCGCCGCGAACATCTTCGACGCGAACACCGGCAAGGAACCGGGCCCCGACGTGATCAAGGAGGCGAAGATAACCTTCCCGAACGGCGAGTTCGACGACGTCAAACTCGCCTGGCAGGGCGGCGAAGACGTCGCGAAGGAGCACCGGGAGAAGGTGTGGGAGGGCGTCCTTCCGCTGCCCGACGACGCCGAGAAGAAGACCTACACGTACGAAATCGTGGTCACCGCCGACGGTGACGGTCACATCAAGGACGTCGCCTTCGCCGAGGACACCTTCACGGTCGTCTGATCGGGCCGGGCCCCGCGCGCCCGTCTCCATCGCCAGCACCGAATCGCCACCATCAATACCACACATCCATTTGATACGATAATGAGCGACGTCGACACCGACACCGCCGACGACGGCCCGCCCGAGGACGGCAAACGCCTCGAATTCGCCGACACGGTCGCCATCGAGACCGACAAGGAGCGTCTCTGGTCGATCATCTCGGACCCCGAGGTGCTCACGACCTGCGTCCCCGGCGCCGAGTCCATCGACCGCCTCTCGAAACGCAAGTACTCCGTCGACATCACGCGGGGGGTCAGTCACCTCACCGTCTCGCTGTCGGGGGACGTCGAGTTCGTCGAGATGAACGAACCGGACTGGATCGTCGCCAGCGGGTCGGCGTTCGACGGCAAGACGGGCAGCGACTTCGACATCCTCGCCGCCATGGAGATGACCGACGGGACCGACGGGAGCACCGACCTGACGTACCAGGCGGAGGTCACGTACACCGGGGGCGTGGCGTCGCTCAGCAAGACCCTGTTGCGCCCGATCGTTCGCAAGGACATCAACGCGTACTTCTCGAACGTCAAGACGGAAGTCGAGGAGCGGACGGGCTGACCCCGGACATGACCGTCGCGTGCACGCTGGCCTGTACCGAGTACGACTGGACCGCCCCGCTCTGGGACGGCCGGGTCCAGCCGGAGGGAATCGACCTGACGACGGTGAACTACCCGAATCCGGAGCGGTTCACCCGGATGGTCGATCGACTCGAGTTCGACGCCTGCGAGCTCTCGATGGGAACGTACCTCGCTTCCCGCGCCGCCGATGCGGACTACCCGATCACCGCAATCCCGGTCTTCCCCTATCGTCGCTTCCGGCACTCGTTCGTCTACGTGCGCGAGGGCGCGGAGATCGAGTCCCCGGCCGACCTGAACGGCGGGCGGATCGGACTCGTGAACTGGCAGACGACGACCGGGATCTGGCAGCGGGGCATCCTCGCCGAACGACACGGTCTCGACCTGGACGGCGTGGAGTGGGTCGTCGCCGGGTCGGAGATCGTCCCCGTCGATCCGCCGGTCGATGTGACGCCCCTCGACGCCCGACACGGGTCGGCGCTCCCCCTGCTCGAGGAGGAACTGGAACGCGGGGCGCTCGACGCCCTCTTCGTTCCGGTTCACCCGGACACCGACGCCGCCGTCAGGCTGTTCGACGACCCCGTCGACGTCGAGCGTGCGTACGCACGCGAGACCGGTATCTTTCCGATCATGCACGCGATCGCCCTCCGCGAGGCGTTCGTCGAGGAGCACCCCTGGGCCGTCCAGAGCCTCTACGACGCCTTCGAGACCGCCAAGGCGCGGGCGATGCGCACCCTCGAGGACCCGCGCACGCTCCCGCTCGCCTGGGTGCGACCGCTCGTCGACCGCCAGCGCTCCGTCCTCGGGGACGACCCCTGGGAGTACGGCCTGGGCGATCGGAACCGGACGACGCTCGAGAGGCTCCTCGGGTACGCCGTCGATCAGGGCGTCGCGGCGCCTGAAGCCACCGTCGAATCGCTCTTCGCGACCGATCACCTGAATCCACCATGGTTCGGAGCGACGTGACGCAGTCGAGGGATCCGCGAGGCGGTCACGCCAGGGCGAGCAGAGGACTCCTCAGGCAGCGCCGGCCCCGTCCGCGGGCGGGCCGACGGTCCGAGCCGGAGGGGTTAGGTGCCTCGGTCCGATTGGGGGACACGATGGCCGACCGGATCGCCGTACGGGACGTGTCCATGCGCTTCGGGACCGACGGAGACGGGATCCAGGTCTTCGAGGACATCTCCTTCTCCGTCGCGGAGCACGAGTTCGTGGTCGTCCTCGGCCCGTCCGGGTGCGGCAAGACGACGCTGTTGAAGATCCTGGCCGGCATCGTCGATCAGACGAGCGGATCGGTCTACGTGGACGGCGAGGAGATCACCGAGCCGTCGCCGGAGGTGGCGATGGTGTTCCAGAACTTCGTGTTGTTGCCCTGGAAGTCGGTCCTGGAGAACGTCGCACTGGGCCTCAAGGTCCAGGAGGACCTCGATCGTGAGGCACGCGAGGAACGTGCCCGCGAGTGGGTGCGAAAGGTCGGCCTCGGGGGCTACGAAGACGCCGCCCCGGCGGAGCTGTCCGGCGGGATGCAACAGCGCGTCGGCCTCGCACGCGCGCTCGCGGTGGATCCGAAGATCCTGTTGATGGACGAGCCCTTCGGCGCCCTCGACGCGCAGACCCGCGACCGCCTCCAGACCGAGTTGCTCGAACTGTGGGCGAACGAGCGCAAGACCATCCTCTTCGTCACCCACGACATCGACGAGGCCATCTACCTCGCCGACCGGATCCTCGTCCTGTCGAACAAACCGGCGACGGTCGTCGACGAGGTCTCGGTGGACATCGAACGGCCGCGGTGGGGCCGTCGCCTCGCCATCGAGGCGAGCGACGAGTTCCAGCGGATCAAGGGCCGCCTCCGGAACGACCTCGGCCTCGCGCAGGACTGACCGATACCGCATGAACGACATCAGAGACTTCCTCGACCGACTCCGGGCGCACGACCAGCTGACCGTCCTCGAGGGCGCAGACTGGGACCTCGAGATCGGGGGCGTCTCGGACCTCGTCCGCCGGGACGACCTCGAGACTGCCGTCCTCTTCGACGACGTCGCGGGCTACGAACCGGGCCGGCGCGTCCTGACGAACGCCTTCGATACGCCCCTCCAGGCGTCGCTGGCGCTCGGGTACGAACCGACGTCCAGCCTCCGGAAGATCGTCGAGACGCACGCCGACCGCGCCCCGATGACCGGCAGTACGCCCCCCGAGACCGTCGCCTCCGGTCCGGTGACCGAGCACGTCCTCGCGGACGACGAGGTCGACCTGACGGCGTTCCCGGTGCCGAAGTGGCACGCACGGGACGGCGGCCGCTACGTCGGCACGGGGGACGTCGTCGTCACCCGACACCCGGAGACCGGGACACTCAACGCCGGCACGTACCGGACGCAGGTCCACGGACCAGCGACGGCCACCGTCTACATCTCCCCGGGCAAGGACGGGCGTCGCAACCGTGACGGGTACCTCGACAGGGGCGAACCGGCGCCGATGGTCGTCTCGGTCGGCCACGCGCCCGACCTGTTCGTCGCCGCGAACGAGCGTCTTCCGGAGGGCGTGAACGAGCTGGAGTACGCCGGGTCGCGACGGGGGGCGCCTGTTGAGGTCGTCGAGGGCGAGATGACGGGCCTGCCGATCCCGGCCACCGCCGAACTCGTCCTGGAAGGCCACGTCTACCCGGACGACGAGCGGGTCACCGAGGGACCGTTCGGGGAGTGGACGGGCTACTACGGGAGCGGCCAGCGCGACGTCCTGCCGCTGACGGTCGAGCGGCTCTACCACCGGACCGATCCGATCATCCTGGGGTACAACGTCGCCATCGCCCCGTCGGCGCTGTCCGTGATCCGCTCGGCGGGGCGGCTCTGGGACGAACTCGAGCAGGCGGGCGTCCCGGGAATCGAGGCCGTCAACGCGTTCATGCCGGGTCCCTACTTCCAGGTGATCGCGGTCGATCAGCAGTACGCCGGCCACAGCACCCAGGTCGGGATGCAGGCCATCTCGCTGCCGGCGGGGGCCTACCACGGCCGGTTCACCGTCGTCGTCGACGCCGACGTGGACGTCTACGACTGGCAGGAGGTGCTCTGGGCGCTCTCGAGTCGGTGCGACCCGGCCGAGGACGTGACGGTGGTCGAGGACTGCTGGAGCACCCCGCTCGACCCGCGCATCCCACCCGAGCGAAAGGACGAGGGCGACCTGACCAACAGTCGGGCGGTCCTCGACGCGACCCGGCCCTACCACTGGCGGGAGGCCTTCCCCGGGGACGCCCGCATCGACGACGCGCTGGCCACCAGACTCCGCGAGAAGTTCGGAGACGCGCTCTTCGACGCGGAGCGGCCGGATCGTCGGTGACGGCGCCGCGCCGGACTGCCCCGCCCCGACTTAAATCACTGCATATACTCGAAGTGGGAGTAAGGCCCTCGGTGCCCCAGGATCACCCATGCAACGGAGACGGCAGTCCACCGAGTCGTCGACCGACGAGTCGCGGACGATTCTCGACGCCCAGCCCTCGCGGCGGGCCGTCCTGCTTTCCGCCGGGTCGGGGCTCACTGCGGCGCTCGCCGGGTGTACGGGCGGGTCTGCGACGGACCGCACGACTGACGAGACGACCACGCAGGCCTCGCTCCCCGACGTCACCTACCGGGGCCGGTTCAAGCGGGTCGGCCTGGCACCGGCGGTCAACGACGCCGCGATCAAGATGGGCATCTGGGAGGAGGAGGGTCTCGACGTCTCCTACGAGACGTCCTCCGGCAGCCAGGCGGCCGCGAAGTCGGTCGCGAGCGGGAAGGACCAGTTCGGGAACGGCGGCATCGCGGCCGTCCTCCAGTTGATCGAACAGGGCGCGCCCCTCACGGTCATCGGTCAGATTTCGGGGCCGATGGGCGGCGTCGTCTCTCTCGAGTCGGCGGGGATCAGCGACTGGACGGACCTCGAGGGGAAGGTCGTCGGGAGGTTCCCCTTCGGGAGCACCGGCCCCGCTGCCGAGGCGGCCATGCGCCGAAAGGGCGTCGACGTCGCGAACGTGAAGTTCCGGAACGTCCAGCCCGGCTCCGGGTTGAAACTCCTCCTCAACGACACCATCGACGCCATGGTGAAGTACTTCCCCCAGATGGTGGATCGTCTCGAGTACGAGGGGGAGTCCGCCAACGTCCTCAAGACCCGCGACGTCCTGGGGCACCTCGGCGTGACCCTCTACACCCGCGACGACGTGATCGAGAACGACCCCGATCGCGTGAACGCGTTCGTGCGGGGCTGGCTCGAGGCCTTCCAGTTCTGGGCGAGGAACCCGGAGAAGGTCGTCGAGCTCTACAAGCCGCTGACCGTCGGCGAGTTCAACGTGGAGCTCGAGAAGAAGACCATCCCCGAACTGTACGCCTCCCACGCGCCCGCGAAGTCGATCGGCCTCGAACACGGCAAGGGCTGGACGCCCGGGGACGCCGTGCAGACCACCATCGACGTCTTCTCACAGACCGAGCTCCTGGACGGGGACGTCGAGCCGTCGACGGCCTACACGAACCGGTTCCTCGAGGCGAACGAGGACCTCGCGATCGAGACCGCGAAGGCGCTCTACGAGGCGCTGGAGGGCTACGAGATCGGCCCGAACTACGTCTGATCGGCGATGACGCCACGCGACACCGACGGTCCCCACTGCACACACCATGGCCGTTGAACGAGACACCCGCGACGTGGCCGCCCCCCTCGAGTGGCCGGACCTCGACCGAGAGACGCTCTTCCCGGCGAGCATCTTCGTGCTCTTCTTCCTCGGGTGGGAGTTCCTGGTCCCCGTGCTGGGCATCGAGCCCTACATCCTACCGACCCCGAGCGCCATCGCTGTGGCCTTCCTGGAGAGCAGCGACGTCATCCTCCGCCAGCTCCGGTTCACGGTGGTGGAGTTCCTCGTCGGATTCACGCTCACCGTGATTACCGGGTACCTCGCCGCGCTCGGCATGGCCTACTGGCGCCTCTTCGAGGTGACGTTCTACCCCTACGTGGTCGTGATCCGGTCGATACCGGTCGTCACCCTCTTGCCGATCTTCATCATCTGGTTCGGGTTCGGCTTCAACTCCATCGTGATCATCAGTTACGTCATCAGCCTGTTCCCGATGGTGGTGAACTCCCTGTCCGGGTTCAAGTCGACCGACCCCGAACGCATCGACATGATCCGCAGCTTCTCCGCGAACAAGCGCCAGGTCTTCTGGAACGTCTACCGCTACTCCTCGCTCCCCTCCGTCTTCGCCGGCCTCAAGATCTGCATCATCCTGGCGTTCACGGGCGCCATCGTGGGGGAGTTCCTCATCGGGAGTCGGGGCATCGGCTACCTCATCCTCTCCTACAACTCGAACCTGGAGACCGCGAAGATGTTCGCGGCGATCATGACCGTCTCGACGACCGAACTCGTGATCTTCGGGGCGGTCTCCCGCCTCGAGAAACTGGTCGTCACCTGGCAGTGATGCCGTCCGAGCCCGGTCCGGACGGGCCGGACCTCGCCGGCCGCCAGGTCGTCGTCTCCTACTCCCGCACGGGGACCACCCGGCGGGTCGCGGACGACCTCGTCGAGCGGCTGGCGTCCCCCGAACGTCTCTCCATCGAACCCACGACCGAGCGCCGGTACGCGAACTGGCTCCTGCGCTCGTTCGTCCCCGGCGCGACGGTGCCTATCGAACCGATCCGGACCGACCTCGGGGCCGCCGACGCCCTCTTCCTCGGGTCGCCCAAGTGGACGCTCTCCTGTCCCCCGGTCACGGCGTTCGTGAACCGACTCCGCGCCGAGGGGGTCCCGGCCGGTCTCTTCGTCACCTACGGCGGTTTCGACGAGCGGCGGTTCGCCCGCTCGCTCGCCGGTCGGATGCGGGAAGCGGGGGCCGACCTCCAGGCGAAACTGCTGGTCGAGCGCGACGCTGTCGGGGGTCGGGAGTACGAATCGGGTCTCGAGGCGTTCCTCGACGCGGTCGTGGACGGCTGAGCGACGACGGACTCGCACCCCTGTGACGGGTGGGACGCCGACACCAGCCCTCACGTCCGGTCCACGCCCAAAAATCCGCCACAACCCGGCGAAATTGGGGCGAACGATGTGGTCGTTTGAACATCCCGGGGCGCGGTAGGACCATCCATGACGGGGCATCCGATCGAGACCCTCGCGGTCGTTGCGGTGGTCCTCGTGGCGGGCTGTGCCGGCGCCACCACGGGAATGACGACGCGGGCACCGACGGACACGACGACGGCGACGACCGCCACCGGCGCGACCGACGGCGGGAGCGTTGCCTTCTACATCAGCGACGAGCGGAACGCCATCGGGGACTTCAGAAATCTCACCGTGACGGTCACGCAGGTCGGCTTCGAGCGGACCGCCGACGCCGGGGGCGGGTGGGCCGAGCGCGACGTCGACAACGCCACGGTGGACCTGACCGAACTCCAGGGCGCGAACGCGACGCTCATCGACCGGTACGACGTCCCCAACGGCACCTTCGGGACGGTCTTCGTGTACGTCGGCGCCGTGAACGCCACGCTCGATTCCGGGGAGACCGTCCGCGTGAAGCTCCCCAGCGAGAAGTTGCACGTCCAGAAGCGGTTCACCGTCGGGAACGGCTCCGACGTCGAGTTCGTCTTCGACGTCACGGTCCACGAGGCCGGCGAGAGCGGGAAGTACGTCCTCAGACCGGTCGTGAGCGAATCCGGGACCGACGTTCCGATCGAGGAGGTCGGCGAGGACCGCGACGGGCGTGACGACGATGACGGGGAGAACGCCAGCGAGGGGAGCGTGGACCGACGGGCGCACGAGACCGACCCCGCAGCGAACGGGACCCTCGCCGTCGAGTTGCTGGGCAACGTGACCCGGGGCGAGAACGTCACGGTCGCGGTCACCCGCGCCGGTGACCCCGTACCGAACGCGACCGTGGAGGTGAACGACGAGGTCGTCGGGACCACGAACGATCGCGGCGAACTCGTCGTCTCGGTCCCGGCCCGGGAAGAACTGGAGGTCCGCGTGAGCGCTGGCGGAGGCGAGGCCGAACTCGAGCGGGAGTTCGAGTCGAACGAAACCGGCTGACGGCCGCGGTTGGCCCCGGTCGACGGATGGGAGCTCGGGCAGACCTACGGACTACTCCTCGGTGACCTCGAACGTGAAGTGGAAGGCCGGCAGCGGCCGCATCGGGTGATTGTCGAGGTACGAGAGGTGGGGTTTGATCTCCACGTCGGGTTCGTCCTCCGTGGTCTCGAAGATGCAGGGATACGCGTCGATGAAGTGGAGGCCGGGCTCGCCGGAGGCGCGCAACTTGAGATGGGTGACGCCGTTCGCCTCCTCGTCGTCGACCCCGCAGACGTAGCCGACGGGCTTGTTGTCGTAGACGAAATACGGCGCGTTCTCGTAGATCGTCCAGCCGACGGACTGGAGCTTGATGTCGATCTCGGTGCCGACCGGGCCCTTCGTCGGCGAGATGTCGAGGATGTCGGGTTGCATCATGAAGCCGGTCACGGCGACCGATCGGCCGCCGACCTCGGCGGTGACGGGGCGGGTCGAACCGACGTCGGAGGGGATCTCGATCTCGACCTGGAACGACCCGTCGTCGTCGGTCGTGACGGTCGGCAGGACGTCGTGTTTCGGCACCGGTTCGATCGGGATGCCCTTCACGCGGTGGCCCTCGTGGCGGTGCCAGACCAGGTCGACCTCCTCGTTCGCCGGGAAGTCAGAGCCACTGATGAACGCCGTCGTGCCCGGCTGGCCCGAGGTCGGCGTGATCTCGAGGGCGGCCTCGGTGTCCTCGTCGATCGGGGGGTAGTGGACCTCCAGCGGAGTCTCGTCGAACTGCTGATCGACCCACGCGGTGCGTGGCCGCTCGTCCGGTTCGGTCACCTCGACGGTCCAGACGGACTGTCGGCCCCCGGCCACGGGCCCGTACGGCGACTGGGTGTTGTTCTGGAGGAACGGCACCCCCCGGTAGTTGCGCCACACCTGGAGGACGTGTTCGCCGGCGTGGCCGGTGGCCCGGACGCGGGCGGTGGCAGTCCCGTTGTTCATCACGCCGGTCATGAACCCGACCATGCCGTTGTCCCAGGTGACCTGGTAGTTGTTCGTCAGGGGGTTCGGGCCGAGCCCGTAGCCCTTGATCTCGAAGGTGTCGCCCATCCTGGCCGTGTCGTTCTGGAGCTCGAACCAGGGCAGGATCTCGAACTCCGTCCGTGCCATCGTTCCGCCGTCGGGGCCCTGCACCTCGATGGTGTGGGCACCGCCGTAGTCCTTCCCGATCTCGTATTTCTCGTCGAACTGGCCCGACCCGTCGGTCGTGACGGTGGCGATCCGTTCGACGTGCCCCCGGTACTGCGGCCCCTTGACCTCGTTGCCCTGGACGACGCCCCAGTCGCCACGGGTCGTGTGCCAGAGGAGGGTGCACTCGACGTTCGGGGGGAGGTTGCGCCCCAGGATCATGATCTCGTCGCCCACGTAGCCCTCGTCGTCGCTCAACACCAGGGTGCCGGACGAACCGGCCTGGTCCCCCCGGTGTTTCTCGAGCGAGTCGGCGAGGTCGCGCGAAATTTCGCGTGCCATGAGTCTCACTCGAACGAAGGGGGCAGAACCACTTACTCCCCTCCCGAGCATATGAAGTCATTCAAGTGGGGGTGAGAAAGCGGCGATCGCGCCAGCGCCGCGTCCGGCCGTCCGGCCCGGGGCCCGCGGCCACTCAGTCGATCTCCTCCGCCTCCGGATCCAGCTCCTCGAAGTGCTCGCGGTGTGACGGCGAGCCGCATATCGGACAGCCGCTCTCCAGAAAGTCCGCACGGACCCCGGCATCGACGACGATGTCGATCTCACACGACGAGCAATCGAACCGGTATCGGTCCGTCATCGCTCGTCGGTTCGACGGTCAGTCAACTATCAGTTCGGCTGCTATATTGAGGAATATTTGTACGCGGCCGCGTCGAACGGTGGCTGTCACCGCGACAGTTTGTCGTCGTACCGCTGGGCGTACAGGCGCACGAGTCGCCGCTTGACCGCCGTCAGTCGCTGCGAGACGGCGGAGGATGTGATCTCCAGTTCCTCGGCGATGTCGTCCAGCGTCGCACCCCTTGGCCGGTCGTAGTAGCCCTCCTCGACGGCGATCAGGAACGCCTCGCGTTGCTTGTCGGTGAGGCCCGGTTCGGCCTCCTCGTCGCCGCCCGACGTGAGAATCCGGTTGACCGAGACGGTCGCGTCGGTGTCCCGGAGATCGTCGATCAGCGGCGCGAGGTGGGTCCGGTCGGGGATGGTGACCGAGAAGAGGAGGCTGTCGTCCCGAACGTCCCGCAGCTCGTGGACGCAGTCGTGCCGGTCGAAGACCGGACAGGGACAGGCCTCACAAATTTCGACGGTCTCGTACTCGGCCCCCTGACCCGAGTCGATGACCAGCCGACAGGTACTCCCGGAGTCCTCCCCGGACACCGACTGGCGAGCCGATATCGCGCTGCACGACGTCAGCGGACAGACGCAGTCCGCGTCGGGATCCACCGACAGTCGAACGTCGAGCGGCCCGGTGGCGGCCGCCCGGGTCTGCAAACGCGATGCGGAACTCCCCATGTGAGGTACCACCCACGACACGAGTAAAAACCCGGGACAACGTTCCAGCATCCTGAGAACACCGATAATGGTTCGTGCAGGATTCCGGATCCGGCCTCACCTGCCCCCAGAGGCGGGCGTCGGCGGACAATACAATACATATTTACCTAATGCAACTCGACTGGTACACATGCGATCGGCCACCCAGCACGTCGGGTGGATCGGGGGATTGCTGGCCCTCCTCGCGGCGACGGTGGTCGCGAGCGCCGGCGTGGGCCCGGTGTCGGTCCCACCGTCGACCACGGTCAAGGCGCTGCTCAACGCGGCGGTGATCCCGACCTCGGTCGGGCTCGCCGGCGGCGAGACGCTCGCGGACCCGGGCGGGGGACTCCTCCCCGTCCTCACCGTGCGGACCGTCCATCCCTTCTCCTTCGCCGTCTCGGATCCGATGGCGACCATCGTGGTGGACATCCGGCTACCCCGGATCCTCCTCGGCGCCCTGGTCGGCTTCGCGCTCTCGGGCGCCGGGGCGGTCATGCAGGGCTTCTTCCGCAACCCGATGGCCGACCCGTCGATCATCGGGGTCTCCTCGGGGGCCGCCGTCGGCGCCGTCGCGGCGATCACCCTCCCCATCGGTCTGGGCCTGCACACGGCCGCGTTCGTGACGGGGGTCGCCGCCGCCTTCGGCGTCTACGTCCTGGCCTCCGAGGACGGGCGCACCCCCGTCGCGACGCTCCTGCTCGCGGGAGTCGCCGTCCAGACGTTCCTGGGCGCGGTCATATCGTTCATGCTCGTGCACAGCGGCCAGAGCCTCAGGCAGGCCATCTACTGGATGATGGGCCACCTCCACAACGCCACCTGGGCGCAGGTTCGAATCTCCCTCGTCGTGGTCCCCGCGCTGTTCGTCCCCCTGCTCTGGTACGCCGGGGACCTCAACGTCCTGCTGCTCGGCGAGGAGGAGGCCCAGACGCTCGGCGTCGACGTCGAGCGGACGAAGCGGATCCTCCTCGGCCTGTCCAGTCTGCTGACCGCCACCGCGGTGGCGGTCGCGGGCGTCATCGGCTTCGTCGGCCTCATCGTCCCCCACGTCATGCGCCTTTTGGTGGGCCCCGACCACCGGATCCTCCTGCCGACCAGCGCCATCGCCGGCGCCGCCTTCCTCGTCGCGACCGACACGATCGCCAGGAGCGGCGCCGCCGAACTCCCCGTCGGCATCGTCACCGCCGCCCTCGGCGCACCGTTCTTCCTCTTCCTGCTCCGCCGCCGGGAGGTGCACGCGCTGTGAACGCCCGCGGGACCGCCAGCGTCCTGTCCGCCGTCGCAGAGCGGTTCGCGGGGGAGCGGGCGGAACCGCGGACGGACCCGGACGCGCGGCCCATCGAGGTGGACGACGTCACCGTCCACCTGGGAGGCGATCAGGTGCTCGAGGACGTCTCGGTGGGGGTCGAGGAGGGGCAGTTCGTGGGGCTCATCGGCCCGAACGGCGCGGGCAAGACCACCCTCCTCCAGACGATCAGCACGGTCCGCTCGCCGACGTCCGGGCAGGTACTCGTCGAGGGGACCGACGTCCGCCGCCTCTCCTCGAGCGGCGTCAGCCGCCGGGTCGCCGTCGTCCCTCAGGACACGAACCTCGCCTTCGACTTCTCCGTCCGGGACGTCGTCGCGATGGGGCGAACCCCGTACCGGTCGCGACTGTCCCTCGGCCAGCGCGCCGACGAGGACCGGGTCGAGGCGGCCATGAACCGGGCCCGCGTCGCCGACCTCGCAGACCGGTCAATCGGCGAGGTCAGCGGCGGTGAGCGCCAGCGGGCCATGCTCGCCCGCGCCCTCGCACAGGACACGGCGGTCCTCCTGCTCGACGAGCCGACGGCGAACCTCGACATCCACCACCAGATCCGCACGCTCGAGATCGTGCGCTCGCTCGTGGACGAGGGGAAGACGGTCCTCGCGGCCATTCACGACCTCAACCTGGCCGCACACTACTGCGACGAACTCGTCCTCCTGGGCGACGGGGCGGTGCTCGCCCAGGGCCACCCCGCGGACGTCCTCACCGAAGAGACCCTCGAGACGGCCTTCGGCACCCAGGCGGTGGTCACGAGTCACCCCGTGACCGGCTCCGTCTACGTGATGGCGCTCCCGACCGGTGCGAGGGACGCCTCCCGGGAGCGGGTGCACGTCATCGGGGGCGGAGGCACCAGCGCCCGGTTGCTCTACCTGCTCTCCGCCGCCGGCTTCGACGTCTCCGCCGGCGCGCTCCACGAGGGGGACTCGGACCTGGAGACGGCGCGACTCCTCGGCATCGACGCGGTGACGCTGGGACCGGGCGAGCACATGGACGACCGCGAGACCGCCGCCGTCCGCGACCGGGTGGAGGAGGCAGCGCTCACCGTCGTCGCCGACGTCGAGATCGGCGTGGGCAACCTGGGGAACCTCCGCGCGGCGACGGCCGCGGACGACGTGGTGATCGTCGAGGAACGCCCCTTCGCGGACCGGAACTTCGCCGGCGAGGCGGCGGCGGATCTCTACGCGACACTGCGCTCCCGGGCCGCGGTCGTCGGGGAGGGCGACCTCATCAAGACGGTCGAGGGCGCCCTCGACGGTGGGCACGACGACTACAAATTTGATTGAGTTAGGTAAACTTATGTTGATCAGGGGCGATTGCCCCGACGATGACTGCACGGACGCGACTCCGACCGATACTCGTCCTCGTCGTCGTGCTGGCGACCGTCGCGGGGACGGTCGCCACCCCGGTGGCCGGCGCCGGCACCGCGCAGACGACGGACTGTTCGTTCCCCGTGACGGTGACCGACGCGACCGGGACCGAGGTGACCATCCAGTCCGAACCGGAGACGGTGGTCACTGCGGCCCCCAGTGCGGCCCAGACGATGTGGGAGATCGGCGCACGCGAGAAGGTGATCGGTCTCACGAAGTACGCGGACTACCTCGAGGGGAGTTCCTCGCGGACGAACGTCTCCGGCGGAGGCCTCTCCTACGTGGTCGTCGAGGAGGTGGTCGCGCTCGACCCGGACCTCGTCCTGGCCCCGAACGTCATCGGCAACCAGACGGTCGAGAAACTCCGCCAGTCGGGGCTGACCGTGGTCCGGTTCTCGAAGGCGCGGTCGTTGGCGGACGTCGCCGAGAAGACCAGGCGGATCGGCCGCCTCGTCGGCGCCTGTGAGGGCGCCAACGAGCGAGCGCGCGAGATGAAGCGCTCGCTCGAACGGGTCCGGGAGGCCGTCGCGGGAACCGAGCGGCCGCCCGTCCTCTACTACATGGGCGGCTCCTACACCGCCGGGTCCGGGACGTTCATCCACGCCGTCATCGAGACGGCGGGAGGGCGCAACGTCGCCGCAGCGGCCGGCATTCGGGGCTACCGGCGAATCAGCTCGGAGGTCGTCGTGACCCGGGACCCGTCGTGGATTCTCCGGAGCAGCAACGCCGGTCCCCTTCCCGACGCGTACAACCAGACGACGGCGGTCCAGTCCGGACAGGTGCTGACGCTGAACGCCGACTACCTGAACCAGCCGGCCCCGAGAACCGTCGCGGTCGTCGAACGCCTCGCGAAGACGCTCCACCCGGAGGCGTTTGCGGCAGCGAACCGAACCACCACGACGACGACCGCGACCGAGACGACGACGCGTTCGACGAGTGAGACCACCAGCCAGTCGACGACCAGCACGAGCACGCCGGGGCTGGGCGTGGTGACCGCTCTCGCGTCGCTGACTCTGCTCGCGGCCGGAATCCGCCTCCGGGGCTGAGCATGCCGTCGCCGGACGGAAACGAGGGAGCGGCGCTCTCCTTCGACCTCTTCGGGACGCTCGTTGCGGTCGACCCCCCGCCGGATCCGGCGGCCGCCGTGGCCGCCGCGCTTCGCGAGCGAGACGTCTCCGTCCCGTCCGACTGGCACGAGCGGTACGCCAGTCCCACGGCCGACGTCCCCGAGGGCGTCGAGCGGTCTCTCTACGACCACGTGGAGGCCGCACTGACCGCAGGACGGGACGCCGACGCCGAGCGGGGCGCGATCGAGCGAGCGGTCGACGCGGCCTTCGACCCGTCCGTCGTCGCTCGCGACGGCGCGGCGACCGCCGTCGCGGCCGCCAGCGAGAGTGGGCCGGTCGGCGTCCTGTCGAACACCGCCGTCCCCGGTCTCGCCACGAGGGCAGTCGAGCGGGCGTCGCTGCCCGGGGAACGAATCGACGCCGTCGTCACCAGCGTCGGGTGCGGGTGGCGGAAGCCAGATCCGCGCGCGTTTCGCGCCGTCGCCGACGCGCTGTCGGTGCCGGCCTCGCAGTTGATCCACGTCGGTGACGACCCGGCGACCGACGGCGGCGCCCCCTCGGCAGGGGCGAGGTTCGTCTCGATCGAGGAGACGCCGCTCGAGTCGGTCCCGACGATGGTGGAGGGGCGACCGTGACCGTCGCCGCCGCGGGGGCAATCGGACTCGCGTTCGCCCTCGACGCGGCGGCGGGGGAACCGCCGGAGCCCCTCCACCCCGTCGTTCACCTCGGGACCGCGATCGACGCGCTGGACCGCGACTGGACCCGGCCGGTGCTCGTCGGCGGTCTCGTGGCATTCGCTGTCCCGCTCGTGAGTGCGGGGCTGGCGGCCTGCGTCGTCGCGGGCGCCGCGACGGTCGGTCCACTGGCCGAGAGCGTGGTGGCCGGGGTCCTCCTCTTCACCACCGTCAGTCTCCGCCGGTTGCGGACGGTCGCGGAGACGGTGGTCGCCGAGACCTCCTCAAATCCGGATCGGGCGGCCGACTCCGTCCGGGCGCTCGTCGGCCGTGACACCGATGCGCTCGACCCGGCGCACCTGCGTAGTGCGGCAGTCGAGAGCGTCGCCGAGAACCTGGCCGACGGGCTGACCGGTCCCGTGCTCGCGTTCGCGCTCGGATCGGTTCTCTCGCTGCCCGTCGCGGCTGGCGCGGCGACGTGGGTGAAGGCCGTCGATACGCTCGATTCGATGCTCGGATACCGGGAGCAGCCGTTGGGACGAGCGAGCGCCCGCCTCGACGACGCCGCCCAGTGGCTGCCCGCACGGGTGGCCGCGGTGCTCCTCGCGGTCGCCGCCGGACGACCCACGGCCGTCGTCGCGGCCCGACGCTGGGCGCGGGAACCGGACTCCCCAAATTCGGGCTGGCCGATGGCGACGATGGCCGTCGTGCTCGACAGCGGCCTGCGGAAACCCGACGCATACCGACTCGGCCCGTCCCGCCCGCTGCCCGACGTGACGCGCGCACGGAGGGGCATCCGGATCGCGACCGTGGCCGGCCTGCTCGCCGGCGGCACGGCCGGGGTGATCGCGTGGTGTTGAGTGCGTTGCGGGGAGCGATCGGCTTCCTTACGGTCCTCCCGGTGGGGATGGACGAGCGAGCGTGGAACGCGTTCAGGCGGCGACCGGCGACGATTCCGATCGTGGGATACCTCCTCGGCCTCCCGTTGGCCGCCCTCGTGACCGCCCTCCCCGCGAACGCCGTCGGTGGGTTCGCCCTCGTCCTCGGGGTCTACCTGCTCACGGGGATCAACCACGTCGACGGCCTCACCGATCTGGCGGACGCGATCGCGGTCCACGGGCCCCGAGAGGCCAGGATCGCCGCGCTCCGCGACGAGAGGGTCGGCGTCGGCGGCGGTCTCGCGCTCGGGCTCGTCCTCCTCGGCCTCTTCGCCGCGGGGACCGCGCTCGGTCGCGGCGGCCTCGAGGTCGCCGGGATCGTCGTCGCCGCCGAGGTCGCGGCGAAACTGTCCATGACGATCGGACTGGCCGCCGGATCGCCGCGCCACGAGGGACTGGGCGCGACGGTCGGAGAACACGCCACGGTGGCGTCGGTCGGCGTCGGGACGATCGCGGCTCTCCCGGCTGCGGCTCTCGCGTGGCCCTCGCCGGCCGCCGCCGTGGGACTCGTCGCCGGAACGGTCGCGGGACTCGGTCCGCTGTGGCTCGCGACCGAACGGCTCGGCGGAACCAGCGGCGACGCACTCGGGGCGGCGAACGAGGTCGCCCGGCTCGCGGGGCTCCTGGCGGGGGTGATCGCGTGGACGCAGTTGTGATGGCGGGCGGTCCGGGCACTCGCCTCGGCGCTGATGAGAAACCGCTGGTGTCGGTCGGCGGAGTGCCCATGGTGGACCGCGTTCTCGCCGCCGTTCGCTCGAGTTCGATCGAAGACGTGATCGTCGCCGTCTCGCCGCACACGCCGGAGACGGCCGAGCACGTCGCCGCCGAGACGGTCGAGACGCCGGGAGCGGGATACGTCCCGGACCTCTCGATCGCGCTCGAGGAGGTCGGCCGCCCCGCCCTGACGGTCGCCGCGGACCTTCCGCTCCTGACCGGGGCGCTCGTCGATCGGGTGCGCCGGCTGTCGGGGGGCCAGACCACGGCGGTCTACGTTCCACTGTCGATCGCGGAGCGGGTCCAGGCGAGCGTGGACACGACCGCCGAAATCGAGGGGCGTCAGGTCGTGCCGACCGGGGTCAACGTGGTCGGCGCGTCCGAGGAGGACCGATCGCTCGTGCTGTCCGATCCGCGTCTCGCCGCGAACGTCAATCGACCCGACGACCGACGACGGGCGGAGGGGTTGGCGTGAGATTCGCCGTCGTCGTCGGGACGACCGAGACGGCCACGATCGAGGGGATCAGCGCCGCCGGGGCGAATCCGCGGGCGATGTGGCACACGCCCTCCGCCGACGCGGAGATCGTGACCTACGGGCGACCGGTACGGGCCCCGGCGGTCCCGGTGAGTCCGTCGGGCTGTCCGACCCCGTCGCTCGTCACCGCGGCGGCACTCGATACGCTCGGCGTGGAACCGACCGTTCTCGACGCCGGTCTCGCGAGGCCGACCGCCGCCCCGACGGTCGACGTCGGGGTCGCCCCCGGGGACGACGTCAGAGCGGCCGAGCCGGTCCCCGACGCGTCCGCGGCCTACGAGACCGGCGCGTCGATCGGTCGCGCCGTGCCGGAGGACGAACTGCTGATCGGCGAGAGCGTCCCCGGCGGCACCACCACGGCCATGGGCGTCCTCGCCGCGCTGGGCGAACCGCTCGAGGTCTCGTCCTCCCTGGTCGAGAATCCGATCGACCGGAAACGCACCGTCGTCGCGGAGGCGCTCCGGGCGAGCGACGTGGAGCGGGGCGACCTGGCGGGGCGGCCGATCGAGGCTCTCGGACGGGCCGGCGACCCGGTGCTGGCGACGGTCGCCGGGATGGTGGCCGGCGCGACCGGGACCGACACGGAGGTGGTCCTCGCGGGCGGGTCGCAGATGCTCGCCGCGGCGGCGCTGGCGCGGCACGCGGGCGTCGACGCGTCGCTCGCCGTGGCGACGACCCCCTTCGTCCTCGGGGACGACTCGGCTGACCTCCGGTCGCTCGCCGACGCGCTCGACGTCTCGCTGATCGCCACTGACCCGGGCTTCGACGCCGTCGACCACGTCGCCCTCGAACGCTACCGGGCGGGCGAGGCGAAAGAGGGGGTCGGGATGGGCGGCGCGCTCTGGGCCGCCGACCGGGCGGGGGTCCCCCTCCAGGCGGTGGTCGAGCGGGTCGTGGACGCCTACGAACGGCTGGTGGGGGGCGATGGATCCCGATAGCGTCGACACCGTCGATCGAGTGCCCCACGGCGGGGTCGACGACGACAGACTGGACTTCAGCGCCAACGTCAACCCGGAGACGCCGCCGGGCGTCGAGTCCGTGTACCGGGACGCCCTCCCCCCGTCGCGTCGGTATCCGCCGGAGCCGCCGGAGGCGTTCCGCCGGGCTGCGGCCGACTACGTGGACGTCGACCCGGAGACCGTCGTGCCGACGCCGGGGGGACTGGCCGCCATTCGACTGGCGCTGGCCACCCACCTCGATCCCGACGACCGGGTGCTGGTGCCGGCGCCGGGATTCGGCGAGTACGCGCGCGAGGTCCGACTGCAGGGGGCGACGCCCGTACGGGTGCCAGCGGACGAGGTGCTGGCCGGCGAGCCGACCGCCTACGACGTGGCCGTCGTCTGCAACCCCAACAATCCGACCGGGACCGTCTACGATCGAGAGCGACTCGTCGGGTTCGTCCGGGAGGCGAGACGGGCCGGGACGCCCGTTCTGATCGACGAGGCGTTCCTCGGCTTCACCGACCGAGAGACCGTTGCCGGCACCCCCGGCGCGATCGTCGCCCGGTCGCTGACGAAACTGTTCGGCCTCCCGGGTCTCCGTGCCGGCTTCGCGGTGGCACGGGACGAGAGCCTGTCGCGACTCGAGGCCGCACGGCGACCCTGGAACCTCGGGGCACCGGCGCTCGCGGTCGGCGCTCACGTCGTGGGTCAGACCGCCTTCGTTCGGGAGACGCGAGAGCGGGTCGCGACCGAGCGCGAGCGGATGCGCGAGACGCTCGCCGAGCGGTTCCGTGTGTCTCCCTCGGCGGCCCCGTTTTTGCTGCTCGAGGTCGTCGACGAACCGGTCGCCGCCGTCATCGATCGGGCGGACGACGCGGGAATCGCGATCAGGGACGCGCGGTCGTTCGTTGGCCTCGACGCCCACGTCCGCGTGGCGGTCAGGTTGCCGGCGGAGAACCGTCGGCTGGAGGCGGTGCTCCTCGATGACTGATGGGACAGTCCGCGACGGCGTCTTTCGACTGCACCGCCCGGGGACCCGCTGGCTGTCCACCGGCTGGAACGGCGGCTTCCGCGACGCCGACGCCGCGTACAACGTGACCGTCCCGTCGGGGTGGGACCGGACCGACCTCGATGCGTACGTCGCCGACCGACTGTCCTCGGCCGGCTTCGAGGTGCCCGGACCGACGCTCCTCACGGGCGTGTCGATGGACCACCTGGTGGGCGCGCGTCTCGACGACGTGGCCGCCTACGCGACCGTCGGCCTCTCGAACCCCGCGACGCTCCCCCAGGATCCACCGGGCGCGGCCGACGACCCATCGAACGCCGCGCCGGATCGGCCCGGGTCGGGCACGGTGAACCTCGTCGTGGCGACCGACCGGTCGCTCGACGACGGGGGACTGGCGACCCTGTTGAGCGTCGCGGTCGAGGCCAAGACGGCGACCCTGACAGCGCTGGCCGACGTCCCCGGCACCACGACGGACGCGGCCGTCGTCGGGGCGAACCCGGACGGCGAGCCGGCGACGTTCGCGGGGAGCGCGACCGCCGTGGGGGCGGCAGCCCGTGCCTGCGTCCGGGAGGCCGTGACCGCCGCGCTCCGGTCGCGCTACCGGGCGGACGAGGTTCCGCGGTCGGTCGGTGACGCCGAGCACGGGATCCGAACGACGGCCGCGGCCACCGTCTTCGACCCGAGGGAGTAGGGCAACGGGGGTCCCGCGGCAGCGTCAGACGTGGTCGCTGGGCAGCAGGGCCTCCCGGTCGCGCTCGGCCAGCCACTCGACGAGCGCGACCAGCTGATCGCTCGCGGCCGCGAACAGCCGCTCGCCCTTCTCCGCCGTGGCGTCGGTCTGATCGCCCAGGACGCCGTTCGCGGTGTTGTCGATGGAGTCGTAGAAGGTCCGGGCGCCGTGCCGGCGGCTGTCGGCGTCCGCGATGTCGACGAGCCCCCCGTCGCGCGCGTCCTCGAGGCGGTCCTCGTGGACGAGTTCGGGCGCGACGTGCTGGATCAGCGCCGTCTCCTTGGGTCCGCCGTGGGGGCCGTTGTGCTCGAAGAGGTCGTCGACGAGGTCGGGGATGCTCTCGTTCCACATCCACTCGA